>CACBGZ010000001.1 GCA_902538915.1 uncultured Pelagibacteraceae bacterium | reverse complement strand
TAGTGATAATAAATTGAATTTTGATAAAAATTTAGATTTCTTTATTACAAAATTTATATGTAAGCTGTTTTAATTATAAAAAAATTAAAAAACGAATTATAAAATTTGTTAAAGAAAAATTTTTAGTCAAAATTAAGAGGCAATCCCTCTGGAGGTCCGAATATTTTTCCATTTAACATCTTGATTTTTCCATTAATTATTGTTGCGATTGGAGATCCTTTAAAAGTAAATCCATCAAAAGGTGACCATCCACATTTACTCTCTATATTTTCGTTTTTAATTTTTATATCTTTATTCATATCCACTACAGTAAAATCAGCATCATATCCTTTTTTAATAAAACCCTTATTTTTAATTCCAAAAATTTTAATAGGGTTTTCGCAGACTAAATTTATTAATTGTTTAAGAGACAATCTTCCATCATTTACATGGTTCAGCATCACTGGCAATAGTGTTTGCACGCCTGGCATTCCAGAGGGCGAATTCGGATATTCTTTTTCTTTATTCATTTTTAAGTGAGGAGCGTGATCAGAACCGATGGTATCATTAAAATTATTCTTAATTGCATACCACAGCCTATCATAGTGGGATCTATCTCTTATAGGTGGATTCATTTGAGCATAGGTGCCAAGTTTATCATAACAATCAGGTGCATATAAAGTTAAATGCTGTGGAGTAATTTCAAAAGTAATATTACCTTTATGCTGTGATAGAAAATCAACTTCTTGTTTGGTTGTAACATGTAAAACGTGAGCTTTTTTATTATAACGTTCAGCTATCTTTACAATTCTTCGAGTTGATGAAATCGCGCATTCTTCACTCCTCCAAATCGGATGGGTATGGACATCACCTTTTTTTATTAATTTTTTATTAATATTTAGAATTTCTTCATCTTCAGAATGAACTGCAACAACTTTTGAGCTATTTTGAAATACTGTTTCAATATCCTTTTCGTTCGCTACAAGGAGATTTCCTGTTGAGGAACCGGCGAAAAGTTTTATACCGCAACATCCTTCTAAATTTTTTAAGTCAGCTAATTCGTGCGAATTATCTGCGGTTGCACCAAAATAAAAAGCATAATTGCAGTACATTCTGTTTTTAGCTAGATCTAATTTTCTTTTAAATTCTTTTTTACTGGATGTAGGAGGATTAGTATTTGGCATTTCAAATACTGCTGTAATACCTCCCGCAACCGCTGCTCTACTCCCAGAATTTAAGTCCTCCGTATCTGTTGAACCTGGTTCCCTAAAATGTGTTTGAGTATCAATGCACCCAGGTAAAACAGTCAATCCTTTTGCTTCTATAGTATCTTTTGTCTCTTGTGAAATTTTTCCAATGTCTTGTATTTTTCCATCTTTGATAGACACATCTGCATTTTTTAGCTCACCATCAATGTAACATTGTCCATTTTTTATTAATAAATCTAACATTTATAGAAAAAACTCATTATATTAAAATTTATATATATCAATTTAAAATGAAAAAAAATGTTTATATTTTAGAAGATCGTGCAATTCTTTTCGTTAATGGTTTAGATGCCAAAGATTTTTTACAGAACCTTATAAGTAATAATATTAATAAAGTGACAAAACAGTCAAGTTGCTTCGCGTCTTTATTGACCCCTCAAGGCAAATTTCTTTTTGAGTTTATCATAGTTAAACATAAGTCTGGTTACTTTATAGATTGTGAAAAAAGTCAATGTGATGAAATATTCAGACAACTAAATCTCTATAAGATAAGATCGAAAGTTGAAATTCTAAATTTAAGTAATGAATTCGTTGTTGCTTGTTTTGAATATGAGAAATATTTAACCATGGAAGGTGCAAAAGATATTTTGGGTTTTACCTTTAAATATAGAGAGGACCCAATTATTTTAGATCCAAGAAATAAAAATCTAGGGGCCAGATTGATTATTAATCTTGAAAAACTTTATTTATCTTTAAAAAAATTAAATTTGAACAGTGATAAAATTAATAATTATTATTCAAAAAGTCATAAACTTGGAATTGTCCCAAAAGATTTGAATAAATTACAAAATAAATTATTTGGGATTGAATGTAATTATGAAGAACTAAATGGAATTGACTTTAAAAAAGGTTGTTATGTTGGTCAAGAGAATACAACAAGAATAAAGTTAAAAAATAAGCTTTCAAAGAGATTATTACCAATAGAAATCATAACAGGAAAGATATCTGAAGGAGAAAAAATTTATAATAATGACATTGAGATTGGAAAAGTTTTAATCAACGGCAAATTTTCATTTGCTTTGATAAAAGTTCCAGACAAAAATCTTAATAAAGAACTTGTCTGTAAAAGTGAAAGTGGGTCATTAAAAATTTTTGTACCAAAATGGCTTCAATCAAAACTCAATTAACAAACTTTGAAAGATCAGGTTTGAAATAATTTGGACCTTTCATGACTTTTCCATCTTCATTATAAATTGGATTTCCATTATCATCCAATTTACTCATATTTGAATTTTGTACCTCGTTAAAACACTTGTCTAAATCAATTCCAAATGCGTGACCAGCTCCATAAGTTACATATAAAATATCAGTAAGTGCATCTGCAACTTCTAATAAATCTTTATTTTTCATTGCTTCAATCAATTCATGAAGCTCCTCCTTAATTAAGTCTATTCGTAATTTATTGATTTTATGTGTACTAAATGAGGGTTTATTTTTAACATCCTGTCCAAAAGTTTTCATAAAAATTCCAACCTTTCTAAAATTTGACATATTGCTCCTGTAAGTTCTATAAAATTAATGTATATTAATAATAATTTGAAATTTACATATTAATCAATGAAATTAAGAAAAGAATTTGACAGTATTGGATTTATTAATGTCCCAAAAAATAAATATTGGGGTGCTTCGACACAAAGATCAAAGAAATATTTTGATATAGGTGAATTTTTAGTAAGACCAATTTTAATAAAATCTATTGCCATAATAAAAAAAGCTGCAGCGATTGTTCATAATAAAGAAAAACAAATTTTACCAAAAATCTCTAAAGCAATTATAAAGGCTTCTAATGAAGTGATTTCCGGAAAGTTAGATGAGCATTTCCCTCTAAAGGTTTGGCAAACAGGATCTGGCACACAAACAAATATGAATGTTAATGAGGTGATAGCTAATAGAGCTATAGAGATTTTGGGAGGAAAAAAAGGAACAAAGAAACCAGTGCATCCTAATGACCATGTAAATAAATCTCAATCAACAAATGATGTATTCCCTACTGCTATGCATATAGCTATAGCACTTGAAACAAAAAATAAACTACTTCCATCTTTGGAATTGTTAAACAAAGAATTGAAAAAAAAAGTTACTAAATTTAAAAGTATAATAAAAGTTGGTAGAACTCATTTACAAGATGCAACCCCTTTGTCTTTAGGACAAGAATTCTCTGGATACCAGTCTCAGCTAGATGATTGTATTATAAGAATTAAAAAAGCTTTAAATGAGATATATTATTTAGCACAAGGAGGAACTGCAGTTGGGACAGGAATAAATACCAAGAAAGGTTTCGATAAAAAAATTATTAAAGAGATTAAGAAAATTACTAAACTTCCCTTTAAACCAACTAAAAATAAATTTGCTGCTTTAGCAGCACATGATGAAATTGTAAATTTTTCAGGAACGCTAAATACTACCGCAGTTTGTTTAATGAAAATTGCTAATGATATAAGATTCTTAGGCTCAGGACCCAGAGCAGGATATGGAGAAATTGTTTTGCCAGCAAATGAACCAGGATCCTCAATTATGCCTGGCAAGGTAAACCCTACCCAATCAGAGGCTGTAACAATGGTTTGTGTTAAAGTGATTGGAAATCACAATGGAATTACTATGGCAGGATCACATGGTCATTTTGAGTTAAATGTTTTTAAACCGTTAATTGCTCATAATATTTTACAATCAATTGATTTATTGGCGGACAGCACTAAAAACTTCTCACTATTCTGCATAAAAGGTTTAAAAGCTGATAAAGTCAAAATTAAAGAATATTTAGATAATTCATTAATGCTAGTGACTTCTTTAGCACCACATATTGGATATGATAACGCTGCAAAAATTGCCAAAAAAGCATTAAAAAATAAAACCACTTTAAAGAAAGAGGCATTAAAATCGGGATTAATTGACGAAAAAAATTATAATAAAATAGTTAATCCAAAAAAACTGATTAAGCCTTTATAGTTCTACAATAAAAGAATTAAAAAAATTTCTTAAATCCACTTTATTTTTTATTACTTCATTGTCCTGATTAAATCGTTTTATAAAATTCATAATATTTTCATTTTTTTTATCATCAACAAGTAGTTCCTCTAATATTAAATCATTTTTTAAAAAATCGTACTTAACAGTTAAAAAAATTGAGCCTATTTTTTTTCTATACTTTTTTTTTGTTTGAAAAAACTTATATAATGCAGAATGATCGTCTATTAATATTTCGAAACTGCCTAAAAAATATTGTTTTTTTTTATTTATGAATTGACTATCAATTAAATTTATTTTTAAAATATCCTCAAGTATGAAGTTACTCTGATTAAAATTTAGTGATTGATTTTCATAATTTATATTCAAATTCAAATTCTTTAATTTTCTATGATCTGCAATGTTTTTTGATTTAACTTCAATATTAAAGTTTAAATTTTCGTTTTCAAATATATTAGATTTTAAAATTTCAAGGAATAAAGAGTCATTATTTAAAAGTTTTTTCAAATTAATAGTTTTAAGATTTACCTGTAGGTATGAAGAAAAGGGTGAAAAATTTAAATTTCCATTATAAAAAAAATTATCATCAATTTTTTGGTTGGAATTAAAACTCAAGACATCTTTGTCAAATGAATAAAATGTATCATATTTTTTTCTAGCATTTAAGTAGCTTAGTTTACCCTCTTTCTTTTTTTTTTTAAAATCAATTGTGTTAATGTATCGTTTATTAAGCTTGTCAAATACTAAATCTAAATTGGATTTTTTTTCTACAAAATCGTTTTTTAGGTTTAGCTTAAAGGAATTATTAAATATTTCTCCATCAATAATTAAGTTATTAATATCTTCAAAATTGTCATAAAAAGATTGGCTTTTATCTATCGAAATAATTGAATATATATCATCTTCGTTATTTTTTAAAAAAATCTTACTATCTAAGACTATAATTTTTTTTTCGTTTATTTTCTTATTAAAAAAATTAAACAAATTTTTGAGATCATTTTTATAAAAATTGAATTTTGCTTTTTTAATAATTACATTTTGAATATTCATTTTATTTTTATCCAAAAATTTACTAAACGTTAGGTACACCTTGATTAATTCAATTTCTGCTAAATCTCCCTCTCTAGAGATAAATTTTACATTTTTAAACCTAAAATGTGGGATTGGAAAAATTGCGTAATTAAACTTATCACTAAATTCTATGTCAAACTTAAATTCTTTCTCAAACTGATTCTTAACGATTCCCTTAACCCAGCTATCTTTATAAAAAGCCGGGGTAGATAAATGAACAAATACTGAAAAAAAAATGATTATTAATGTGAATATGACCCGTTTATCAATAAAAAATAATTTAGTAAGTCTTTTTAAATTGCTAAATCTTAGATTATTAAAAATATTAATTAATATAAAATTAACTTTATTTAAAAAGTTCAAAAAATTTTTTTTTGATATAAGAGTAAAATTAAACATTTAAGATAATGTTATATAAAAAAATTAAAAATGATAAACTCTGAATTTATAAAATCTCTTAACTCAGCCCAAAAAGAGGCCGTAACTCATATAGACGGCCCATTACTAATTGTAGCTGGCGCTGGTTCGGGCAAGACTAAAGTGCTCACATCAAGAATTGCAAACCTGATAAAAGAGAAAAAAGCTTTTCCAAACCAAATATTGGCTGTTACATTTACGAATAAAGCTGCTAAAGAAATGCAAAACAGAGTTAGCTCAATTCTGAAAGCTGATGCCACTGGTCTACCATGGCTTGGAACCTTTCATTCTATTTGCAATAAAATATTAAGAAGGCATGCACCTGCGGTAGATTTAAAATCTAATTTTACAATTATTGACACAGACGACCAGTCTAAATTAATTAAAAGTATCTGTAAGTCTGAAAATATTGACACTAAACAATTATCTCCAAAATTTATTTTATCTATAATTGATAAATGGAAAAATAGAGGGCTTTATCCCAACGACGTTGTTTTAAAAAATCAAGATACTTACGAAAAAAATATATTATCTTTATACAAAATTTATCAGCAAAAACTTATAGATCTAAACTGTTGTGATTTTGGAGACCTGATTTTGCATACTGTAAAAATTTTTGAAAAAAATAACGATATCAAAGAAATTTATTCTAAAAATTTTAAATATATATTAGTTGATGAATATCAAGACACAAATTTTATTCAAAGTAGATGGTTAAATATTTTAGCTGAAAAAAATAGAAATATTTGCTGTGTTGGTGATGATGATCAGTCTATTTATAGTTGGCGAGGTGCGGAAATAAAAAATTTTTTAGAATTTGATAAGATTTATGAGGAAACTAAAATAATCAAATTAGAAGAAAATTATAGATCTACCCAAAATATTTTATCTGTTGCTTCTAAATTGATATCAAATAATCAAAATAGAGTTGGTAAAATATTAAAATCAACAAAAAAAAAAGGCGAATTAGTTAAATTAAATTGCTTTAAAAATGGAAAAGAAGAGGCAATAGGTATATCCGATGAATTAGAAAAAAATTTAAAAAAAAATTTTTCTTTTAACAAAGTGGCTATTTTAGTCAGGGCAATATTTCAAACAAGAGAATTTGAAGAGAGATTTCTTAAAGTTGGTATTCCATATAGAATAATAGGGGGTACAAAGTTTTATGAGAGAGCAGAAATTAAGGACTGTATTGCTTATTTAAGGATAATTTTTCAAGAAAAAGATGATTTGGCTTTTGAGAGAATTGTAAATAACCCCAAAAGGTCAATCGGCGATAGCACTGTAAAGCAAATATATGAATATGCAAAAAAAAATTCACTCAGCCTAGAAAAATCCTCAAAAAAATTAATTGAATTAAATTTAATTAAACCAAAAACAAAAATAGGTTTATCGTCATTTCTAAATTTATTAAATAAATGGAGATATGAACTTAATATAAAAAAATTTAGTCATGTAAAACTTTTACAAATAATTTTAGATGAGTCTGGTTATTCTTCAATGTTAAAAAATAAAAAAGATCTAGAAAATGAAAATAGACTTGAAAATATTAAAGAACTATTAAGTGCTATGAAAGAATTTGATAATTTAGAGAGTTTTTTAGAACATGTCTCGTTGGCAACGTCTATTGATCAAGAATGGGACGGGGAAAAAATTAATATGATGACAATGCATGCTGCAAAAGGGTTGGAATTTGAGGTAGTTTTCTTACCTGGCTGGGAAGAAGGACTATTTCCTCATCAAAAATCTATTGAGGAAAAGGGCCAAAACGGCTTAGAGGAGGAAAGAAGACTTGCGTACGTTGGTATTACCAGAGCAAAAAAACAAGCTATCATATCTTTTTCGATGAACAGATTTTATCAAGGTGATTGGATTGATAGCATGGCCTCAAGATTTATAGACGAATTGCCTGAAGAATACGTCGAAAAAAATTCATCTTTCAATGAGGAAAAAGAGGACATAGAAGATTTTGAATTTAATCAAGATTTAGAAGATAACGATAACATGAGAAGCCCTGGTTGGATTCGATATCAAAAAAGACTTAAATGATAAAAAAAAGAATATTTAAGTTAAGAAATAAATTTAAAGAATTTAATATAGACGGATACATAATTCCCAAAAATGATGAATTTTTTTCAGAGTATTCTCAAAAAGATAGATTAAAAATTATTTCTAATTTTTCTGGCTCTGCAGGTTTTGCGATTATTCTCAAGAGAAAAAATTATTTATTTGTTGATGGCAGGTATACAATCCAAGCAGAAATAGAGTCTGGCAAAGAATTTAGAGTAACAAATTTAAACAAGATTATAAATTGTAAATTGTTTAAAAATCTTACACTTGGACTAGATCCAAAACTTTTTACACCAAATCAAATTAATAAATTTTTCCTAAAATACAATAAAATAAAAGAAATTAAGACAAATTTAATAGATCATATTTTTAATAATTATCAAATTAAATCAAAACCTTTTTTTTCTCTTAGTAAAAAAATTGTTGGAGAGAGTCATTTAGTTAAGATTAATAAAATTACTACTTTTATAAAAAAAAAACGATCAAATTATCTCTTTATAAGTGCTCCAGAAAATGTTGCTTGGTTATTGAATATTAGAGGAAATGATAATCCCAATAGTCCAATACCAAACTGTAGACTTATAATTGGTACTAATAAAAAAATTTTCTTAATCTGTGAAAAAATAAAAGCAAAAAATTTAATTAAAGAAAAAAAAATTAAAAAAATTGATTTAGTCTCACCAAAAGATTTTGAGCTGTTAATAAAAAGGTTAAAAAAAAATAAAATAATTATCGATAGTAAAACCTGTTCACTATTTCATAATAATATTGTTAAAAAAAGACATACTATATCTAGTACGGTTGATCCGATCTATTTAATGAAATCGGTTAAAAATAAAGTAGAAATTAATAATATGATAAAAAGTCATATTCTAGACGGAGTTGCTCTTACGAAGTTTTTGTATTGGATTAAAAACAAAAATAAAAAAAAAATTACTGAATATCAAGCTCAATTAAAATTGGAGAATTTTAGAAAAAAAGATAAAAATTATTTATATCCTAGCTTTAATACCATTGCTGGTGCAGGAAAGAATAGTGCTATTATTCATTATAAAGCAGATAAAAATAATTCTAAGAAGTTAACAAAGAATGATATTTTTTTATGTGACTCTGGTGGACAATATCGTTATGGAACAACAGATGTAACAAGAACGATTTGCTTTTCAAAACCAAAAAAATATATTAAAGAAATTTTCACAAAAGTTTTAAAAGGTCATATTTCTATTGCTACTGCAAACCTTAATAATAAATTTAATGGAAAATTGTTAGATCCTTTAGCAAGAAAATATCTCGTCAAAAGCAAATTAAATTATGATCACGGAACTGGACATGGTGTGGGTTTTTATTTAAATGTACATGAAGGCCCTCAATCGATATCAAAATTTAATACTACTAAATTTCAAGAAGGAATGATTTTAAGTAATGAACCAGGATTTTATAAAAAAGGTTCATTTGGAATAAGAATTGAAAATTTGGTTTATATAAAAAACAGCAATAAAAAACTATTTTTTGAAAATTTAACTCTAGCACCAATAGATAAAGAATTAATAAATCTCAAAGATTTAGTGAAAAAAGAGAAGGACTATTTGTTTAATTATCACTTAAATGTTTATCTAAAACTTTCACCCTTTTTAAAAAGGGAAGAAAAAAAATGGTTAGCTTCATTTATTTAACATTCTTAACCAATCTTCTTGATTGAGAATTTTAATTTTAAGTTCGTTAGCCAAATCAATTTTTCTTTTAGTTGGCTTCTCACCCGCTATAAGGTAATTAAGTTTTTTTGAAACATTACTAATTATTGAACCAGAATTTTTTTCTATCAAAGATTTAGCTTCTGCTCTACTAATTCCATTGAGTTTTCCTGTAAACATAAACGTTTTATTTTTTAAAGGTCCATTTTTTTCAATTACCTTATCATCTATAATCGATAGTATTTTATCAAGTTCATAAACAACATTTAAATTAGTTTTATTAAAGAAAAAATTTTTAATAGATTTGATTTGAGTTTCTCCTATTCCATCAATATTTAATAATTCATTGATTTTATTAGCTTTTGTTAAATCTAAAAACTTTTTCATATTTTTTAAATGTTTTGATAAAAGTTTTGCATTTTCGAGTCCTATGTGTCTAATTCCTAGAGAGTAGATAAAACGCTCTAAAGAAATTTTTTTTCTCAAGTTTATCGAGTATCTTAAATTTGCAACAGATTGTGTTCCCCATCCATCTAGATCTACAATTTTATTGTAGTTTAACTTAAAAATATCTTGAGGAAACTTTATTAAATTTAAATTCCAAAAATTCTCAACTATCTTTTTACCAAAACCCTCAATATTAAATGCATCTTTTGAAACAAAATGTTTGATTTTTTCTATAGAAATTTTTTCACATTCATATCCCTCACTAGGACATCTTCTTACAGCATCATTTTTTTTTGTTACTATATTAAAATCTTTAATTGTCAAAGATCCACATGATGGGCATTTAATTGGAAATATAAATTTTTTCGAATTCTTATCTCTTTTTTTGATTTCAATAGAAGTTATATGAGGTATAACATCTCCTGCCCTTTCAATAGTGGCAACATCTCCTATCCTAATATCTTTTCTTTTTATTTCATCCTCATTGTGTAAAGTTGCGTTGGAAACAACAACTCCACCAATATTAATCGGTCTTATCTTAGCTACAGGTGTTAGTGCTCCAGTTCTTCCTATTTGTATCTCTATATTTAATATTTTTGATACACCGCTATTGGCTGAAAATTTATGAGCTATTGCCCAACGAGGTGCATTAGCCACATTTCCTAATCTTTTTTGTAATTCAAAATCGTTAACTTTATAAACTATACCATCGATATCAAAATCCAACTCATCTCTTTTTTGTTCTAAAGATTTATAATTTTCCAGTAAATTTTTGATACCAATAATTCTTTTATTAAATTTATTAACCTTAAAACCCCACTTATCCAAATTTTTAAGAAACTCAGTTTGCGACCTAACTTCCATGTTTTTTTGAAAACCAAAAGTATAAGCAATGAATCTTAAAGGAATTTTTTTGGTTTCATCTGGGTTTTTTTGTCGTAAAGAGCCTGAGGCTGCATTTCTTGGATTTGCAAATTTATCAGACATTTTTTTAAAATCAGAATTTTTTATATAAACTTCTCCTCTTATATCTATCTCATTTGGAAAATTTTTTTCTAGGATCTTTTTAGGTATATCTTTAATGGTTTTTAAATTTTCTGTAATATCTTCTCCTTCTTTGCCATCGCCTCTAGATAATCCATTTACAAATATTCCATTTTTGTAGGTTAAAGATGCTGATATGCCATCTATTTTTGGTTCAGCGCTGTATTCAATTTTATAATCACTTTTTTTATCAAGATAATTTGTTATTCTTTTTTCAAAGTTAATCAAATCTTCCTCATCAAAAGCATTAGATAGAGAAAGCATCTGAACTTTATGTTTTATCTTTTTAAAATTTTTTGACGGTTTAAAACCTACAGTCGAACTTGGTGAATTAGGACTTCTTAAAAAATCATATTTTTTTTCAAAATTGATAATTTCATTTTTTAATTTATCATATTCTGAGTCAGCCACAATTGGATTACTTTTGTCATAATAAGCCAGATTATATTTTTGAAATTGAGAAATTTTTTTAAGATATTCTTTTTTTAAAAGTTTTTCATTCATTTAATTAAAAAGATTTTTAAATCTTTTTTTAAATTTTTTAAATATTGATTTTTTATCTTTTTGTTTAATTGAAAAAATTTCTTTTTCAGTCAAATCGTAATCTTTATTAAAAATTTTATAGGACGCTTTATACCAATCACTAGAACCATAATTATAGCCCAATAAAGTGGCATATTTTTTTGCCTCTTCATCTAATCCAATAATGTAGTGAATTTCCGCTAATCTATAAATTGCTTCTTCGATATAAACACTAGTTTCATAGTTTTCTAGTACATTTTTAAATCTGTTAATTGCAGCTACCCATTTTTGTGATTTTTCATAATGTCTTCCTATATACATTTCTTTACCAGCTAAACGATCAGAAATAAGCCCTAACTTAAATTTAGCATCTATCGCAAATTCTGTATTAGGATACTTGTTTGTTAATATTTCGAACTCTTTTTTTGCATTTAAAAGTGGCTTTAAATCTCTTCCTTCATCAATTATATTTTCATAAAAACACATCCCCAAAAGATAATGCCCATAATCAATGTTTTTATGTTTCGGATATACTTTTAAATATCTCTCCAAATGATATATTGCATCTGAGTAATAATCATCAGAGTAATACACATATGCTGTCATCAAAGCTGCGACTGGAGCCCATTCGGATTGAGGGAAAATTAATTCTGCCTCATTAAATTTTTTTGCTGCAAAAAGTGTATCTCTATCTAAAAATGCCTCATAACCTTCAGCATAAAGATCAATCATTTGAGATTTTAAATCTTTATTTTCTAAAACTGTTACTTTTTCTTTTTTTGAACAAGAAAGCTGAGAAAAAATAATAATTATTATTATTAGGGATTTTAAAAAAAAATTCATTGAATAATAATACCAGATTTTTTTTTAAACTAAATCTTTTAAGCAATAGATTTTAGATTCTGCCTGTAAACTAATGAATGAGGAATATTTTTTTCATTTATTTCAAAGATAGAATAATTATCTTTGTTTTGAAAAACTTTCCTTAATAAATCATTTGTCAATTTATGGCCACCCTGTGAACATTTTATTTTTCCAATTACCTTATAACCCGATAAAAACAAATCCCCCATACAATCAAGAATTTTATGATTAACAAATTCTTTTTTATTTCTTAGTCCATCTTTGTTCAAGAGTTTTGCGTCTTTCACCACTAAAGCATTTTCTAACGAGCCTCCCTTAGCAAAGCCCATAGATCTTAATTTTTCAATATCTTCATACAAACAAAAAGTTCTGGAATTAAATGTGTCCTCCAGATCGTCTTCGTAAACTTTTAGAGTATTTCTTTGATTTCCAATCAATTGATTTTTATATTTTATCTCAAAATCTATTTCTAAATTTATTTTACTAGGTTGAATAGAAATCGATTTTGCACCATCTTTTAAGTCAATAAATTTGTTTATTCTAATAACTTTTATCGGGGTTTCACTAATTTCGACACCCACTTTTAATATTTCATCTACAAATATTTTTGCGGAACCATCTAAAATCGGCACTTCTTCATTATCAATTTCTATAACTGCGTTGTCTATACCAATACCATAAAACGCTGCCATTAAATGTTCAATAGTGGATACTTTAACATTAAATTCGTTCGATATTGTTGTACATAACATTGCACTAGTTACATTGTTAACGTGTGGGTAAATTACATTATTTTTATTTAAGTCTTTTCTAATAAAAATAATACCTTCATTTGGTGAAGCAGGTTTAATAGTAAGAGTTGCAGGTTTGGCTGAATGTAAACCAAAGCCTTTAAGTTGAATTGGTTTTTTAATTGTTTTTTGTTTGTGAAAGGACATACTGAAGGTGTACACTTGTAGGTGAAAAGTCTGAACTCAAGAAATATTACAAATAAATACTTAGATTAATTAAAAAATCTAAAAAATCTCTCAAAAAAGCCAGGTTTTTCTGATATTTTTTTTATTATATGAACTGCATTTTCATCATTTTCGTATTTTAATCTGGCTGCAGTTTGAGCTAAATCTTCATCATCCTTTTTATAGTTTTTAACTAAATAATCAGCTGCAAAAATTTGATCAATTCTAATTTGATACTTTTTAATTATATCTGCGTATTTTTTTTTAATATGATTTGGTAAACAAACAAAGTCAATATTTAAACATAGCTCGTCACATTCAAAATTATCCTCTAAAGTTAACAACATCTTTTTATCCAGCATAAAATTATTAATCTTTATATATGTTATTGTCTTATCAGGGTTATTTCCTTTAATCTGTTGTTTCAAATCGAAAAGAATATGATTGAGATCTGTTTTACTTATCTTATCTCCTCTTCCATCTTTTTTTATTGAGGCTTGAATAAGTAAAAAATTTGAGTCATCAATAATTAAGTTAATTTCATTTACAAATTTATGAATTTTTTTTTCAACTTTTAAAATATTCGCTCCTAAAAACTCCTCATATAATTCATCCAATTCCTTTTTTTCAATATTTTTATTTATTGAAATTTTTTTTTCAAAAATTTTATCTTTAATTCCATCAAAAACACATAAAGAAAGTTTGTCCACTCCTATACAAAAAAAGGTCTTTAAGTGTAAACTAGAGTTCATTAACAATTATTTGCTTATTCACCCTCATATCAAAAATTTTCACATTCTTAAAATGTGGTAGATTTTTAATTTTGGAAAAATCATTTAATGAATTAATAGAGCTACTAATTGGTAATTTTATCAAAATACCACTATTTAGCTCTAAGTCCCATCTTTTCGATGGAAAAAAATATAATTTTTTAATTTCGTTAAATTTAATTGATGATTTTGAAATATTCTCATTAATTAAAAAAAAATCTTCTAAAGATGGGTTTCCTAAAACTAAAGGTAAATTTGGGTAATCTAGGTTAGATTTAATTAATTTTTTATTTGATCCAATTAAAAAATTTTCATTATGAATTTTAATAGTTGCTAAAAAAAGTGTTTTTTTAATTACAATATTTATATCTGAAGGATATTTCTTATTAACCTTAAAAGAGTCGATTAAGTTATTTGTGTTTAAAACTGCAATTATTTGTTTTTTAGGTAAATAAAAAATATTTTTATTTTTGATTTGCTCTAATTGTAATAGTATATCTAGTTTTTCTAATCCACTCAGACCAACTAATTTTAAATTTTTAATTATAAAAAATTTACTATCAATAAAATGTTTATTATTTACTGATCCTAATAAAATAAGTAAAAATAGGTAAATTAGAACTTTTTTATCTTTCGATAGAAGCATCTCTCAACATCCACTTTATTAAATCATAAAAACTTATACCGTTATGCGCTGCAATTTCTGGTACTAAAGACAGTTTGGTCATCCCTGGTTGGGTATTAATTTCTAAAAGGTAAAACTTATTTTTAAAAAACTTAAAATCCGATCTTGTTATACCTCTACAACCAATTAATTTGTGTGCCTTCAAAGAAATGTTTAAAACTTTTTTTAAATAAATATTTTTTATGTTTATAGGTATTATATGTTTTGTTTTGGCGCTTTTTTTATATTTAGCATCGTAATCATAAAATTTTCTTTTTGGTTTTAGTTCTATCGCTCCTAATTTTTTTTTACCCATAATCGCAACTTGAATTTCCCTTCCAGGTATAAATTCCTCAATAATTATTTTTTTATAATTTTTTAAAAGTTTTATTTTTGAAAAAATATTTGATTTGTTACAGATAAAAACATTTACACTAGATCCCTCATTAATTGGCTTGATCACCACAGGAAACTTAAGTTTCTTATGAATTAATTTGATCAAATTAGTTTTGGACTTATTAAAATAGTACATAATATATTTAGGTGTTAAAATATTATTTTTTATAAAAATTTTTTTTGATAATTCTTTATCCATAGCTATTGCAGATGAAATTACACCAGAGTGGGTGTAAGGAATTTTTGTGGTCTCTAAAATTGTCTGTATATAACCATCCTCACCAAATTGTCCATGTAAAGCATTAAAAATAATATTGGGTTTAAAAGATTTGATAACTTTGTATATCTGAAAATTAGGCTCAACAATTTTAACAATATAATTATTTTTTTTGAGCTCCTTGGCTACTTGTTTTCCAGTATCAAGACTTATTATTCTCTCTTTAGATATGCCACCTGAAATTATTAATATCTTTTTTGTCAAATTATTCCAAAATTTTTATTTCTTTTTCTAAACTAATTCCAGTCTTTTCCAAAACATTTTCAGCAACAAAGTCTATGAGATTTTTCATATCCTCAAATTTCGCATTACCTTTATTAACAAAAAAATTACAATGCTTTTCAGAAATACAAGCATCACCAAAGCTTTTGTCTAGAGGTACAGACTCTTTTATAAGCTCCCAAACTTTCTTATCTGTTTGAAATATTGGATTTTTAAATGTACTACCACTTGTTTTGATTTTAGTCGGTTGATTTTTCTCTTTTTTTATTTTGAAACTATTTATTTTATTCTTTATTTTTTCTTTATCGCTTTTTAAACCTTTAAATGAAGCACTTAAAAAAATTAAGTCTTCGGGTATATTACTTTTTCTGTATTCAAAATTGATATTTTTTGAGGTTAAAGTTTTTAAATTTCCTTTTTTATCCATAGCTTGAACTGATAATAAAATATCTTTAAATTCATTTTTAAAACAACCAGCATTCATTCTTATTCCGCCCCCAATAGTTCCAGGTATACAGGACAAAAACTCAAAACCACTCAAATCGTTTTTCATTGCAAACTCTGATAATGATTTATCTAAAACAGCGCTTCCAGCTATGATTATTTCATCTCGAAGCAAAGTAATATTATTAAAATTTTTGCTAAGTTTTATTACCACACCATCGAAAATTTTGTCTGTTATTAAAGTATTAGACCCAGCACCAAGAATAAATATTTTTTCTTCATTATTTAATTTTTTTAAGAAATTTACTAATTCTTTTAAATTATCAGCTTTAAAGTAAACTTTTGATTTTCCTCCAATATTAAACCAATTTTTTTTCTTCAGATCATAATTAAACTTTACATTATCTCCAAATTCACTGAGTATTTTTTCTAATTTTTCGATTTCCATTACATTAATTGAGGAAGTTTTTTCATCCAGTTAGAAATAGATCCTGCTCCCATTCCAATCACAATTTTTTTTCCATACATGTTTTTTTTAAGAAATTTGGCCAATTGCATATTATTCTTTACCAAAAATAATTCTACATTAGATTTTTTAATTATTTCTTTAGCAAAATTTAAATAATTGAATCCTAATTTAATTTTTTCTCCTGCAGTATATATGGGACACAAAATAACAGTGTCAGCATCTTGAAAAGCAAGAGAAAAATCTCTTTTTAAATCTTTTAGCCTCGAAATTCTATGTGGCTGAAATACACAAACTTTATCATGACCCTTGTACACTTTATTTACACCCTCCAATACAACTTTAATTTCTGTAGGATGATGAGCATAGTCATCATAAAAATCAATATTATTATGTGTAAAAATTTTATTAAATCTTCTTTGGACACCTTTAAAATTTAATAACCCATTTTTGATATCTGATGTTGGAATTCCAACAGTTAAAGCGACTGCTGCAGCTGCCACCGAGTTTCTCACATTATGAATTCCAAGCAGAGGGATTTGAATATTTTTTATTTGATTTTTTTTTTTATTCGGAACATTTATATGCAAATCAAACTTAGTATATTGTTTACTTTGTTTAATATTCTTTATTAAAAAGTTTGAATTAACGTTTGTTCCAAAAGTATAGAGATTTTGATTTTTTAATTCTTTGATTAATTCTTTATTAATTTTGTCATCTAAACAAATAAAGGATTTTCCAAATGAGGGAACTTTTTCAATAAACTTTTTGAAATAATATTTTAAGTCTTTCATAGATTTATAAAAATCCATATGTTCTCTATCTACGTTAGTTATTATTGAATATGTTGGAGGTATGTGAACAAAACTACCATCAGACTCATCTGCCTCTAAAATGGACCAATCACTCTTACCTAATTTGGCAGTGCTTTTGATTGAATTTATTACACCACCATTGATAATTGTAGGATCTAATTTTGATCTTTGAAAAATTGAAGACACTAGAGAAGTAGTTGTAGTTTTTCCATGAGAACCTACTATGACTATATTTTTTGTTAAAGAAACAATATGCGCTAGCATTTCACCTCTTGTAATTATTGGCAATTTTTTTCGTTTTGCCTCAACCATTTCAGGATTATTTTTTTTTATAGCTGAAGAAACTACAACAATCGTTACATTTTTTAAATTTTGTCTTTTTTGGCCAATAAAAATTTTTATTTTTTCCTGTTTTAATCTTTCTATATTTTTATTAAAAAATAAATCACTGCCTTGAACTCTAAATCCTTTGCCTTTCATTATCAGAGATAACCCGCTCATCCCTATACCTCCGATACCAACAAAATGAATAAGCTCAGTTTTTGCTAATTTAATTTTCATCAATACTTAATAATATTTTTTGGTTAACATTTATCCATGAATTATCATAATTTAATTTTTCTAAACTTTCTTTTTTTTTTAAGTAATTACTCTGATCTTCTATTATATCTTTTAAAAAATCCTCAATTTTTTGTTCAAAAACACTTTGTTCTATTATCCAACAACAGTTTTTATCTTTGTAAAAATTTGCATTAGCTAATTGGTGATCATCTCTTGCTGTTGGCAAGGGTACTGCAATAAAAGGAATGCAAAGAGCTGATAACTCTGCCAAACTTGAAGCTCCGGCCCTAGTTATACATAAATCTGTTTGCAACATAATAGTTGATAAATTTCTATCAAAGCTAAAGACTCTATTTTCTAAATTATTTGATAAATAAAAATTTTGTAAATTAGAAATATTATCTTCTCTAGTTTGATGCATTACCCTAATCGAATGTTTTTTAGAAATATTGACTAAAATATTTTTTAAGTTTTTATCAAAAATATTTGCACCTTGACTCCCACCAATTATCAAAATGGTAAATTTATCATTTTCCTTACGCAATTTTTTTATTTCATAAATATTTTCTTTTACTAGAGGGTCGATTTGAATTATTTTATTCTTAAATTTATCAGGAAACTTATTGATTTTTTTTGTGTAACAAAAAATTTTTTTACATGAGCTCAAAAAATATTTATTAGCTCTGCCAATTGTTTGATTAGGCTCTATTAGATAAATCTCTAATTTTAATAATTTAGCAGCCAAAATTAATGGTAAGGACATATAACCCCCAGTTGAAAAAACTTTTTCTATTTTTTCTTTTTTTAACAGGTAAAAGGATTTGAAAATAAGAAACAAAATCTTTACTAAATTTATTGGTAAGAAATAAAAATTATTTAATTTTGGAGTATCGATTATTTTGAAATTATATTTATTTTTATCTAAATACTCTAAACCTCTGCTATCTATTGAGATAGTCAAATTTGAGATTTTAATTAAATGATCATAGAAAATTGATGCTGGTATTACATGACCTCCTGATCCACCTGTAGTAATCAAAAAATTTTTTTTCATTTTAATCAATTTTTCTTCTAGTTAAATTTAAGATTATGCCTGATAAAATTGAGATACTGATTATTGACGAACCCCCATAACTGATGAATGGAAGTGTCATTCCAGTAGTAGGAAATAATCTTATATTAACTCCTATGTGTATCATTGCTTGCACTAAAATAAGACTTATGCAACCAACTAAAATTAATTTTGTCCTCTCATCTTGCTCCAAATAAACTTTTTTAAAAACTGAATAGATAAATATTAGGAATAATAATAAAATCAAAATTATAGCGATTACACCGAATTCTTCAGAGATGACTGATATAATATAATCTGTGTGAGCCTCTGGCACTCTATTCTTTAGAGTTCCTTCCCCTATTCCTTTTCCAAAAAATCCTCCGCTAGTAATTGAGTCAATTGCTTTTTCAGATTGAGCATTATGTGTACCTGTTTCTGTATTAAAGAAAGACAAAATTCTTTTTTTTATGTATACAAACTTTGGAATAAAATTTATAGATAAATAAAGCATCATAGAAATAATTAGTGAGGAAGTTATTAAAAAAATAATATTTATTCCTGAAATAAAAATTAGTACAGACCAAGTAAAAAAAATTATTAATGTTTGTCCTATGTCTGGTTGGGCAGCTAGTAATAAAGCTATTAATAAAGTTAATAAAAAAGAAAATAAGAACCTTAAATAGATATTATTATATTTCTCATCACTTAAAATTAGGCTTATTAGGATTATCAAAAAAGGTTTAACTAATTCTATTGGTTGAAATCTTGGCAACATGTTAAAATCTATCCAACGTTGCGCACTATTAACTTCCACACCTATAATAGGAACTAAAATAAGAGAAAATAATGATAATATAAAAATTATTGGTGAGATTTTTATGAGTTTTTCCTCATTAATGGATGATAAAATAAAAATGATAATAAATCCGAGAATGACGAAAGTCAGATGCTTGAAAAAAAACGTATAATCATTTGTTTCAAGTTTATCGGAGACTAATAAAGATGTTGAAACTAATGAGAAGAATAGACCAATAATAAATAAAAACATTATTAAAAAAAGAAGAAATTTGTCGATGTTCTTCCACCATTTATAATATAGATCAAAAATTTTTTTTTTATTTTCCATGTAAATGTTTTTTAATTAATTTGTTAAAATAATGCCCTCTGTCTTCAAAATTTTTAAACGTATCAAATGATGCAGCGCTAGGACTAAAAAGAATAGTTTGATTGATTGATCTATTTTTTTTTGTTATTTTCCAAACTTTCTTTATAGCGTCTTTAAGATTTTCAAAAACTTGATATTTTATTTTACCTTTGAGATTTTTGGTAAAAAAAACTCTGTTACTTCCATATATATATGCATTGATCTTATTATAATATTTTTTTGATAAAATTAATTTGTCTTTTTTTTTATGAATTCCACCTAATATCCAATGAATATTTCTATATTTTTTAAGAAGACTTATTGACGACGAAAAGCTTGTAGATTTAGAGTCGTTAATAATTGATAAATTTTTTTTTTCAAATATTATTTGTTGGCGAAATTTTAATCCTTTAAACTTTTGAATTGTCTTTAATAATAAATTTTTTTTTATTTTAAGTTTTTTTAAAATTTCAAGAACAAAAAGTAAATTTTCTTTATTTGTCTCAGTTGAAAAATATTTATTACTTATTTTGTTTTGAAAAATAATATTTTTTTTAGTATCAACTTTAATTATTTTACTAAGGAACTTATTGTTTCTAAGTTCTCTTGAAATTAAAAAGTCATCTTTGTTTAAAAAAGCTAAATTTCCATAAGTTTGGTTTTTCAATAATTTAAATTTAGATTTTATGTACTTATTTAAAGACCCATGCCTTTCAATATGATCAGGTGATAAATTTAATATTGCTGCGTATTTTGATTTGAAAATTTTACTATATTCTAACTGATAAGATGACGCCTCAATGATTAAGATCGTTCTTTTTTTAATGTTCTTTGATGATAAAATTGGATTTCCAATATTTCCAACTAATCTTACATCAAAATTTTGATCACGCAAAACCTCATATAAAAGCTGACAAGTCGTAGATTTGCCATTCGTTCCTGTTATTGTAATACAAACATTATTATAATGAGTATAAAACACATCTAAGTCTGAATAAATTTTTTTATAATTTTTTTTTAAAAATTTTGAAAGTCTACACTTTTTAATATCAATACCAGGACTTAAGATAATAAAATCAAAATTTGAATTTGAAAGTTTTTTATAATCAATTATTTTTTTTTTTATATTTGACTTATTTATTTTTACTTCAAAATCATCAAATAGTGATACTTCGTTTTTTTTTTTTAAAAATTGAAAAGCTGATATACCACTTTTTCCTAATCCATAAATTAAAATCTTCTTTTTAGAAAAAAAATTCAATTTTAAATTCATCACCTTAATTTCAATGTAGCCAAACCAATTACAGCTAATATTATTGAAATAATCCAAAACCTAATTACTACTGTTGACTCTGGCCAGCCTTTCTTTTCAAAATGATGATGTATTGGAGCCATTTTAAATATTCTTCTTCCAGTTAATTTGAATGAAATTACTTGAACTAATACAGATAGTGCTTCGAGGACAAATAAACCTCCAGTTATTGCTAATACTATTTCATGTTTAGTTATAATGCCCATCGCTCCCAACGAACCTCCTAAAGAAAGCGATCCTGTATCTCCCATGAAAATTTTTGCTGGGGGGGCGTTAAACCACAAAAAACCTAGACACGCACCTATTATAGAGGCACAAAAAATAGATATTTCACCCGTACCTTCGATATATAATATTTGAAGATATTCGGAAAAAAAAATATTACCAGTTATATAACTAATAAAAGCAAAACATCCTGCAACTAAAATAACTGGCACTGTTGCTAACCCATCTAAACCGTCGGTTAAATTTACTGCATTAGAAGAACCTACAATTACAAAAATCGAAAATGGTATAAAAAACCAACCAAGATTAATAATCAAATTTTTAAAAAATGGAAAATATAAGTTTTTGAATTCCTCATATTCTACAAAATACGTTAATACTACTAAACCTATCAAAGCTAAAATAATTTGCATTATTATTTTAAACTTTGATGAAATTCCCGCGGAACTAATATTTTTAATTTTTTTATAATCGTCATACGCACCAAGAATTCCAAATGACACAACGATATATAGACAAAATAGAATATAAACATTTTTTAAATCTGCCCAAAGTAAAACGGAAGCTATTAGACCAAATAGGATTACGACTCCACCCATTGTTGGAGTTCCTATCTTTTTGATAATATGGTCTGATGGACCATCGTCTCTAATTGGATTAAAAATTTTCTTATTTGAAAATAACTTTATAAAAGGACCACCAATTAAGAGTGCTATTAAAAGTGACGTAAAAAAGGCTAATCCAGTTCTAAAGGTAATATACTTAAAAACATTTAAAAATGAGAAGGTCTCAACATAGTTGAGCAATAATTCATATAACATTTTGCCTTCTTTGTTTTAAACTAATAATAAATTCATTTAAACCAGTTGAATTTGATCCTTTTACCATTAGATAATCACCAGTTTTAAAATCATCTTTAATTATTTTAAGCATTTCTAGTTTGTTATTTAATATTTTTGCTTTTTTGTTTGGATCTAAACCTTTATATGTCTCTTTAATATGTTTTCCAATTACATAAACCTTATTAATATTTGTTTTATTAATTATTTTACTGATTAATTTATGTTGCTTAATAGAGTGCTTGCCTAACTCAAGCATATCACCCAAAAACATATATTTTTTTGATTTTTTTGATACTATTTTTTCAAAATTTTCAATTGAACTTTTAAGTGAAAGTGGATTTGAATTATAAGATTCATCTACAAAGAAAATTTTTTTATTTTCAAAATTAACATCAAATATATCACCTCTCCCTTTTGGTGTACTAATGTTTAAAAAAACGTCTTTCTTTAACTTTTTGATATTAACTAATGTACATATGGAAGCTATAGCAGCTAATACATTATACAAATTATTTTTATTATTATTTTTAGTGTAGAAAGAAAATTTATTATTGTTTACATTTAAGAATAATTGATACTTATTTTTCATTTTTTTTACACTTAATAAATTAATTTCTGAAGACTTATTTTTGATTGCAAAAGATATAACTTTTAATTTTTTCTTAAATGCTAAACCTTTTAGATAATGATAAAAATGATCGTCCCCATTTAAGACAATTATTCCATTTTTTTTAATATTGTTCATTATCTCTGCTTTGGCATCTGCAATCTGTTTAACATTTTTGAAATTTTTTGAGTGTGCGTAACTTATGTTTGTTATAACTCCTAAATCAGGCCTAATTATTTTTGACAAATTATCAATTTCTCCTTTTTTATCCATTCCAATCTCAAAGACACCAAAATCATCACTCTGGTTCATATTAAACAAGCTTAATGGCACACCATACTTATTATTAAAAGACTTTGGTGAAAATGATGTTCTTGAAATTTTTTTTAAAACAAAACCAACCATTTCTTTTAAAGTGGTCTTTCCACAGCTACCAGTAATTGATATTATCTTTGCATCAATGTTTTCTCTTAATATTGATGAGCATCTAGATAAAAATCTAAGGGTATTTTTGACTTTAATTTGTTTAAAAAGTGAATGATTTTTATTAAATCGATTTACAACAACAAAACTTGATTTTTTTTTAATAGCTTCCGACACATAGTTGTTTCCATCTACATTTTTACCTTTTATGGCAAAAAAAATATCATTTTTTTTGATTGATTTAGAGTTAATGGAAATATCTTTAATGGGTATTTTATTTGATAAACTTACTTTTGATTGTTCTTGAATTATATTAAGTTTTATATTTTTAGATAAAAATTTATTCTTCAATCTAATTGAATCAAGAATTACTTTTTGATCAGAAAAAAAAGTTATTTTTTTTCCAAAATCTTGAGTCTTTTCATGTCCTTTGCCTGCTACCAGCAAAATATCTCCGGTCTTAAGATTTTTTACAGCTTCTTGAATTGCTTTTTTTCTATTAGGTATTTCATAAATTTTTTTATTTCTAATCCCTTTTTTTATTTCATTTCTTATTTTTAAAGGTTCTTCATTCCTTGGATTATCATCTGTTAAGTAAATTTCATTGGAGTATTTTTCTGCAATTTTTCCCATCAAAGATCTTTTCTTTAAATCTCTTTCACCTCCGCATCCAAATATTAGATTTATTCTACTAAATGGAAATTGCTCTTTAAGATTTAATAAAGCTAATTTAAGTGCTGCAGGTGTATGTGCATAATCCAAAATTACTTTACTGTTATTACGTATTTTTCCAATTTTTTCTAGTCTTCCTTCCACAGGTGAAATTCTTGGGAGTATCTTTAAAATTTTTTTAAATTTAATGCCGCTTTTGTAAGCAGCCATAATCGCCATTAGTATATTCTTTACTTGTATTTTTCCTATTAAGTTTAAGCGAATTTTATACTTAATCTTTTTAAGTTTGATTTCTAAAATTTGTTTTTCTTTTTCAAATTTATGTGAAATCAATTGAATCCCATTAAATTCATTATGAATAAGACTTAAATTGATATCTTTTTTAATTGATATTTTTTTAATTTTTTTTACTTCGGGTATATTTCCATCAGTTATTATATGTCCTTTTTTTTTGATTAAATGCTTAAATAAATATAATTTTGAGTTTAGATAATTTTTCATATTTTTATGATAGTCTAAGTGATCATGAGATAGATTTGAAAATATACCTATATCGAACTTTAAACCATCTAATCTATTTTGATCTAAGCCATGACTAGATGCCTCCATAATTGCAAATTCAATTTTTTTTCTTCTCAAATCCTCAAGCATTAAACCAATTTGAATGGGGTCTGATGTGGTATTTTTAAGGTTTTTTATTTTAGATTTATATTTAAGGCCAAGGGTTCCAATTGATGCAACCCTTTTTGAATTTAATTTTAAAATTTGAAAGTAAAAATCAGATATTGATGATTTTCCATTAGTTCCAGTCACAGCTACCAATTTTTTGATCCTTTTATGATAAATTTTATAAGATACCTCTGCTAATAATTTTCTTGGTTTTGAAGAATACAAAAAAATTACATCAGAATTTTTTTTCTGATTTTTTTTTGCAGATATAATTACTTTGGCTCCTTTTTTTATAGCGTGTGATATAAAATTATTTCCATCAAATTTTTTTCCTTTTATTGCAAAAAAAATATTATTTTTTTTTACCTTTAGGCTGTCAAAAGCAATACCAGAAAAATTTATATGGTAAAATCGTTTAGGAACATATGGAATATAATCTTTAAGAAGCATAAATTATTTTTCACTATATTTTGTGGCTAAAATAGGCCCAATTTTTTCAATGATTTGTCCTGTAACTTCTACTGTAGTCCAACCTGAAGTGTTATAAGGAGTGCCTTTGTATTTAATTTTAGAACCGTCTCTGTAATTATAAATATATTCTTCATTCATTTTAGGTTCATCCAGCATTACTGCTAAAACAAATTTAGGCTTTGATGTTGGAAAGACTGAAATAAATGAATTAATCTTTTTTTTTGTATACACACCACCGACACTTTTTTGAGCAGTTCCTGTTTTACCTCCAATTTCATAACCTGTAACATTTGCTAAAGATGCCGTACCTTCTTTTGTTGCTACAATTTTTCTTAAGATAGGTAAAATTTTTTGTGATACATGATCATTTAATATCTTTTCTTTTTTAAATTCTTTTGTTTCTTTAACTAATTTAGGCTGAATATTGTATCCACCATTAGCTATTACTGAGTAAGCCTTTGCTAATTGTAGTAACGTAGTTGTGATGCCATGTCCAAATGATGCAGTAGCGAGAGGACATTTCCCCCAATTAAATTTTATTGGTTTTCCTATTTCCTCTATATCAAAATCAATTTTTTGAAGAACGTCAATTTTTGACAAAAACAATTTGAATTTTTCCTCACCAACCATTTGACCAATTTTTACAGAGCCTATATTTCCTGATCGAATTAAAATTTGCTCAGCTGTTAAAGTTGAGGGAATATTATTATCATATTCTCTGATTGGAAATCCTGCACATGTTAAGTTCTTTGGCAAATCCTCAAATTTGGTTTCAGGCTCAATGATTTTATCATCAAAAGCTGCAGCTAAAGTAAAAGTTTTAAATACTGATCCAAATTCATAAATACCTTTGGTTACTCTATTTATAAAATTTTTATCTGTAATTTTTTTTCTTTGGTTTGGATCAAAATCAGGTAAGGAAACTAATGAGATAATCTCACCATTGTTTACATTCATTAATATCGCCGCACTACCCAAAACTTGGAAAATTTGATTAAATTTTTTTAATTCTTCTCTAATTAAGAACTGTATATCTGAGTCAACAGTTAGCTCAATTGAGTTAATTCTTTTTTTTAGTTTTTCATCTAAAGCTTTTTCTAATCCTGAAATTCCATTATTATCCTCATCGATTTGACCAATTATATGACTGAATAAGTTTTTTTGTGGATAAAGTCTAAGTAAGCTCTCATTAGATACTATTGCCTTGTCTCCAAGCCTCATTATTTTTTCATATTTCTCATTAGATATTTTTTTTTCTAACCAGAAAAATTTTCCATTATTTAATTTTTTTTCAATTTTAGTAAAATTTTTTTCTGGGAAAATAAATCTCAAATTTATTAATAATTTTTTTTTATCAATTACCTGGGAAGGATTAATTCCAACATTTATAGAACTAACAGTTTTGACAATATATTTTCCATCTCTATCAATTATATCAGCTCTAAATAACTTATTTGATGAAGAGCTATTATCTAAGATTTTTATTGATTCATTATTTCTTGATCCTAAATGTGTTAAATGGATAGAAAAAATTAGTGAGATTACAAAAAAAATAAAAAAAATAAATGAGACTCTGTTAAAATCAATTTTCAAATTTGAATTATTTTTTTGATACTCAAATCTGAATTCAGTGTCTTCTATTTCAAATTTTTTTTTTTTATTCATCCCTAAATCTATTTAAGTGCAGCTTTATTCTAATCATTATTTTGTAAGATTTTAATTTCATTTTTTTTTTTTGCGCTTAAGTCTTCTTCAAAAAATCTAGCTTTAAGAATCATTAACTTTTCACCAGAACTTAAATAATTGTATTCTAATTTTAAATCATCAATTTCTTTTTTTAAAAATCTAATATTTTCCTTAACAATAAAGATTTCATCATCTATCCTTTTTGATGAATTTTTGATTAAAGCAGTGAATAAGATCAGAAATACTATCAAGAAAATTGCAAAAAACTTTTTCATAATTTGTAATCTAAATTTTCTATTTCAATTAAATTGTTAAATTTTTCAAAAATATCTGTTTTAAAGTTATAAAAATCACTTTTTTTGATTGCGTACCTTAGCTTAGCTGATCTTGAAGGTGGATTTTCTTCTAACTCTTTTTTGGTTGGAGTTTTTGGCTTTTTTTCAATTAATTTTAATAATGGCTCTGGTTGATCTATTTTAGGAAAATATCGAGAAACACTTTTATTTTCTGATAAGCTCTTGAAGAAATATTTGACAATTTTATCCTCTATAGAATGAAAAGTTACTACTGCTAATACTCCATCTTTTTCTAATATCTTTGTAGCAGCTACTAATCCATTAATTAGTTCACTTATTTCTTTGTTAACAAATATTCTTAATGCTTGAAAAACTTTTGTAGCACTATGAGTTTTAAAGTTTTTTTTTCTCTTCGTTTTTTCAATAAGCTCAACTAGTCCCTTTGTATCAATTTTTTTAATTTTTCTTTTTTGAATTATCTTTAGCGCAATTTTTTTCGCCTCTTTTTCTTCACCAAAAAATTTAAAAATCTTTTCTAATTCTTTAGCGTCTAGTTTGTTTATTACATCTTTAGCTGAAAAATTATTTAAACCCATTTGCATGTTTAGATCGCCAGCTGAATTAAATGATAAACCTTTTTCAGTATCTTTTATTTGATTATACGAAAAACCTAAATCAAAAACTATACCTCTAATATTTTCATTTTTAATTTTAAAGTCATTTAATTGACTAAATCTTTTATTCTTAAATAAAAATCTGCCTTGATAATTCTTTATAATTTTATCAGCGATTTTTTTAGTTTTAAAATCTCTATCAATTGCAATTACTTTAGTATTTTCAAAACTTAATATTTTTTTGGTATATCCTCCTTGACCAAATGTACAGTCAATAAATGTGCCACCATGTTGAGGGGTAATAATGCTTATTAATTCATTAAGCAGCACCGGATAATGTTTTACAGTATCCGCTACCATGATGGCATTCATTTATTTTTTTGAAGACCATTAATTTTTTTGTCTTCTTAAAAATGCTGGTATTTCAAGATCGTCATCTTGATCTTCTTCTCTAGACCCTAGCAAATTTCCTGTCGATGCATCTTTATCTTCTGAACTAAAAAGATCAGGTCCCTCAGCTTCAACTCCAAATTCTCTCAGATCATTTGTTGAATTATGATCCATTTCAGATGTTTCTAAAGCTTCTTGAGAAAAAGATATCTCACCTTCATTTGAAACATTTTCAATTATGCTTTTAGCTTCCTGATTTTTTAATAACTCTTCATTATATTGATTATTTAAATCATCAATTGACTCATTTGACTCATTAAAGTTTTCAGTGGTAACTTCATTTTCAAGTTTAAGAGCATTAGCACCATGAGATACAGGTGTTTGATTATTACTTGAAAAATTAAAAGAGGTAGTTGTGCCTAAATTAGAAAAATCAGAGTAACCTGGATTTCTATTTTGAATACGATGTACCATATTAATTACAGATTTTGTTTCAGGTTGTTGTCCATCTAGTGAAGTAGCTACGATTGAAACTCTTATCTTACCCTCTAATGTAGGATCAGTTATTGCTCCAATAATTACCTCTGCATCAGCTTCAACTTCTGATCTTATTTTGTTAACTACTTCATCGACTTCAAATAATTTAAGATCTTTGCCACCAGTAATATTAACTAATAAGCCTTTAGCACCTTTTAAAGTATAATCATCAATTAATGGATTACTTATAGCCATCTCTGTAGCTTGCATTGCTCTACCATCACCTTCTGCCTCTCCTGTTCCCATCATCGCTTTACCCATAGATGCCATTACAGTTTCAACATCAGCAAAATCAAGATTAATTATTCCTGGTCTTACCATCAGATCTGTAACACTTTGAACTCCATGCATTAGAACATTATTTGATAAATTGAAAGATTCCTCAAAAGTAGTTTGTTCATTTGCAATTTTAAATAGATTTTGATTTGGGATTACTATAATCGTATCAACATGTTTTCTTAGTTCTTCAAGGCCAATCTGAGCTCTTCTCATTCTAGATGGGCCTTCATATAAAAAAGGAAGCGTTACAACACCAACAGTTAATATATTTAACTCTTTAGCTGCTCTTGCTATAACATGAGCTGCACCAGTACCAGTGCCACCACCCATTCCGGCAGCGATAAAAACCATATTTGCACCCTGTAAAATATTTATAATTTCATTTAAAGACTCATCTGCAGCAGCTTGACCAATATCAATTTTAGCACCTGCTCCTAAACCTTTAGTTAAATTCAGTCCAATTTGTACTTTTGACTTAGCTTTACTGTGTTTTAAATCTTGTGCATCAGTATTTACTGCAATAAATTCAACACCCTGCATTCCATTATCTATCATTTCATTTATGGCATTACCTCCAGCGCCACCCACTCCCATAACTAGAAGACGTGGCTGTAATTCTCTTATTTCTGGTGTTTTAAAGTTAATCGTCATTTTTATCCCCCCTAATTGTTTAATTTATTCTCCCCATTTAAGACTTGCTCGATTTAAATTTGATTTTTTTCTTGCAGTGACCTTAAATTTTTCAAATATTATTGGTTCCCAAATTTGGAATGTTTTTCCTTGACCAACAAATATCATTCTATTTTTAATTTTCGCGTGTTTTAATAATTTTGGTGTAAGTGTGACTCTTCCTTCGCTATCAAATTGTAAATTGATACTTTCTGATAATATAGAAGTTGCAAAAAAATCTCGTTTTTCTTCAAAAGGGTTTAGTGTGTCAATTGAATTTGAAATTTTTTCTATTCTATCTTGTGGCCATGCCTCTATTGATTGATTATTAAATGATGGATAACAAATTACTCCATTATAACCCAAATTTGATAGGTAAGATCTAAAACTAGCAGGCACTGACACCCTTCCTTTTTTGTCCAATCTGTTTTCGTACGTCGATAAAAACATAAAACATAAATTTCTATAATCCCTTTTATGGGAATATTTGGGATATTATGGGTTTTTGAAAAATAGTCAATACCTACGTTAATGACGAATATTGAAAAATTTATTCTAAAACTTAGTCAAAACATGAATTTTTTAATAAATATCAAGATAAGTGCCAGATGAACTATAAGCCGGGTTCTGTCATTTAAACTTATCATTTGTCTAGGCTTAAGATCACTCTTAAGCTCAAGCAACTAACCCAGATGACTAGCCAAGGATGGCTTTTAGTTTTTAAAAAACAATGTCATCTCTATTTAGTCTTGCTCCCAGTGGGGTTTTCCAGCGTTCATTGTTACCAATAGAACCGGTGTGCTCTTACCACACCTTTTCACCCTTGCCATGTTATGGCGGTATATTTTCTGTGGCACTATCCCTAGGGTTTCCCCCGCCAGGTATTACCTGGCACTGTATCCTTGTAGAGCCCGGACTTTCCTCTTTAATAAAATTAAAGCGATAAGTCGTTCATCTGACAAATACAATTTATAATTTAATATTCAAATTTCAAGTAGAATTTTTATATTTAAACAAGATTTTTGCTTATTAGAAGACATTCTTGATCAATTTTTCCATTTATTAAATTTTGTCTAAATTTTCTTTGAAAAGCTTTTACAAGATTAATCTCATAACTATTTTTCTTAATTTTTCCAATCTTCGAATAACCTATCTTTTCTAAGTTTCTTAAAAAAATTTTTTTTTCAAAAAAACTAACTTTTACGTTTCTTTTTTTTTTCATTTTTGTACTAGATAAATTATGCCACTTACATAAATTTTTATCTGCTAGCTTACTCCAGGGAAATTTTTCCCCAGGATCTTTTTTACGATCTGGCGCAATATCTGAATGACCTAAAATATTTTCACTCTTTATACCATATTTTTTTTGTAAATATTTAAGTACTCTCATTAGCGAAGAAATTTGACTAATATTAAATTCTCTATAACCATGTTCATGCCCAGGATTACTAATTTCAATACCAATCGAAAATTTATTTAAGAACTTGTACTGCTTCCAACTAGATTTACCTGCATGCCAGGCCACATATAAATCAGGTACTAAATTTAAGATTTCACCATTATTTTTAATAAAATAATGTGAGCTTACATTTGATCTATAATCACATAACTTTCTAATTGCCTCTACTTCATTTTTCATACCTGTGTAATGAATTATTATAAAAATTATTTTTTTTTTTGATCTTTTAGGTAAATTGAAGTTTATTGAATAATTAGTGGTCAAATTTAAGGCTAATTTTGATCTCATTTCTGATAAATAGTTAATTTACTTTAATAATTTATACATTATAAGGACTAAAATGATAAAGAAGTTAGCTATAATTTTAATTACAACTTTAGCGTTAACCGTTAATACATACGCAGGTTCAGATGGTGAACTCTTGTTAAAAAAGAATGATCCATCGAATGTTAAAGATTGTTTTGAGGGGTTTAATAGAGCAACGTTTGCTTTTAATCAGGCATTAGATGGCATTTTATTTGAACCAGTTGCCAAAGCGTATCGAATTCTACCCTCACCAGTGAGAACAGGCGTTGGAAATAGCTTAAACAATTTATCTCATCTAGTGACCATACCTAATAATATTCTTCAAGGAGATTTCAAACAAGCTGGTATAAACACCGGGAGATTTGTAATCAATACTACAGTAGGAATTTTAGGAATTTTTGATGTCGCAACACAAATGGGGTTTTCGGAATATGTAAAAGAGGACTATGGACAATCTTTAGGAACGGCTGGAGTTGGTCCAGGATGCTACTTAGTTTTACCAGTTTTAGGTCCATCTACTATTAGAGATACCACAGGTTCAATGATGAACATTCTTGGGGGAGACCCATGGTATAATGTTAGTGTTAAAAACGACACAAGATATTTTAATGAAAAAGACTATTATGTAAGTCGAGGTACAGATGGCATAAACTTTAGAGCCAAAAATATTGAGTCTTTTGATAATTTAGAGGAAAATGCTATTGATTTTTATGCTTCTGTTAAGAGTTTATATCTACAAGACAGAAAACAAAAAATTTTAAATTCAAAAGGAGTTGTTGATACAATGAATGACTCTGATTGGGAAGAAATTGAAGACAAATAATTTTTTTAAAATGATTAAAAAATTAATTGTTTTTAATTTCATCGTCTTTTTGATCTCCTTAAATGCAGTGCATTCAATAGAACCAGATATTTTCGTCCAATCTACAGTAAATAGGGCATCTGATACACTAAGTGCCGATAAAACAAAAGAGGAGAGAATTGAAGAATTGAAGCAAATAGCTTTGGATACCGTTGATATAAAAGGCATAGGATTTTACTCTTTAGGAAAACATAGAAAAAATTTAACAAGTGATAAAAAAAAAGAATACTCAAAAGTTTTTAAAGATTATTTTCTGAACAGTTTTTCAAGCAGACTCGCAGAGTACTCTAACCCAGTAATAGAGGTAAATTCTAAAGAAAAAATCAATGATAATTATACTATAGTTTCTAGCACATTAGCAGCAACTGACAAAAGACCAGCTATAAAAATTGATTGGAGAATTTATACGAAAAATCCAGATAAACCTTTAATTAGGGATTTAATCATAGAAGGTTTAAGTCTTGCAAGAACCCAAAAAGAAGAATTTAATTCAATTATACAAGGTGCTGATGGAGATGTAGAAGTGCTATTTGTAAGCTTAAGAAATTTTTCAAAAAAGTAAAAAACTTTAGTTTGTGGTGGGCCCGCCAGGACTCGAACCTGGGACCAATACATTATGAGTGTACTGCTCTAACCAACTGAGCTACAGGCCCAAAGTAAAAAGTATGTATATCAAATTTGAAATTCTTTCAAGTTAAGTAATAAATCATATGGTGGGCCGTGTTGGTTACGCTCCAACTACCCCTGCAATGTCAATGCAGTACTCTACTATTGAGCTAACGGCCCAAAATGAAATGGTCTAAATATATATTTAAACTTTGTCTTTTGCAAAAATATTTGTTTTTTTATTACAAGCAAACATTATAGAAAAATTTATCCAAAACAAAGTGATATTAAAATCACTAAAAAAGGAGCCACTAGGTAATATTGGTGTAAAATTAATTAGAACAAAAATAAAGGCTCCAATTTGGACATAATTTCTAGATAGTAGAATGGATTTAAATATTTTAAACATTAAATAGAAAAAAATACTCAATATTATCGTAGACCCAAATAAACCATGTTCAGATAAAAGTTCAAAATAAAGTTGATGAGGGTGAGTTAAACATACATAGTTAAATTTTTGTTGATCAAATTTATTTCTGCATGTTTCAACTCTATAATTTTTATTACCTACTCCAAAAAAAGGGTGATTTTTAAAAACAGAATATCCAGATTTGTATAATCTTATATATTGATTGTCATCTTTAAACTTTTCATAATTTTTTTTATCAATAAGCACATTATAAAGCTGACCAATATATCGTGTTTTTAAATATTCAGACTGACTAAGGGTTACACCAAAAGTTGCAAAAAATAATATAATAATAATAAATTTTTCCTTGATTTTTAAAAAATCAAAAAAAAAGAGACTAATTATAATTCCTATAAATACTTTGATTGTATTTGATCTTTCTCCAGTGCAAATCAAAGCCAAAAAAGCAAATAAAAGAAATATAAACGCAAATGTTTTATTATTATATTTATCTAAAAGATGGCCAAATATTAAAAAAATAAACCCAGCCAAATAAGCTCCAACTATTGGTTCATCTTTAAAAAAACTTGTTATTCTATCTCCATACAATTGTTCACCCCAGCCAAATAAATTTTTACCAAAAATATACTCTATAAAAACATCAATAATTAAAATTGATAAAATTAAACTCCAAGCGTCAAAAATATTTTTTTCATTTTTGTGATAGAAAAAAAAATAGTTTATAAATACAAAAAGAATAATTAATCTTATAAATCCAATATTTCTCGATAAACCAACTTCATAATTTAGCGAAATTAATGAGTTAAAAATTAAATATAGATACAAGATCAACATTAATTTTATTGAGGTATGTTTAATAAATTCAAAATTTTTTTGAAATATCAAAAATATTAGAAAAAATGAGTTTAAAAATATTACATTAATCAGTGAAACAGTTGACCCTAAAATTATTGAAATTGGTAAAAACAAAAATAATAAATAGAAAAAATTTTTCCTAATTACTATATTCATTCAAAAGCATTAACTCTCTAAAAAACTTTTTAGTTGTTTTGATCTACTTGGATGTTTCAATTTTCTTAGAGCCTTAGCTTCTATTTGTCTTATACGTTCTCTAGTCACAGAAAACTGAAGTCCTACTTCCTCTAATGTATGATCAGTATTCATACCAACACCAAATCTCATTCTCAAAACTCTTTCCTCTCTAGGTGTAAGGGTTGATAAAATTTTTGTTGTAGCTTCTCCAAGATTTGATTTAATCGCTTGCTCTAGAGGAGCTAACGCTTTAGTATCTTCGATAAAATCACCCAAGCTACTATCTTCTTCATCTCCTACAGGTTTTTCAAGTGAAACTGGTTCTTTTGATATTTTCAAAACTTTTCTTACTTTATCAAGAGGCATTCTAAGTTTTTTTGCTAATTCTTCTGGTGTAGCTTCTCTTCCGAATTCACTTAAAATTAATCTTTGTGTTCTAACAATTTTATTTATCGTTTCAATCATGTGCACAGGAATTCGAATAGTTCTTGCCTGATCTGCTATTGATCTTGTTATTGCTTGTCTTATCCACCATGTCGCATAAGTCGAAAATTTATATCCTCGACGATATTCGAACTTATCAACTGCTTTCATTAATCCTATATTTCCTTCTTGTATTAAATCTAAAAATTGTAAGCCTCTATTAGTATATTTTTTTGCGATAGAAATGACTAACCTTAGATTTGCTTCTACCATTTCTTTTTTTGCTATACGTGACTCTTTTTCACCTTTTTGTATTCTGCTTACAAGTTTTTTATAATCTGTTACAGAAATACCAAGCTTATGACTTATTTCTACCAATCTCTCTCTTATATTCTTAAATTCATCTTTATTTTTTGTAAAAAATTTTTTCCACTCTTGGTTTGTATCCAAAAATTTTTTTAAGTTTGGATTTATTTCATTGCCTATATAAAACTTGATAAACTCATTTCTTGAGATTTTTTGATCCATTGCCAATCTCAATAAATTTCCCTCTAAAGAAATAATTTTTTTGTTTTCTGAATAATGTCTTTGCACAAGATCCTCTAAAACAGAAGGAGAAAGTTGAAGAGTTTTAATATTTTCTAATATATCATTTACAATTTTTTCATAAGTCTTTTCTTTTGACTGAGAAAATATTTTGGATTTTAGTAAACATTCTAATTTTTCTTTTTGGTATTTTATTAATTTATTATATTCTTTTGTTAGAGTGTTTACAGTTTTAAGAACTTTGGGCTTAATCTCTGTTTCCATCGCTGCTAGAGTTGGATTGAAATCTTCATCAACATCCTCACTTGTACTTTCGTCTTCACCTGAGTTTTTTTGTTTTGCGCTTTGCCCGGTAGACTCATCCTCCATATAGTTAGTATCAATATCAATTATTTCTCTAACTAAAATTTCATCATTTTGTAATTTGTCGTTCCACTCGAAAAATTGTTGAGCCGTTATTGGACTTTGAGATAATGCTATTAACATCACATCTTTTCCAGCTTCAATTCTTTTCGCAATAGCTATTTCACCTTCTCGTGACAATAACTCAACTCCACCCATCTCTCTCAAATACATTCTGATAGGATCATCACTTTTATCAATTGTTTTGCCTTCTTCTTTTGTAGAATTTTCTTTTTTCCTTAAAGCTTTAAAATCAGATTTTTTTTCTACCAATGTTACTTTTTCGTCTAAAATATGGATAAAAGCTTGAGCCAAATTTTCATCAGAAAGGTTCCTTTTTCCGAGAGATTTGCTTAACTCCTCGTAGGTAATAAAACCTCTGTGGGTTCCACGACCCATTAGTCTAGCAAATGATTTAGTAATTATTCTTTCCACAGCATTATAAAATTGGAAGTCTTATATAATATCAAATCTAAAAAAATCCATTGTTTATTTTAAGGAAATTAATTGACATTTTTCTCTTTTTTTAGCTCTTTTAGCTCATTAAATGTTGCTTCACTCATATCTTTAGAAAACTTTGATTCTAATTCTTGTATTCTAAACTCTAAATCGTAGTTGACTAAGTCTCTTTTAATATCCTCTAATAATTCTATTATTTGATGTTCTTTCCCAGACTTATTTTTTAGGATATGTTTTACTGGAGCGAATTTATTTATCTTATCTATTAGCTGTTCATCTAAATCTAATGACTCAATAGTCATTTTTTCTTTAGATTTTAATTTTGAAATAATTGCGCTCATTATTTTTTTATTTATCTCGGTGAACAATTTAACATTTTCAATCAAATTAATATTTGCTTGAATTAGTGGCAAATTATTTATAATTACGTAGATTAATGAATATTCCTTAAGCTCTACTCCCGTTAATGATTGGCTCTCTTTGAAAAATTTTTTGGTAGTTTCCAATGATTTTGTTTTTTTTACAAAAAACTTATTTTTTTTCATATTTGAGTGAGGAGTTAACTCAGAAATTTTTTCAAAGAAATACTCAAATACATATTTTTTTATGAATTCATCCTTGATAGTGTTGGCTATAGATCTAAGTTTTTTTTCAAATATTGCCATTGAGGAAGGATCGTTTCCAGTTTCTTTTTTATAGTGACTAAAAATAAATTGATGAATTGGTAATTTGCTTTTTTTTGTAAAATCTAAAAAGTGATTTTTACCATTTTTATTTACAAAGCTATCTGGGTCTTCTTTGCTGGGTAAAAATAAAAAAGATATTTGTTTTTCAGGTCTCAATTCTTTGATAGAATTTTCAGCAGCTCGTAAAGCAGCTTTATACCCACTTTCATCACCATCAAAACAAATTATTATGTCATCAAAAAACTGGTTTAAGGTTAAGATTTGTTTTTCCGTCAAAGATGTTCCAAGATTTGCAACAACATTTTCAATTCCATTTTTACTTAAGCCAACAACATCCATATAACCTTCAACTAAATAAATATTACTTAATTTGTTAGATAATTTTCTTGCAAGATCTAGATTGTATAAATTTGAGCCTTTTTTGAAAAAATTTGTCTCTGGGGAGTTGATATATTTTGCAAGATAATCTAAATCTTCAATTATTCTTCCTCCTAAGGCAATTGGTTGGCCAGAAATATTATTTATTGGAAATATTAATCGGCCTCTAAACCTTTCAACATATGCATTCTTTTTTTCATCTAAATAAAATAGACCACTGTCAACTAAAGCTTGTTCACTAAATTCATCTTTTAATTTGTCATAGAATTTAGGGTTTCTTTCTATGTATCCAATTTTGAATTTCTTAACTTCTTCCCTGCCTAAAGATCTATTTTTTAAATAATCCCTCGCATAAACATAAGACTCATTTTTTAACAATTCGTTATGATAAAAATCAACATACTGGCTATAAATTGATAGATACTCTTTCCATTTTTTTTCTCTTTCCTCATCTTGTTTTGAAAACATATAAGGTCGCATTCCTGCAAGTTGAGCTAAATATTTAACAGCCTCTCCAAATTTAAAATTTTGAGTTTTCATTACAAAATCGAAAATATTTCCATGTTCTGATGTAGCAAAACAATGATAAAATTCTTTCTCATCATTCACAGTAAATGATGGTGTTTTTTCATTTTTGAAAGGAGACAATCCTACATATTCTTTTCCCCTTTTTTTTAAAGTTACTACTTTTGAAACAACGCTTGAAACTTTAAGACGTGTCTTAATTTCATCTAAATATTCTTTAGGGTATTTCATTATTTATTTAATAATTGTTTTAATAAAGCCCCAGCTTTAGAAAAATCAATTTCATCAGCATATTGTTTTTTTAATTCTCCCATTACCTTTCCCATATCTTTAATGGAGTTTGCACCCAATTTAGAAATAATTTTCTCACATATTTTTTTAGTTTCTTCCTCATTAAGTTGTTTTGGGAGAAAGCTTGATAGAATATTAAATTCATTTTGTTCAATTTCTAATAAATCGGATCTATTATTTTTCATATAAATATCGATTGATTCGGCTCTTTGTTTCATCATTTTTTTTAATAATTTTTTTATGTCCTCGTCATCTGTCTCTTTTTTGTTAGGACCAGATCGATTTATTATATCAAGATCTTTGATTGATGATAAAATTAACCTATAAGTTGATATTTTATTCTTATCCTTAGATTTAAGCGCATTTTTATATTCTGTTTCTATCGTTACTTTTAATGACATTATTTTTAATCTACTTTAAAGATAAAATTCTTCAAAAGAAAAATTGTTTTTTTACAATTTTATAATACATCTCTGTTGCGATAATAAATCAATTATTGTATAGACCTTTAACTTATGAGTTGTAATTGATCAAAAAAGTTAAAAAAACTAACTTAAAAAATTCGCAAAATTATACAGGTATTTTAGTTCTTGAAAATAAAAAGATATTTAAGGGAATTGGTATTGGATATCAAGGAGAAGCAACTGGGGAAGTTTGCTTTAATACTTCGTTAACAGGATACCAAGAGATCATATCTGACCCTTCATATGCAGGGCAAATAATCAACTTCACCTTTCCTCATATTGGAAATGTGGGAACCAACAAAGAAGATTTTGAGGCTGATAAAGTATGGACAAAAGGAGTAATTTTTAATTCTGAGATAACCTCACCATCAAACTATAGATCCTTTCAACACTTAGATGCTTGGTTAAAAAAAAACAAGATAGTTGGAATTACTGGACTTGATACAAGAAGTTTAACGAATTTCATAAGAGATAAAGGTGCTCCAAAAGGAACCATTGCTTACTCAAAAAAAGGTAAATTTAACATTAATAAACTTACTAACTCTACAATAAAATGGAGTGGATTAAAAAATTTAGATCTTGCAGAAAAAGTCACTACACAAAAAGATTATATTTGGAAGGGACTTAAAACTTGGAAAAAAGAACACGGTTATAGAAAAAATAATAGAAATTCCTTTCATGTAGTTGCAATAGACTATGGAATTAAAAAAAATATTTTAAGATATTTTTCTGATTTTAACTGTAAAGTTACTGTAGTTCATTGTAAAACGTCTGCAGAAAGAATTTTAGCTCTTAAACCTAATGGTGTCTTTTTATCTAATGGACCAGGAGATCCAGCAGCAACAGGAAAATATGCTATTCAAATAATTCAAAATCTTATTGAAAAGAAAATGCCATTGTTTGGTATTTGTCTAGGTCATCAAATACTTGCACTTTCATTAGGGGGCAGAACAAAGAAAATGAAATTAGGACACAGAGGAGCAAATCATCCTGTTAAAAATTTAATTAATGATAATGTAGAAATTACTAGTCAAAATCATGGCTTTGAAGTTGTTAGAGAAAATTTACCAAAAAATATTAAGATTACACATAAGTCTTTGTTCGATAACAGTATTGAGGGAATAAGATTAAAGAATAAACCTGTGTTCTCAGTTCAATATCATCCTGAGTCAAACCCAGGACCACAAGATAGCGTTTATTTATTTCAAGAATTTATTAACAACATGAGAAATAATGCCAAAAAGAAAAGATCTTAAGAAAATATTAGTTGTAGGTGCTGGACCAATTATTATTGGTCAAGCTTGTGAATTTGATTATTCTGGTACTCAGGCTTGTAAAGCACTAAAAGATGAGGGTTATAAAGTTATTTTAATTAACTCTAATCCAGCAACAATTATGACAGACCCAGATGTTGCTGATAAAACTTATATTGAGCCAATTACTTTAGAGGTTTTGGAAAAAATTTTAAAAAAAGAAAGACCTAACGCAATTCTTCCAACTATGGGTGGTCAAACAGCCCTTAACCTTGCAATGGAGGCTGAGAAAAAAGGAATTTTAAAAAAATATAAAATTGAATTAATTGGTGCAAATTCAAGAGCTATTGCAAATGCAGAGGATAGAAAAAGGTTCAGGAAAAATATGATTGATATTGGTTTAGATCTTCCTAAATCTGAAATCGTAAACAATATTAAACAAGCATCAAAAGTTTTAAAGAAAATAGGTTTACCTACAATAATTAGACCAGCTTTTACACTTGGAGGTTTGGGAGGAGGAATAGCAAAGAGTAAAAAGGACTACTTTAAAATAATCAAAAACGGTCTGCATGAGTCTCCTGTGAGCCAAGTTCTTGTAGAAGAATGTTTAGAGGGCTGGAAAGAATTTGAAATGGAAGTCGTAAGAGATAAAAAAGACAATTGTATAATTATCTGTTCAATAGAAAATGTGGATCCAATGGGAATACATACTGGAGACTCAGTGACAGTTGCACCTGCGCTCACATTAACTGATAAAGAATATCAAGTAATGCGAAATGCCTCTATTGCATGTTTAAGAAAAATTGGAGTTGAAACAGGTGGATCAAATGTTCAATTTGCAATTAATCCTAAAAATGGACGAATGGTCATTATCGAGATGAATCCCAGAGTATCAAGATCGTCTGCTCTTGCATCAAAAGCAACTGGGTTTCCTATTGCAAAAGTTGCCGCAAAACTTGCTGTTGGTTATACATTAGATGAATTGAAAAATGAAATTACTAAAGTTACTCCAGCATCATTTGAGCCGACTTTAGATTATGTTGTGACGAAAATTCCAAGATTTACCTTTGAAAAATTTTCAACTTCTCCTGAAGCTCTGGGTACGTCAATGAAATCTGTTGGGGAGGCAATGGCAATTGGAAGAAATTTTAAGGAGTCGCTTCAAAAAGCATTGGTATCTCTTGAAACTGGTTTTTCAGGTTTAGACAGGATATTTAATTTAAATAAAAAACAAATTGAGAAGAAACTTAAAGAGAATATTCCAAATAAAATTATGCTTGTCGCTGAAGCAATAAGAAAAAAAATAAATTTAAAAAAAATCTATAATTTGTCAAAAATCGATCCATGGTTCTTAAACCAAATTAAAGAAATAATAGATAATGAAATTAAGATCAAGAATAATGGATTACCTAAAAATTTTAATGATTTTAATCAAATTAAATCAATGGGTTTCTCAGATAAAAAACTTTCTGAGCTTTCAAATTTAGCTGAAGATATTGTAAGAAAAAAAAGAACTGCACTTAAAATTTTACCAGTATTCAAAAAAGTTGATACTTGTGCAGCAGAATTTAAATCTTTTACACCATATATGTACTCAACATATCAGAGAAATTTTTCAACAAATTCAGAGTGTGAGTCTGACCCTTCAGCTAAAAAAAAGATTATAATATTAGGAGGAGGGCCTAATAGAATAGGACAAGGAATAGAATTTGATTACTGCTGTTGTCAAGCTAGTTTTGCCTTAAAATCGGTGGGTTTTGAGACTGTTATGATAAACTGTAATCCTGAAACAGTCTCAACAGATTATGACACTAGTGATAGATTATATTTTGAACCTTTAAAAGAGGAGTATGTTTTTAACATTATTAACAGGGAAAAAAATATAGGGAATTTAGTCGGTATCATCACACAGTTTGGTGGTCAAACTCCAATCAAATTAGCAAAATTTTTATATGATAATAATCTTCCCATTTTAGGGACTCAATACTCATCTATTGACCTAGCAGAGGATAGGGTCAGATTCAGAAACCTATTAGAAAAATTAAATTTAAATCAGGCTAAAAGTGGAATTGCTAAAACCTTTAAACAAGCAATTGAGATATCTGAAAAAATAGGCTTACCTTTAATGGTAAGACCTTCCTATGTTCTTGGAGGAAGAGCGATGGAAATTGTTTATGAGAAAAGTCAGTTGAAAAATTTTGTGGAGGAGGCTTTTAAAGCTGCTGAAAAAAACCCAATTCTTATTGATAAATTCATTGATCATGCAATGGAAGTTGATGTGGATGCTATATCTGATGGTAAACAAGTACATGTTGCAGGGATCATGCAGCATATTGAGGAAGCGGGAATCCATTCTGGAGACTCTGCTTGTAGCCTGCCTCCTGTTTCGATCAAGCCCTTTTTAATCAAAGAAATAGAGAAACAAACAAAGAATTTAGCTCTAGCACTAAAAGTGAAAGGTTTCATGAATGTTCAATTTGCAATTAAAAAAGATGAAATTTTTGTAATTGAAGTAAACCCAAGAGCAAGCCGGACAGTTCCTTTTGTATCAAAAGCAAAAGGGCTGCCATTAGCAAAGATAGCCTCGAGAGTTATGGCTGGTGAGAAACTCTCAAAATTTAATTTGAAAGATAAATCAAAAGGTATGTTTGCAGTAAAGGAGGCAGTTTTTCCATTTAATAAATTTCCTAACAGTGACTTATTATTAGGTCCAGAAATGAAATCAACTGGAGAAGTAATGGGATTCGATAAAAATTTTGGAATGGCATATGCAAAAAGCCAAATAGCGTCCTCTAATTCATTGCCTACTAAAGGACTAGCTTTTTTATCATTAAAAAATTCTCACAAAGATGAAGGTATTGGGCTTGCAAAAGAACTTATTAAACTAGAATTTGCTTTATGTGCAACAAAAGGAACTGCAGAATATATAAAAAAACATGGAATGAAGTGTAAAATTATTAACAAAGTAAGTAGCGGATCACCTCATATAGTTGATGTTCTAGACTCAAAAAAAATAGCTTTGGTTATTAATACTGGTGGTGGCAATACAGAGCACAGATTAAATGATGCCATTGCTTTAAGAAGAGCGACACTTAAAAATAAAGTGCCTTATTGTACAAATATGTCAACTGCTCTAGCATGTATTGAGGGTATCAAGTCTCTTAAAACAAAAAAATTAGAAGTTACATCACTGCAGAATGTTTAGTCTACTTTCCAATCAGTCTTGAATGTGACATAGTTAACTTGAATACATCTTCTTTCTTTGACAATTTTTTTCTTTTCCATACCGTGCCATGTATTTGGACCGCTTGTAAATAAGTAACCGTAATTATGCTTGTAGGGAACAGTCTTAACTTTTTCTAGTCTTTCATTATAAAAATCAGTCCCTAAATTCTCTGACTCATTCGCATTGTTCACAAAAATAAGTCCTGACATTAATTTTTCTTTAATATCACAATGTGGCTTTAACCAGAAACCTTCACGATCACATATAACTTCAAGTCTTACATATGAACCAGATAAATCTTTGTTAATCATTTTTGATATAGTTTCGCATGTTTCTTTAGATTGAAGTTCTTTAATTAATTTTACTAAATTTGGAAAATGTGATGCATTTTCTTTTGTAACAAAACATCTAAATTTTATTGCCTTGCCGCCTGAAGCTATACCTTCTCTAAATTCCGCGGCACCGCCATCTATTGCTCTTGTACCATCGTAATTAAGGTTATGTTTGCTTACGTCGGGAATGTCTGCACCTTCAATTTCCTTAATTGCCTCTTCACTTAAAGCGTTATTGTATTCCCAGTGATTGAATGGAAATTCATACTTTTTTGAATTTTTTAATATAGAATTAAGAAAAGTCATAATCTTTAAATTGTTTCTCTATATATCCCGATATTCTATGAGTTTCATTAAGTTTTTTATAATTCCACTCTTCAACTTTATCCTCTAAGTTTTTAGTTATATCTAATGATTTAAAAAGCTCAAAAAATTTTTGGAAACGTGTGTTTTTTTTAATAGTTGGCATTTGGGCCACATATATAGGTCTTCCTGTAATAGCTGCCTCTGATATCATAGAAGTGGAGTCGCATGTTACAACAATATGATCAGCTAGACTAAGTGCTGACAAGTAAGCTTTTTTATCAATATCTGAAATTATAATTTGATCATCATCAAAAAAGTTGTGTGCTTTATCTACTATTCTTTGTGGTGTTCTCATTGAAGGTATAAAAATTAATTGATAACCCTGGTCGATGAAATTTTTTTTTGTTTTAATAAAAATTTTTTCCATTATTTCATTGTTAAAATCGTAATATTTATTAGGACCTCCAGCAATAAGCACTATTACTTTTTTTTTTTTAATTCGGTGTTTAAGATAATTAGTATTTTCTACTAATTCTACTTCAGTAAGATAGTGAATTGCGCCTTTACTTTTTAAAACATTTATACCCTCAAGACCATCGTGCTCTGGTGCTACAACAAAATCAAAATTATTTAATGATACTTTTGGATCTTGAATATGAATATTCATTATTTTATTTCCAAATTTATTTTTCAAAAAAATTGATGGAACTACACTTTTTCTTCCACATGAAATTACTATGTTAAATTTCTTTGAAATATCATTTTTGAAAACAAAATCCTTTACAGGGGTTAATTTTGGAGGAATCATTTTCCAAAAATTATTTAGCTCAATTTTCTCGTGTATAAATTCAAGATTAAGAGCTTTGGCAAGCCCCTCGACTTGGCTAATCATGCCATGCATTCCCTCGGTCAATAATAAACCTTTTAATTTAGTCATTAATCACTATATAGCTCCCATATGAGTCAAAATCCAACTAAACACACAAAAGTGTTAATAATTGGATCCGGTCCTGCTGGATATACAGCTGCAGTTTATGCTGCTAGAGCAATGTTAAATCCAATTTTAGTTTATGGATCGGAACCTGGAGGTCAATTAACCACAACAACGGATGTTGAAAATTTTCCTGGATTTGCTGATGTGATTCAAGGTCCGTGGCTTATGGATCAAATGAAAGAACAAGCAAAAGCGGTTGGGACAGAAATGATTCAAGATCATATAAGTTCAGTAAATTTAAAAACATCGCCTTTTGAAGCTATCGGTGACACTGGTCAAAAATATACTGCTGATAGTATAATTATTTCTACAGGAGCCCAGGCTAGATGGTTGAATATTAAATCTGAACAAGATTTTAGAGGATTTGGTGTATCAGCGTGTGCAACATGTGATGGTTTTTTCTTTAAAGATAAAGAAGTTGCCGTTGTAGGTGGTGGTAATGCTGCTGTTGAGGAAGCAATGTTTCTTACAAAATTTGCATCGAAAGTAAAATTAATTCATAGAAGAGATAGTTTAAGAGCTGAAAAAATGCTTCAAAAAAAACTTATGGAAAATAAAAAAATTGAAATTATTTGGGATACTGTCGTTGAGGATGTAATTGGAGACAAAGATCCAAAAAATGTTAAGGGCATTAAAGTTAAAAATGTAAAAACAAATAAAATTGATGAAATAAAATTAGATGGTGTATTTATTGCTATTGGTCATGACCCTGCAACCCAGTTATTTAAAGATCAACTTAATATGGACAAAGAAGGTTATTTAATAACAAAACCAGACTCTACGGAGACAAATATACCGGGTGTTTACGCAGCTGGAGATGTAAAAGATAAAACATTTAGGCAGGCAGTTACTGCTGCAGGCATGGGATGTATGGCAGCGCTAGAGGCTGAGAAGTTTCTATCTCATTAAAGTGAAAAATAATCTCCATGTATTCTTAGGGGCTACAGTAGCGGATGCAGCAGCAAGACCATTGCATTGGGTGTATAATCAAAAAAAACTGCAAGAGTATATTCGAGGCAAGAAAGACTTTACTTTCTTAAAAAAAAATAAAAGTCCTTTTTATAATATTAAAACTGGAAAAGTCTCTGGCTACAATGATGTTGGCCAAGTGATGTTTAAAACATTGCTGAATGGAGATGAAAATTTAGAAAAAAATTTTAAAAAGAATATCCTTAAAAATTTTGGTCCTGGAAGTAAATATTGGAAAAATTTGAGACTAAGGTCAAAGTATAAAAAAGTTAAAGATTGGCGTGGCTTAATAAGAGGACCATGGATACACCAAAATATAATAGAAACTGTAAACAATATTAAATCAAAAAAAAAAATTTCTGGTGGAATAAAAGTTAATGAGTCAGATGGTTTTTGTGCAGTGCTGCCTTTTTTTCTTTACGGCCATGATTTTAAAAGTTTAGAAAAAATCATGAAAATTATTACTGTTTCAAAAATAAGCATAAAGTATGCACTTGCAAAATTTTATCTAATTGATTTTGCCTTAAAGGGAGCAAAAGATCCCATTAATAAATTTGTAAAAAAATTTAGTGGAAATTTTTTATTTAAAGAAATTATCAACGATATTAAAAAGATCAAAAAATTTAAATCAAAATTTGATCCTATCACAATTAAAAAACTAGGAATGGCTTGCAGTTATCCAGGAACTTTTAATAGTTCAATTTATACAATTCTAAATTCAAAAAATTATAAAGATGCGATTTTAAAAACTATCAAGGCTGGTGGTTGTAATTGCTCTAGAGCAAATTTTGTTGGAGCATACTTCGCTTCTTTAAAGGGTATTAATTCTATTCCAAAATCTTGGATTAAAAAAACTATTCCTGCAAAAAAGATTCTAAATCAAAAATAATTATTTATTTATAGACTCACAGAAAGATTTAATTCTTGACATAGCTTTTTTTAAATTTTTCATCGATGTTGCATAAGAAATTCTAAAATACCCATCTAAACCAAATGCTGAACCTTGAACAACTGCAACATTTTCTTTTTCAAGCAATCTTTGAACAAAGTTTGTATCAGTCTTTAATTTTGTTTTTTTATTTAGTAGTCCTTTGCAGCTTGGAAATACATAAAATGCGCCATTAGGAGTCAAACAGTGAATTCCTTTAATATTATTTAGACTTTTTACAACATAATTTCTTCTATCTCTAAACGCTTTAGCTCTAGTTTTTATAAAACCTTGTTTTCCATTTAATGCCTCTACAGCAGCAGCTTGACTTATTGAGGATGGATTTGAGGTAGATTGCGACTGAATTTTTCCAATAGCTTTGATTATATCTTTTGGACCAGCAGCATAACCTATTCTCCACCCAGTCATGGCATATGATTTACTTACTCCATTCATTGTGAGCGTCCTATCTTTCAATTTTGGAATTTGTGCAATCGTAAAAAAATTGAAATTATCGTACCTCACATGCTCGTAAATATCATCACTTAAAATTAAAACTTTCTTATTTTTTATAAGAATATTAGCTAAATTTTGAATTTCTCTTTTTGTATAACCTGCACCAGTGGGGTTTGACGGTGAATTAAGTATCAACCATTTTGTTTTTTTGGTAATAGCTTTTTTTAATTTTTTGGCAGTAAGCTTAAAACCCTCTTGCTCAGTACATTTAATTATTTTTGGTTTTCCACCAGCTAACAAAACCATATCTGGATACGAAACCCAAAATGGTGCTGGAATGATAACCTCATCTCCCTTATTTAAGGTGGCCATAAAAGTATTATAAAGAACTTGCTTTCCACCAGTTCCAACTGTTATTTGGTCTAAATTATATTTTAATTTGTTTTCTCTTTTGAATTTACTGATAATAGCTTTTTTTAAAGCAGGTGTACCATCTACTGCTGTATATTTAGTGTCTCCACTTTTAATAGCTTTTATGGCAGCATTTTTTATATTATCAGGAGTATCAAAATCTGGCTCTCCAGCCCCTAAACCAATTACATCTTTTCCTGCCGCTCTTAATTCTCTTGCCTTTTGAGTTACAGCAATAGTAGGTGATGGTTTAATTCTTTTTAAACTGTTAGATATTATGCTCATTGAAATATTAATTAATTCTAATACGTTCTTAATATATGGAAAATACTTATCAAGATTTAATTACAGATATTCAGAGTAAAAATCCAAAAATCAGTGGAAAACTCGAAGGTGGTAAAAAATTCAAAATTAAATCTGATTTTAAACCTGCAGGAGATCAACCTGAAGCTATTAAGAAATTGGTCAGTGGAGCAAATAAAGATGAATTTAACCAAGTTTTACTCGGAGTAACTGGTTCTGGAAAAACTTTTACAATGGCTAAGGTTATAGAGGCAACAAATAGACCAGCTTTGATTTTAGCTCCTAATAAAACGTTGGCAGCTCAACTTTATGGGGAGATGAAAACTTTTTTTCCTGACAACGCTGTTGAGTATTTTGTTTCATATTACGATTATTATACCCCAGAAGCTTATGTGCCGAGATCAGATACTTACATTGAAAAGGAAGCATCGATTAATGAACAGATAGATAGGATGAGACATTCGGCAACAAGGTCTCTTTTAGAAAGAGATGATGTTTTAATTGTTGCCAGTGTTTCTTGTATTTATGGACTGGGATCAGTTGAAGCATATAGCAAAATGACTTTAACTCTTCAAAAAAACTACGATTATAACAGAGAGCAGATTATTAAATCTTTAGTAGCCTTACAATACAAGCGTAATGACCAAAACTTTTATAGAGGCACATTTAGAGCGCGTGGGGAATATTTGGAAATCTTTCCTTCTCATTTAGAGGATAGAGCGTGGAGATTGAGCTTATTTGGAGATAAATTAGAAAAAATAGAAGAATTTGATCCTCTAACTGGAGATCAAGTAAGAGAGCTAAGCTTAGTTAAAGTTTATGCTAACAGTCACTACATAACTCCAAAACCAACGGTGGAACAGGCAATTATAAACATAAAAAGAGAATTAGAAATAACGCTAAAAAAACATAGAGCAGAAAATAAATTACTTGAAGCTCAAAGACTTGAGGAAAGAACTAAATTTGATCTTGAAATGATTGAGGCTACTGGTTCTTGTGCAGGAATTGAAAATTACTCTAGATTTTTATCTGGAAGAAAACCAGGCGAACCACCTCCCACACTTTTTGAATATTTTCCAGACAACACTCTTATTTTTGTCGATGAGTGTCACGTGACAGTTCCACAACTTAATGGAATGTATAAAGGAGATAGATCAAGAAAAAGCACACTAGCTGAATATGGTTTTAGACTTCCTTCCTGTATGGATAATAGACCATTAAAATTTGAAGAGTGGGATTTAATGAGAACACAAACTGTTTTTGTTTCAGCAACTCCTGGCCCTTGGGAATTAGAACAAACAAAAGGTAAGTTTATAGATCAAGTTATAAGACCCACAGGATTAATTGATCCACCTGTTGAAATAAGACCCGCTAAAAATCAAGTAGATGATTTAATGCATGAATGTAAAAAAGTAATTGAGAATAATCATAGAGTATTAGTTACAACTCTCACAAAAAAAATGGCAGAAGATTTAACAGAATACCTTCATGAAAATGGGGTGAAGGTAAGATATTTGCACTCTGATATTGATACTCTTGAAAGAATAGAGATCATGAGGGACTTAAGAATGGGAGTATTCGATGTATTAGTTGGAATTAATTTATTAAGAGAGGGTTTAGATATTCCAGAATGTGCACTGGTAGGAATTTTAGACGCCGATAAAGAAGGATTCTTAAGATCTGAAACATCATTAATACAAACAATAGGTAGAGCTGCAAGAAATGTTGATGGTAAAGTAATTCTATATGCTGATAAAGAAACCAAAAGTATAAAAAAAGCAATAGCTGAGACCGAGCGAAGACGAAAAATTCAATTAGCATATAATAAAAAAAATAAAATTGATGCTAAGACTGTTAAAAAAGAAATTAACGATATTTTAGAAAGTGTTTACGAAAAAGATTATGTAAAAATAAGTGAAGGATCCAATGTTGGCGGAAACTTAAAAAAACATTTAAAAGCTCTTGATAAAAAAATGAAAGAAGCAGCTTCAAATCTTGAGTTCGAAGAGGCAGCTAAAATAAGAGACGAAATAAGAAAATTGGAAAGTACAGAGTTGGAAATTACACTAAACCCTAAAATTAGACAATATGATGTTAAGAACAAACTTTATCCAAAAGGTAGATCAACAATGGGTATGCCAGGAACTAAAGTTACAAAAAAAAGAGATAAAAAATGGAAGCACAGAGGATAATAATTACAGGTGGAGCTACGAGAATAGGTGCTGCAATAGCAGAAAAATTGTCAGGGCCAAGTAAGCAAATTGTAATTCAATATCATAAATCAAAGTCAAAAGCTGAAAATCTAAAAAAAAAACTTCAAAATTTTGGAACAAAAATTTATTTAATTAAGGGAGATCTTAGTAAGGAAAAAGATATCATTAAAATTATTAAATTCTCAAAATTAAAAATGAACTTTTTTGACTGTTTAATAAATAATGCCTCATTATTTGAAAATGATAAGTTAGAAAATTTTACCACTAAGAGCTGGGAAAATCATATTTCTACAAATCTTAAAGCCCCTGCTCTTTTATCAAAAGAGTTTTCAAAGAATATTAGAGGCAAAAATAACAATATTATCAATATAATTGATCAAAGAGTATTTAAGCTTACTCCATATTTCTTCTCATACACATTAAGTAAAACAGGCCTTTATACTTTAACCAAAACAAGCGCGATGAGTTTGTCACCATTTATAAGAGTTAATGGAATAGCTCCAGGACCAACAATTAAAAACAAAAGACAATCTGATAAACATTTTAAAAGTCAATATTTAGCTACACCACTAAAACAGCAAGTTGATGTTAATGAGATTTGTAATGCAGTTGACTTTTTTATTAAAAACAGTTCTATTACAGGTCAAGTTTTAGCAATAGATAGTGGTCAAAGCTTAAATTGGCAAACACCTGATATAATTAAAGGAAAGGAATGAAAAAAAATAATCTCAAAGTTGTAAAAATAGATAAAAACAAAAGCTTATTTAATTATGAGAAAAAAATTCTCATTAATGAACTTATTCTAGATTTGAAGCTTGGTTATTATGATTTTGAAAAAGAGAAGACACAAAAAGTAAAATTTAGTTTGGAAATTGATTATCAAGATAAAAAACCTTCAAACGATAAAGACCTTAAATCAATTGTAAATTATGCAACTATTGTAAAATTAATTAAAAAACTTATTAAAAAGAAACACTATAATTTCTTAGAAACTTTAGCTGAATCGGTCTTTGATGAACTTTTTAAAGATAAGAGAATAGGTAAAATAATGCTTAAAATTGAAAAATTAGAAATTTTAAAACAATGTTCATCTGTTGGTATCCAAATTACAAAAAAACGAAGTCATGATAAGTTCTGAAATTGGCAAAGAGGTAATAAAAAAAGAACTCCATTTAATTCCTAAACTTCCTGGTGTTTATCGTATGCTTAATGAAAAAGGAGATATCCTTTATGTAGGTAAAGCAAAAAATTTACCTAACAGACTTAAAAGTTATGTAGCAGAAAAAAATCATATTATAAGAACTGAAAGAATGTTATCTCAAACAAGAAAGCTTGAGATAACAACTACATCAAATGAAAGTGAGGCTTTACTTCTTGAAGCGAATTTAATCAAAAAACATAAACCAAAATTTAATATTTTATTGAGAGATGATAAATCTTTTCCATTTATTTTTATTGGTAATAAAGATAAATGGCCACAAATAAAAAGACATAGAGGAAAAAAAACAAAAGAAGGTTTTTATTTTGGACCTTTCGCATCAGCAGGCTCAGCTAATTGGACAATAAAAATGATTCAGAAAATTTTCCACTTAAGAGTTTGTGATGATACTGTCTTTAAAAACAGACAACGTCCTTGTATCCTTTATCAGATTAAAAGATGCTCTGGACCTTGTGTTGGATTCATAAATGATGATGAATATAAAAAAACTGTGAATGATGCTATCGAATTTGTTTCTGGTAAATCAAGAAAAATACAGAAAAGTCTCTCAAATCAAATGGAAAAGGCTAGTGAGGATTTAGATTTTGAAAAAGCAGTAATTTTAAGAGATAGAATAAAATCTTTAAATATTATTCAATCGTCGCAAAGAATTAATGAGGCAAATTTAATTGAAGCTGATGTAATCGCTGGCTATAAAGAGTCTGGTAAAACTTGCATTCAGGTTTTTTTTTATAGATCAAAACAAAATTGGGGGAATCAAGCTTTTTTTCCAAAACATGATCCTGACGAAAAATTAAGTGACATATTAAATTCTTTTGTTTCTCAATTTTATGAAAATAAAAGTGTTCCTTCATCAATTATATTATCTGAAGAAATCAAAGAAAAAATTTTAATTGAAAAAACTCTATCTCAAAAGGAAGAGAAACAAATCGATATATCCATTGCAAAAAAAGGATCAAAATTAAAAGTCATTAATCAGGCAATTAAAAATGCTAAAGATAGCCTAACTAGAAAACTTTACGAAAGCCAAAATAATAGAGAATTATTTGATGCGGTAGCAAATAAATTTAACTTAGAAACAAATATTAATTTGATAGAGGTTTATGATAATAGTCATATCCAAGGAACTAATAGTGTTGGTGCGTTAATAGCTTATGGAGATGAAGGTTTTATTAAAAAAAGATATAGAAAATTTAACATTAAGATCCAAAAGAATGAACAAAATGACTATGGTATGATGCGGGAGGTGCTAAATCGAAGATTTAAAAGAGCTATACAAGAGAAAGACAACTACCTAACTTTTCCCGATCTAGTTCTGATTGATGGTGGAAAAGGCCAGTACTCGGTTGCAAGAGAAACTCTGAATGAACTAGGCCTTCACGACTTGCCAATAGTTGCAATAGCAAAAGGTAAACTTAGAAACAGTGGCAACGAAACCTTTTTTCATAATGGTAAAGAGTTTAAATTTGCCAAAAATGACCCTACTCTATTTTTTCTTCAGAGAGTAAGGGATGAGTCTCATCGTTTTGCGATCAGTGCCCATAGAGCTAAAAGGAAAAAAGGATTAAGTAAATCACTTTTAGATCAGATCGAAGGTATTGGTTCTATTAGAAAAAGGGCTTTATTAAACCACTTTGGCTCTGCTAGAGCAGTAGAATCTGCAAGTCTTGATGAAATAAAATCAGTTGAGGGCGTAGAGGCAAAAGTTGCTAAAAAGATATATAATTTTTTTCATGAGTAAAAATAAATATGCTTAAGAAGATACCAAATATATTGACTGTGGGCAGAATTTTAATTGTGCCATTTTTTGTTTTAGCTTTTTATCTTCCTGGTTTTTATGGAGACCTTACTGCGTTAATACTATTTATTGTTGCCTCTTTCACAGATTTTTTAGATGGCATGCTAGCAAGATTTCTTGGTGAAGAGTCCAAACTTGGAGAGTTACTAGATCCAATAGCTGACAAAATTATTGTTGCAGCTGCTCTTATTTTGTTAGTGATGGATGGGACTATTCGAAATTATGAGGTAATTGCTGCAATAATAATTCTTACACGAGAAATTTTGATTTCTGGTCTTAGAGAGTTCTTGGCTAAAGGGGAAATTAAACTTCCAGTCTCCAGTTTAGCTAAATTGAAAACCGTTTTGCAAATGGTTTCTATTGCACTTTTGCTTTCAGGTGAAACTGGAAACAAAATAATTAATTTTCAAGATTATAATGCCCAGACCATTGGTATCATTCTTTTATGGCTTTCTGCAGTATTAACACTTTTTACTGGTTATGACTACATGCGAAAAGGTATCGACCATGCTATTTCTGAAGATAATAAGGATTAAGCTGCCTTTTTTTTTCTAACAACCAATTGATAGCTCTCGTTTAAATCTATAATCATTTCGCAAACTTTAAATTGATTATTTGCGATACAAGAAACTGGTGTAACTTCAGCAGCAGTGCCTGTTAAAAAGCAACCAACAAAATCTTTTAACTCTGAAGGACTTATTTTTCTTTCATGAACTTTTATATTTTTTGATTTTGCTATCCCAATTACTGTTCTACGAGTAATACCATCTAAAAATGAGTCAGGTATTGGCGTATGCAATTCTCCATTTTTGTCTTTAAAAAAAACATTAGCACCTGTTGCTTCAGCAATATTTCCCTCATGGTCTAACATCAAAGAGTCTGTGTAACCCTCTTTTTCTGCTTCATGTTTTGACAAAGTGCAAATCATATAAAGACCTGATGCTTTCGTATCCCATGGAATTGTATTAGGTGCGGGCCTTCGCCAATTTGAAATGTTTAATTTTATGCCCTCGATTTTTAATTTTGGATCAAAATAAGAACCCCATTCCCATGTTGCGATAGCAACATGAATCTTTGTCTGCTGCGCAGATATAGCCATCATTTCACTTCCTCGCCATGCAACAGGTCTAACGTAACCATTTTCTACATTCTGAACACTTATAATTTTTTTTGAGGCTTCATTAATCTCTCTCTCAGTGTAAGGAATCTCAAAACCCATTCTTTTAGCCGAGTAAAAAAATCTTGAAGTATGTTCCTCTAATTTGAATATTGAACCATCATAAACTCTCTCGCCTTCAAATACGCAACTCGCATAATGTAATCCATGACTTAATACGTGAACCTTGACATCTGACCAGTCTACAAAGTCGTTGTTGTACCAAATTTTACCATTTCTTTTATCGTAAGGTATCATGTTAGAAAATTTTTTTTTAAATTATTTAAAAAAATATCTTTGTATCTTGAATATGTCAATATAACTTACCTATTATGAAAGATTTACTTTATCTTAAAGATGAGCAATTAAAAGATTTAATTGAAAAACTTTTTATAGTTTATAGAGACACTTTCACCGACCCAAAAAAGATTCTAAATAAATATTCAATAGGCACTGCTCATCACAAAGTAATACATCTTATTTCGACATACGAAGGTATCTCAATTTCTGAACTTTTGAAAAAATTAAAGATAACAAAACAAAGTTTAAATAGAGTTTTAAAAGATTTAACAAAGCTTGGTATTATCAAATTCGAAAAAGACGAACAAGATACAAGGATAAAACATGTATATCTTAACGAAAAGGGAGAAAAAATTTTTCTTGAAATTTTCGAAACACAAAAAAAAAGGATCTATAACGCTTTATTAAACTCAAGTTCTGATGAGGTCGTAAACTTTGATAAGGTTCTGAAAAAAATTATAAATGGATAAATTCTTAGCACATATATTAGTAGTAGACGATGACGAGGGTATAAGATCTTTAGTTAAAAAATACTTGAATGAGAATAATTTTTTGGTCACCACCGCAGAAAGTGCAGAGGATGCTACTGAAAAAATTAAAGTTATTGATTTTGACATCATTATTTTAGATATAATGATGCCAGGCAAAAGTGGTCTGCAATTTATTCAAGAAAAGAAAGGTAAGTTGTTGACCCCTGTAATACTGCTTACAGCCAAAGGCACTGCAGATGAAAGGGTTACAGGTTTAGAAATAGGAGCAGATGATTATTTACCGAAACCATTTGAACCAAAAGAGCTTGTTCTTAGAATAAAAAATATACTAAAGAAAACAAAAGATGAAGATTTGAAAAAAATAGTAAAATTTTCAAATGTTGAAATTGATTTAAATAAATTAATAATTCTCAAAAACGAAAAAGAGTTTAAGATTAATAATACCGAAAAAATTATTTTAGAAAAAATGATTAATAATCCTGGTAAAACATTTTCAAGAATTGATATAGGTAAACTAATTAATCTAGATAAAGAAAGATCAGTAGACGTAATTATCACTCGTTTAAGAAAAAAAATAGAAATAGATCCAAAAAGTCCAAAATTTTTACAAACTTTAAGAGGTAGTGGTTATGTTTTATGGATTGAATAAACTAATAAAAAATCTATTACCTAAAAGGTTATTTTATAGAGCCTTACTTATTGTAGCAATCCCGGTAATTGCACTTCAACTTTTGGTTACAATAGTTTTTTTTGATAGTCTTTGGATTAAAACTAATAAAGGAATGACCAGAGCTTTGGTTGGTGAAATTGATACTTTTATTGTTGCTTTTGATAACGAGGATAATAACAAAGATTATATAGTTGATTTATTTTCAATTTACTTAAATTTAAATATCAAATATCTTAAAGATAAGGATTTTAATTTTGAATTAAATGAAAGATGGTTTAGTCCTATTGATAGATCATTAAGAAGAGAATTAAAGTCTAGTATTGGGAATGATAAATTTTGGTTTAGCACTACTGATTACTTGGAATTAATAAATATTAGAATTAAATACAAAGACGGATATTTTGAATTTTTAGTTCCTAGAGATAGAGTTACTAGCTCTTCAGCAAGATTATTTGGTTTGTGGATATCCGTCCCAGCAATTTTTTTAATTTTTGTTGCAATAATATTTTTAAAAAATCAAACACGACCAATTACTAACTTAGCAAAGGCTGCCAAAAAGTTTGGGAGAGGTGAAGATGTTGGTGATTATAGACCATCAGGCTCACTTGAGATTAGACAAGCAGGTTACGAATTTGATAAAATGAGAAAAAGGATACTTAGACATTTAAACCAAAGATCTGAAATGTTATCAGGAATAAGCCACGATTTACGAACACCTTTAACAAGAATGAAATTACAACTTTCTTTTATTAAAGATAAAGAAATTTCCTCAAAATTAAGTGATGATATTAGTGAAATGGAAAAAATGCTTAATGAGTATCTTCAATTTACTAGCTCATCTCAATCAGAAAAAAATCAAATATTTGACCTTTCAAAATTGATAAACGAAACAATAGAAAAGTATGAAAATGATTATATAATAAAAGATTTAGCTCAAGATATTTTAATAAATGGAAGAAAAAATCTATTAAAAAGGTGCTTTAATAATATTATTGATAACGGTCTAAAGTACGGGAAAAAACTTAATGTTGAATTGAACAAAAATGGAAAAAATATATTTATACTTATCGAAGATGATGGACCAGGTATTCCAAAAGAAGAATACGAGAACGTTTTTAAACCGTTTTATAAGATTGACAAAGGTAGAGGTGAAACTAAATCTAGTGTTGGTTTAGGATTATCAATTGCCTCAGATATTATTAGATCACATGGAGGATACATTAAACTCGACAGGTCATCAATGAATGGTCTTGGGGTTAAGATTTTCTTGCCTGCTTAATTTTTTTTTTACTTGTTTTTTGTAATAGTGAAATTTTTTTTTCAAGGTTATCTACTCTTTTTGACAAAACTTCAAATTCTTCTTTACTTGTAAGTTTCATTCTAAAAACTATTTCATCTCTTTTAGATCTTAAAATGCTTAAAATTTCTGATCCCAGATCCTTTGATGTAACAAGGCCTTGCTCAAATATTTTAGACAATTTATCAAAAACAAATTTTGAATTTTTCATATTTTTATTTCAATATTTGATATAACCTATAGTTATTTATCAAAATGTTCATTAATAATTTTGACCCAGTAGCATTTAATTTTTTTTCATTCGAAATAAGATGGTATTCATTATCTTATGTTTTTGGAATTTTAATTGGATGGTTTTTAGCTAAAAAATTTTTTATTAATAATAAGGAAATTAAAACAAAATTTGACGATTACATTACTTATCTTATTTTGGGTATTATTATAGGAGGAAGATTGGGCTATGTATTATTCTATAATTTAGATTACTATTTAAAAAATCCCATAGATATTCTGAAAATTTGGGAGGGAGGGATGTCTTTTCATGGTGGAGTTATAGGAATAATAATTTCTAGTATTTGGTTTGCTAACAAAAATAAACAAAACTTTTTTAGTTATTTGGATATTGTTTCTTTAGTTGCTCCAATTGGAATTTTTTTAGGGCGAATTTCTAATTACATAAACTCCGAATTATATGGAACCGAAACAAGTCTCCCCTGGGGTGTAAAATTTGTCAAAATTGATGATTTATATAGACATCCGTCACAATTATATGAGGCATTTTTTGAAGGACTTGTTCTTTTTTTAATTTTAATCTATTTCCAAAAAAAACTAATTAACAAATCCCCAGGTTTAATTTCTGGCTTGTTTTTAGTTTTTTACTCAATTTTTAGATTCATAATTGAATTTTTTAGAGCACCTGATGGACAATTAGGTTATTTATTACTAAATCTCACGATGGGGCAAATTATTAGTTTTGTGTTTTTATTACTTGGAACATATTTAATTATCCGAAAATATGAAAATAAAAAAGAGTCATGAACTTCCTTTAGATGAATTTATAGATTTATCTCTGTATAACAAAAAATTTGGTTACTATATGAAAAAAGATCCTTTTGGCAAACAAGGTGATTTTATAACAGCGCCAAATGTCTCTAGACTTTTTTCTGAAATGATAGCTATTTGGACTGTCAGTTTTTGGGAAAACCTGGGCGCGCCAAAAAAATTTAACTTAGTTGAACTCGGTGCAGGAAACGGTGAAATGATGAAAATAATGATAGAAAGTTTTAAAAATTTTCCATCATTTTTAAAATCTTGTAGTTTCATAATTCATGAAAAAAGCCCAACTTTAATTAAGATACAGAAAAAAAAATTAGAAAAATATAGAGTTTCTTGGGTTTATCGAGTTGATAAAATAAAAAAAAATCCAAGTATATTTATTGCGAATGAATTTTTTGATGCGATGCCGATAAAACAATTCAGAAAATATAAAGATATTTGGTACGAAAAATTTGTTAATTTTGAAAATTTTTCTAAAGCCTCTTTTATCGAAAAAAAAGCTGATATAAAAAAAATTGAAAAAAAACTAAATTTCAAAATTTCACAAAATCAAAATTTCATTGAATATTCTGAGATCGGTTTTGATTATTTAAAAAAAATTTCTAATATAATCAAAAGAAATAGTGGGGGAATATTATTAATAGATTATGGAAACTTTGACAAAAAAATGAAAAATACTTTGCAGGCAGTCTCTAATCACAAATTTGCCAATATTTTAGAGAATATTGGAAATGCAGATATTACACACAATATAAATTTTGAGTTATTTAAAAGATTTACAAAAAAATTGGGTGGATTGGATAATAGTTTTAACACTCAAAAAAATTTTTTGATAAAAATGGGGATAAAGCACAGAGCTGAATCTATATCAAAATATAAAGATTTTTCGAGAAAAGCTGATATCTATTACAGATTGAATAGACTTATTGATGAAAAACAAATGGGTACTTTATTCAAAGTGATGTTTATTAAAAATAAAAAAAATAATTTTAATCTAGGTTTTTAGCATTGATTACCTCCAAATTATTATCCAAGCATAAAAAAATTAAACACGGTTTCTTTAATAGAATGGGAGGGAAATCAAGTGGAATTTATAAAAGCTTAAATTGTGGACCTGGGTCTAATGATTTTAAGTCAAAAATTAAAAATAATTTAAAAATTGTCAAAAATAAAATAAGCAAAAAATCTAGAAATATTTTCTTGATCAATCAAGTACACGGTAACAAGATTATTTATATAAGTAAAAATTTTAAATTTAGAAAAAAAAAAATTAAAGCTGATGCTATTATTACTGACCAAAAGAAAATACCTATTGCAGTTTTGACCGCAGATTGTGCACCGATACTATTATACGATAAAAAAATGAACGTGATAGCTGCAATTCACGCTGGATGGAAAAGTGCCTTTAAGGGGATAATTCAAAAAGTAGTTGATTTCATGTTAAATAAAGGTTGTATAGAAAAAAATATAGTTGCAACAATTGGTCCATGTATTCATCTTAAAAGCTACAATGTTAAAAATGATTTTCAAAAAAAGTTCTTAAAAAAGAATAAAAAAAATAAAGTTTTCTTTAAAAATATGAAAAATATAATTTATTTCGATCTTCCTAATTATGTAAAATCTCAATTAAAATCGAGTAAAATTTCAAATATTGAAATTATAAAAATAGATACTTTTGATAGTAAAAATAATTTTTTTAGTGCGAGGCGATCTTTAAAATTAAAACATGATGATTATGGTAGAAATATTTCAATAATTATGATTAATTAGACTTTTCAATGAAACTATTAACTGGAAACAGCAACAAATTACTTAGTAAAAATATTGCTAAATATTTAAAAACAAAGCTTGTAAATTCAAGCATAAGAAAATTTGCTGACGGCGAAATATACATTGAGATTAATGAAAATATCAGAGGAAATAGTATTTTTATCATTCAGTCTATCTCATCTCCTGCAAATGATAACCTAATGGAATTATTACTTTGTATAGATGCTCTAAAGAGATCATCAGCAAAAAATATCACAGCTGTCATTCCATATTTTGGATACGCCAGACAGGATAGGAAAGTTGTCCCAAGAACTTCTATTTCCGCTAAGCTAGTTTCAAATTTGATTACAAAAGCAGGTGCAGACAGAGTTGTTACAGTTGACCTGCATGCTGGACAAATACAAGGTTTTTTTGATATTCCTGTTGATAATCTTTTTTCAACACCGATATTTGCAAGACACGCAAAAAAACACATTAAAAGTAAAAAAATTATTTGTGTGGCACCTGATGTAGGTGGAACTGAAAGAGCTAGAGCTCTTGGTAAACTCCTAAATGTTGGTTTAGCAATTGTTGACAAAAGAAGACCGAAACCTGGTCAGTCACAGGTAATGAATGTTATTGGAGATGTAAAAAACCAAACATGTATAATTGTTGATGACATAATTGACTCAGGTGGCACTATTGTTAATGCAGCTAAAGCTTTAAAACAAAGGGGGGCTAAAGAGGTCTATGTTTATATTACTCATGGAGTTTTAAGTGGAGATGCTGTTAAGAAAATTAAAAATTCAGTGATAAAAAATTTGGTTATTACTGACACAATCGATAATAGCCAAAAAACTAAAAATGTTAGAAATATAGAGGTTTTACCTGTCTCAAACCTTATGGGAGAGGCAATAAAAAGAATTTCTAATTCAACATCTGTATCTGATTTATTTAAATAATTACCTTGATTATTTATAAACATGGTTTAAAAAACTATTTTTTATGAACTCGTTAGAAGCAAGCATCAGAAATAATTCAACTAAAGGTCAATTAAATGCTATTAGAGATAGCGGGAATGTGCCTGGTATTATTTATGGTGGTAAAGACCAAAACCAAAAAATATCTGTCTCCAAAAAGTTATTGAAAACTTTAATTGATAAGGAAAATTTTTTATCAAATATTATTACGTTAGTAATTGATGGTAAATCTCAGAATGTTTTACCTAGAGAAATTAAGTATCATATTTTAAGCGATGAACCTACTCATATAGATTTTTTAAGAATATTACCCGGTGTAAAAATTAAAATTGAAGTGCCAGTAAATTTTATTAATCATGAGAAATCTCCAGGTCTAAAAAGAGGGGGAGTTTTGAATATTGTAAGAAGAAAAGTTGAATTAAATTGCCCAAGTGAAAAAATACCAGAAAATTTAACTATTGATCTTGATGGTGTTGACATTGGAGAAAGTTTTAAGATCTCCTCTATAAAATTAGACTCAGAGGTAACTCCAACGATTCAAGGAAGAGACTTTGTTATAGCCACTCTTGCTGCACCAACGGTAATTAAAGAACCGGAAAAACCAGCGGATGCTGAGGCTGTAGAGGGTGAAGAAGGAGTTGAAGCTTCAGCAGAGGGAGATAAGGCTGTAGCTGATCCAGCTAAAGGAGACAAAAAAGAAGGTGATGATAAAAAACCTGATGAAAAAAAATCTTCTGAAAAGAAACCTCCTGAAGAAAAAAAATAGTCAATCAAAATTGAAACTAACCACTTTTATTTATGATTTTATTTGTAGGATTAGGTAATCCAACTCCCAACAGTGAAAATAATAGGCATAATGTTGGCTTTAAAATTATAGATTGTATTAATAAAAAATTTAACCTATCCAAGCAAAAACCAAAATTTAAAGGTCTTTTAACTACTGGGAACATAGGTAAAAAGAAAGTTTATGCCATCAAACCATTAACATTCATGAATAATTCTGGGGTTTGCATAAGAGAATTAATTGAATATTTTAAGATAAATGCTGAAGATGTAATTGTTTTTCATGATGATTTGGACGTAGAATTTGGAAAAATTAAAACTAAATTTGGTGGGTCAAGCGCAGGTCATAATGGAGTGGCATCTATTGATAAATTTATAGGTAAAGACTACTCAAGGGTTAGAATTGGTATTGGTAAACCAAAAGGTTCTATAGAGGTTGCAGATTATGTTTTGCAAAACTTTAACGATGATGAGACTGTTGATATGGAAAAAATCACGGAAAATATAACAGACTCAATCTCTATTCTTGTTGAAAAAAAATTAGACCTATTTTCTAGTACAGTTAATAATAGATAATGGGTTTCAAGTGTGGAATAGTTGGACTGCCTAATGTTGGTAAATCGACTTTGTTTAATGCTTTAACAAATTCAAGTAAAGCTCAAGCTGCAAATTTTCCTTTTTGCACCATTGAACCAAACGTTGGCATTGTTCCTGTTCCAGATATAAGATTGAAAAATTTAGCAAATATTTCAAATTCTAAGAAAATTATTAATACAACTATTTCTTTTGTTGATATTGCAGGTTTGGTAAAAGGTGCATCTAAAGGAGAAGGTTTAGGAAATAAATTCCTATCACATATAAGAGAAGTTGATGCAATTATACATTTAATAAGATGTTTTGACTCAGAAGATATTCAAAATGTAAACCCGAATGTGGATCCTATTAGAGACCTAGAAATAATTGAAACAGAAATGTTGCTTGCTGACATGGAGTCTATTCAAAAAAGGTTAGAAAAAAACAATAAAAAAAATCTAGAGGATGAACAGTTAAAAATTCTTGAAAGTGCGTCAGAATATATCAATAATGATGAAGATATCTCAGTTTTAAAATCAAAATTTGAAAAAAAACAGCTCAACCAAAGCGGGCTACTATCTTTGAAGCCTAAAATATATGTGTGTAATGTTGATGAGGAAAGTATTCAAAAAGGTAACGAATACACCAAAAAAATTATAACCAAATTTGGACACGATAATGTTTTGATAATTTCAGCAGATGTAGAAAACCAAATAAATAATTTTGATCAAGGTGAGAAGAAAAACTATATGGAAATGATAGGACTAAAAGAGACAGGATTAAGTATGTTGATTCAAAAAGGTTATGAAATATTAGAGTTAGATACCTATTTCACCTCTGGGCCTGAGGAAACTAGGGCATGGACAATAGAAAAAAACTGTAAAGCACCTAAGGCAGCTGGAGAAATTCACTCTGATTTTGAAAAAGGATTTATCAGAGCAGAAACTATATCGTATAGTGACTTTATTGTTAATAAAGGTTGGGCCAATGCAAAATTGAATGGTAAAATGCGATTAGAGGGAAAAGATTATGTTGTACAAGATGGTGACGTATTAAACTTCCGTTTCAATACGTGACCAGATTCGTTTCATACTGAAATAAACTAAAATTGTTAATATAGTTAAATAAACAATAGCTTTGAAACCCATCTGATGTCTTGACTCTAAATGTGGTTCAGCTGCCCACATCAAAAATGTAGTGACATCTTTTGACATCTGCTCAACTGAGGCCGTAGTACCATCACCATATTCAACTAGACCATCTGAAAGTTGATTAGCCATTTTTATTTTATTTCCATACATATATTTGTTGTAATAAACTCCATCGTCTAAACTCATGCCTGCTGGGGGATTTTCGTAACCTTGAAGTAAAGAATAAATATAGTCTACCCCACCTCCCCTAGCTTTTACTAAAACTGACATATCAGGTGGATACGCTCCACCATTTGCAGCCTGCGCTGCCTTAACATTATCATATGGCATCACAAACTTATCAGATAATTTACCTGGTCTTGTGAACATTTCCCCATCATCATTTGGTCCATCAGTGACTTCAAAAGACGCTGCTATTGCTTTAGCTTGTGCTAAAGAAAACTCTGGACCACCTTTTTCAGCTAAGTTTCTATAACTGAGATATTTCATTGAATGACAAGATGAACAAACCTCAGTATAAACTTGATATCCTCTTTGCAATGCTCCTCTATCAAACTTTCCAAAAAGTCCTTTAAAACTCCAATCAGTTTTTAAATACTCAATTTTTTCAGCCGAATTAGATTTGACAGAAAATCCAAAAAATAAAATAAAAATTAACAATATTCTTAAATAACTTTTCACTTAACTTCTAATTTTTCCTTATTTTTTGCTAAAGCTAAATTAGGAGAACCACCTAGCACCGGTTCAGTTATGCTTAATGGCACAGGTAAAGTTTTTTCTTTATAACCTAAAATTGGAAGAACTACTAAAAAATGTAAAAAATAGTAAGCTGTAGCCACTCTTGCAACGAGTAAATATAATCCTTCAGCTGGCATAGCACCTACGTAACCTAAAATTAGTACATCAGCGACTAAGATCCAATAGAATTGTCTGTATAGTGGTCTAAAAACTGCAGATCTTATTTTAGAAGTATCAAGCCAAGGTAGAGCAGCTAAAATAAGAATTGCTGATAACATTGCCACAACTCCTAAAAGTTTATCAGGCACAGATCTTAGTATCGCATAAAATGGTAAAAGATACCACTCAGGCACTATGTGTGCAGGGGTGACTAAAGGATTTGCTTCAATATAATTGTCTGCGTGACCTAAGATATTTGGCGTATAAAAAACAAAAAATGCAAAAACAATCATGAACATCAGTAAAGCAAAACCGTCTTTAATTACAATATAGGGATGAAACGGCACTGTGTCTTTTGATGGTTTTTTAATATCTATCCCAACTGGATTATTATTGCCTGGAACGTGGAGTGCCCAAATATGCAATACCACTAAACCTAAAATTAAAAATGGAATTAAGTAATGCAAAGTAAAGAATCTTGTCAATGTAGGGTTATCAACTGAATAACCTCCCCACAACCAGGTCACTATACCCTCACCTACTAATGGAATTGCACTAAATAAATTAGTTATAACAGTCGCTCCCCAAAAACTCATCTGTCCCCAAGGTAGCACGTACCCTAAAAAAGCTGCTGCCATCATTAATAAATATATTATTATTCCTATAATCCATATGACTTCTCGTGGAGATTTATAAGAACCGTAAAATAAAGATCTAAATATATGTATGTATACTGCTAAGAAAAACATTGAAGCTCCATTTGCGTGGATATACCTAATTAACCATCCATAATTTACATCTCTCATAATATGTTCTACGCTATCGAAAGCCATATCTGCATGAGCGATGTAATGCATTGCCAAAACTAATCCAGTTACAATTTGAGTTATTAGACAAAAAGTAAGTATCCCTCCAAAAGTCCACCAATAGTTTAAATTTTTTGGTGTAGGATAATCTGTCAAATGACTTGCCAATGTAAGTAAGGGCAATCTATCATTAAACCATTTTCCAAATTTTGACTTAGGTGTATATTCGTGATCACTCATAAGGCTTATCCAATTTTAATTGTGTTATTGTTTACAAATTTGTATTCTGGTATTTCCATATTTGTTGGTGCTGGACCTTTTCTTATTCTGCCAGATATATCATAATGTGATCCATGACATGGACAAAACCAACCATTGTAATCTCCTTTTTGATCTAAAGGAACACAGCCTAAATGTGTACAGACTCCTAGCATTACAAGCCACTCAGGATTTTTAGCCCGATCTTCATCTTTTTCAGGATGTTTCAAATCATTTAAATTAACTGCCTTTGCTTCAGCAATTTCTTCTTGTGTTCTTCTTCTAATAAAAACCGGCTTACCTCTCCACAATACAGTTATGGTTTTTCCAGGGTTCATTGAACTTATGTCAACTTCAGTGCTAGCTAATGCCTTTACAGATGCATCGGGATTCATTTGGTCTATCATAGGCCATACAACAGCTGCAGCACCTACTGCCCCAACAGCATAAGTAGCTGTAAATAAAAAATCTCTTCTTTTAGTTTTTTTTTCTGACATTAATAATTATTAAATATACTCAATATTGATTTTTTCTACTTAAATATAAGGACTGATATAATATATAATATTGAATTTACTACTGAAAGAATGACACAGAAATCAACAGATCCTAGGCCAAAAATTGCTTTATTTGAACCAGATATACCTCAAAATACTGCTGCCATCATAAGAACTTGTACATGTCTAGGGGCAAAATTAGAGATTATAGAACCTTGCGGTTTTTTATTGAGCGATAAAAGGTTTAAAAGGGTGGCAATGGATTATTTTGATGAGAAAAATATAAAATTTCACAAGAGTTTTAATGAATTTCTTAAATCTAAGGAGAATCAAAGAATTGTACTGATGACGACTAAAGCATCTGTAGCTTATACAAAATTTAAATTTGAGAAAAATGATACAATTTTGTTTGGAAGAGAAAGTGCAGGCGTTCCTGAAGATGTGCATAAATTAATTAAAAATCGATTAAAGATTCCTATGAAAAATAATAAACGTTCGTTGAATGTTGCAACTTCTGTTGCTATTGTTTTGGCTGAAAGTTTAAAACAAACAAAATTTTTGTAATATGAATCTAGAGATTAAAAGAGATCTTGCTAGCAGTTGGTTTAAAACACTTCAGAATGCTTTTTGTGAAGACATAGTAAGAATTGAAAATAATAAATCAAAATTCATATCTACAAGTTGGAAGAGGAACAATAGAAAAGATGAAGGTGGGGGTGAATATAGAATACTTCAAAATGGAAAGGTGTTTGAAAAAGTTGGGGTAAATTTTTCAAAAGTTTATGGAAGATTTCCAAAAAAATTTCAAAAAAATTTACCTGGTGCCAAAAAAGATCCAAGATTCTGGGCATCAGGAATTTCAGTTGTTATGCACATGAAAAATCCTCTAATTCCAGCTATGCATTTCAATACTCGATATATTAACACAACATATGGTTGGTTTGGTGGAGGAATGGATGTAACACCATCAAAGTTTGATAAAAAAGAAAAGGAAAAATTTCATAAAATATTAAAAAAAATGTGTGATCGACACAATAAAAATTTTTATAAAAGATATAGAAAATGGTGTGACGAATACTTTTATTTACCCCACAGGAAAGAGCCTAGGGGTATAGGAGGAATTTTTTTTGATTATAAAAAAGATAATTTTGAGCAAGATTTTAAATTTGTAAGAGACGTTGGTGTGACATTTCAATTAATTTTTAATGATATAATTTCTAAGAAAGTTAAAAAAAAATGGACAGCCAAAGATAAAGAGGCTCAATATATCAAAAGAGGTAGATACGCTGAATTTAATTTACTTTATGATCGAGGGACTAAATTTGGATTGCAAACGGGTGGGAATACTGAAGGTATTTTAATGTCACTTCCTCCACTAGCTAAATGGAAATGACATGAATAAAGAACCAATTACTTTAAACGGATTAGAAAAATTAAAAGAGGAATTAGTTTTTCTAAAAGAAAAAAAACGACCTGAGATAGTTGCTGCAATAGCAGAGGCAAGATCTCATGGCGACTTAAAAGAAAACGCAGAATATCATGCAGCCAAAGAGGAGCAATCTCACAATGAGGGTCGAATTACTGAAATAAACGATATAATTGCTCGAGCAAATGTAATCGATGTCACAAAGTTAACCAATGATGGTAAAGTGATTTTTGGTTCAACGGTTTATTTAGAAAATTTAGATACTGGGGATAAAATAAATTATAAAATTGTGGGAAAAGATGAGGCTAATTTAAAAGAAAAATTAATTTATTTTCAGTCACCTATTGGAAAAGGTTTGATTGGAAAAAATAAAAATGATTTAGTTGAAATCATTACTCCAGCAGGCAAAAAAAATTTTGAAATTAAAGATGTAAAATATATTTAATCTTTGACAATTTTTTCCACTTGATGATCAGAGATTTTAAAGTTATTTTTAATCCATAGCTCCTCGATTAACTTTAGTTTTAAACCAAGTTGTTTGCCTTCTGGAATTTTATATTTTTCCATTAATTCAGATGCTCCAATTGGTATAATTGGTTTGATTTTATTTATATAAGTTTTACTTAATTTTATTAGATTACCATCAGTTTTTTTTGATTTGATAATTTTAAAGTTTAAAATATCCAAAACTGCTTGTTTTCCATCATAATAAAAAATTTCATTAATGTCTTTCTCATTAAATTTTTTGAAACCTCCTTTTTCTTTGTAAAAATTGCTGATTTTTTTAATTCTTTTCTCATCTTTTTTAGAAAGATTAAATTTATACAAAAAATAATCAGAATTATCTGTATCATCAATTACCATCAAAGATATTAAAAAAATAAAATCAGAGTTTTCGACTATCTGTCTTTTAAGAGAATTTAATTTAGAAAATATATTTATATTTTTTAACTCAGGAAAAATTAATGAAATCAATTCCAAGCATATTTTATCTTTAGATAGCTTCTCTAAATTTTCTGCCTTGATGAGCTTTTTTAATTCATCTAATAATCTATCTTTTGAGAGCTTTGAAACGCCGTTAAGGTTTAATTTTAATTTACGTATAAGATCTTTATCGTGAGACTTTTTAGAATAAGATAGAAAAAATCTTAAATATCTTAAAATTCTTAGATAATCCTCTTTAATTCTTTTATCTGGATCACCTATAAAATTTACAAAACCCTTTTTAAGGTCATCATTACCATTATAAGGATCAAATAAATTACCTTTAACATCTGAATAAATAGAATTAATTGTAAAGTCTCTTCTTGAGGCATCTTTTTTCCAGCTTTTAGAAAATTTTACATTTGCATGTCTTCCGTCAGTTGATACATCCTCTCTCAAGGAAGTAATTTCAAATTTATGTTCGTCTATTACTGCCGTAATTGTACCATGGTCTATACCAGTTTTGTAAAAATTTATGTTATTACTATTTAAAACATCACAAACTATGTTGGGCTCTAAATTCGTCGCCATGTCAATGTCGTCAACTTTTTCATTATTCAATATTTTTCTAATACATCCGCCTACATATCTAACTTCACTATCCGTCGAGTAATTATTTATCGCTTTAAAGATTTTATTGACGGGGGTTTTTTTAGAAATTTCTATAACACTTTGGCTTATGTTTTCTAGGTTATTAGAACTAATAAAAATTTTTTTTAAAAAGTTTTTCATAATTGGCTGGGGCGCTAGGATTCGAACCTAGGATGCAGGTACCAAAAACCCGTGCCTTACCGCTTGGCTACGCCCCAGTATTAAGTTCATATAACACAAAAATTTATGATTTATATAGTTTTTGAAGATATACACCAGTAATTTTTGTATTTTTTATTAAAATGCCTTTTAGCTTTATCGCAATTTTCTTTGGAATAAAAGTATGCAACTATTGCAGAACCTGATCCAGTCATTCTTACAAATTCCGCACAGGTGTATCTTTCTAAAAAAAATTTGATGTTTTTTAACTTTCTGTGCATAGAAAAAACAATAGGTTCTAACGAATTAGTCATTTTTTTTAAAAATTGTAAATTAAACATTTGTTTATTGGGCTTAGTGAATTTTGGTTTATCGAATTTTCTTACTTTAGCGTATACTCGTTTTGTGGAACACCCAATAGTTGGTTTGATGATTAAAGTATAAATTTTTTGCTTATTATTAAAACGTTTGATTTCATTCTTGTAATTAATAACAGTATTGGTTGAATTGAGACCCAAAAGCACATCTGAACCCACTAATTTACAAATAGACTCAATTTGTCTTTGATTAATTTTTATGATTTTTTTTTTAATTAAATAATTTAAAATACTAGCTGCGTTCATAGAACCGCCTCCCAATCCGGCTTGAACTGGAATATTTTTCTTAATCTTAATCTTAAACTTATTATTTTTAAGTAATTTTTTGTTATCCAAAATATTTAGTAAATTAGAAACAGTATTAATTTTGCCAATATTTTTCGAAAATTTGCCAGAAAAAGAAATGATATGATTTTTTGATTTAATTTTCTTAATCAATATTTCATCATGTAAAGAGATAAATGAAACAATGCTTTCGATTTTATGGAAATTCGAAATTTTTTTGATTACATTTAAAGCTAAATTTATCTTTGCGTAGGATCTGATATTGGCTTGCATTTTAAGAATTCTTTATACCCTCAACCAGTTTTATATTTATTTTGTTAATCATTTCCTCTTCTGCATCATCCATTTTAAGAACATTTGACCAAAAATATCTTGCTTGAATTTTACGATTTAGTTTCCATAGAATATCTCCATAGTGATCATTAACTATGGGATCATCTGGCATCAACTCCACTGCTCTCTTTAAAAATTTTTCAGCCTTGATGAAATCATCAATCAAATAATAAGCCCATCCAATAGAGTCAATTATATATGGATCATCAGTAGTAGCCTCATAGGCTATCTTAAGCATATCAATTGCTTCATAAATTTTATAATCTCGTTCTAGCCATGAATAAGCCAGATAATTTAAAATATATGCATCGTCTGGAGTGATTTCTAAGGCTTGCAACAAATCTTCGTCTGCTTTTTGAAATTTATTTAATCTTTCATAACTACCTCCCCTTCTATATAGGAGATCTGATTTCATCTCAGAACTTATATCAAAAGATTCTAATAGTTTTGTATAATACTTTATTGCTTGCTCGTACTCTTTCGAATTTTTATAAAAGTTTGCTATATCAAATAATATTTTTTTATTTGGTTCATCAATTTTATCAAATTCAGTTGTAATATAATTCAAAGCCTCTTTTTTGTTTCTTTGCTTCTCAATTATTTGAGCCTCCTTTTTAACTCTAAACCAGTAATAAAAATTATCTTCTTTTTTAAAGACTTTTAAAGTTTTTTTAGCTTTCAAGTACTCTTGATTAAAATATTGATTTTCTGCTGCTAGAGCTAAATTAAATTTAAATTTAGGATTTAAATAATTAGATAAATTTAAATAAAAATTAGATTTATTAAAATTGTCCTGTGAAGAGTACAAATTTGAAACTAAAAATAAAAATTCACTAATTACATCATTAGGATTTTTACAAGAAAAAACTTGTGTCAATTTTTCTGAATTTCCTTTCTCAATCCAACTTTTACCCTGTGACAATAACAAAGTAGAATTAATGTACTCAATATCATCAGTAAGTATTTTTGCATCCTTTAATCTGTTGTTCTGTATCAAATAACTTAGATAAAAAAATATGTATCTTGTATAATCACCTTCAGTATCATTAATAAGTTTTCGAAAATAAGAATCTGTGTTTTTATCATTTAAATAACATCTTTGAAACGCTTCAGATATAATAGTTAATTTTCCAAAATTTTGTTTTTCATCCAAAAAATTTTTTTCTTTAAAAAGATAAATATACTGTTTCAAACTCTCACTAATGGCAGAATTAAATCCATTTTGTTCATCAAATTCTTTTAGTTTATTTACATACCCATATGCTCTGTCTAAATCATTTTTTTTTAAACCATCTACAATTAACAATAAATAAGCATCAAAAAATATTTGGTTTTTATTTTGATTATTTTTAATCAAATTTATAGCTTGAGAAATTTTATTTTCTAAAACTAAAGAATTAATATATCTTTTTAAATAAGGTTCGTGAGCATTAAGTAAAATCTTCGATGAATTAAAAAATTCTAGTGCTGAAGAATTATCTTTATTCTCAAAAGCTACTATCCCTGAAAAATATTTTGATATGTTTTTGGAATTTAAACTATCAAAACTAGCACTTTGAGAATTGAATGAAATTTGATAAATTATTAAAGTAATAAATAGAAATTTTATTTTTTTAAAGAGCATTTCTGCAGTGTATGACTAAAAAAGGCTTAAATCAAAATGCTAAATATGTACAAGAATTTATTGATATAATTGAGCCCAATTTTATTTTTGAAAATAAACCCATAAATAGATTTAAAATTGTTAAGGATAGTGAGAAAAAAGTCGTCCAAAATAATTTAGATAAAAAAACAAAACTTCAGGAACTGAAAAGAAAAATTAATTCAATTGATGATTGTAATCTAAAAAATAATGCAAAAAATCTTATTTTAGGAGATGGAAACATCGATAGTCCAATTATGTTAATTGGTGAAACACCAGGAGATTTAGAGGATAACTCTGGTTATTCATTTCAAGGAAATGTCGGCGAATTGTTAAAAAAAATGTTATTGGCTATAAATGTTAAAAAAGAAAAAATATATACAGCATACTCAATAAATTTTAGACCTCCAGATGATAGAAAACCGACAAGTAAAGAAATAAAGAGATACTCAATTTTTATAAAAGAGCATATCACTATTATAGATCCAAAAATTATTATTTTAATGGGAAGCACTGCCATGGAGGCAGTTACGGGTATTAATGATAAAATTTCTTTAGAACGAGGAAATTGGAAAGAGATAATTCTTAACAACAAAACCTACCCACTCATTATTTCTTTTAGTCCGTCTTACTTAATTAGATTCCCTGAAAATAAAAAATATTCATGGGAAGATTTAAAGAAAATAAAAAGAAAAATTGAGGATTTAAATATTAAAGTTGAATGAGATTGATTGCAGGAGTAGATGAGGTCGGGCGAGGTAGTTTAATTGGTCCAGTTTATGCAGCTGCAGTAATATTAAATAAGACTATAGATAAAAAACTACTAAAGGACTCTAAAAGTTTAAATAAATCTAATAGAGAAGTATTATCTAAGTATATCAAAAAAAATTCAATCTGGGCAGTAGGTAGAGCAACAGTTGCGGAAATTGAAAAAAAAAATATTTTACAAGCAAGTTTACTTGCCATGAAAAGGGCAATAAAAAAGCTCAAAAAAAAACCTCACTTAATTTTTATCGATGGTGATAAATTGCCAAAAATCAAAAATTATCATCTTAAAGCTGTAATAAAGGGAGACCAAAAAATACCATCTATATCTGCGGCCTCAATTATTGCCAAGGTTTCTCGAGATAAAATGATAACAAATTTGTCTAAAAAGTTTGATGGTTATTATTGGGATCAAAATTTTGGTTATGGGACTAAGCAACATTTAAAAGCCATAAAAAAACTTGGTATTACAAAACACCATAGAGTCACTTTTAATCCAATTATCAGTTATAAATAAGTTTCACGTAGAAACACAATATCTTGTGATCTTAAAAAAAAACCACACATATCAAGTTCAAATAATTCAATCCTAGGTTGACCCAAGAATCTTTTTGGAGTCTAATTTATTTTTATAAAATGAATTTAAATTTAAAAAATAAATTAATTAATGGTGATAGTTTAAAAGAACTAAAAAAAATTCCTGATGAAACTTTTGATTTAATCTTTGCCGACCCCCCCTACAACCTACAATTAAAAGGTGAACTTACAAGACCAGATAGATCTAAAGTTAGCGCGGTAAATGATAAATGGGATCAATTTGAAAATTTCAAAAAATATGATGACTTCACTTATTCATGGTTAAGCGAATGTAAAAGAATTTTAAAAAAAGATGGAGCTATTTGGGTAATTGGTAGTTATCACAATATATTTAGAGTTGGTACAGCTATTCAAAATTTAGGTTTTTGGATTTTAAATGACGTCATTTGGAATAAAAAAAATCCAATGCCAAATTTTAGAGGAACACGTTTCACCAATGCCCACGAAACTTTAATTTGGGCATCTAAGTCTGAAAAATCAAAATATACTTTTAATTATCAATCCTTAAAATGTTTAAATGATGATCTTCAAATGAGATCTAATTGGGAATTGTCGATTTGTAATGGTTCTGAAAGACTAAAAAAGAATGGAAAAAAAGTACATTCTACTCAAAAACCTGAGGCTCTACTTCACAGAATTTTATTAGCAACTTCAAATAAAAATGATTTAGTTTTAGACCCTTTTTTAGGATCAGGAACAACAGCAACAGTTGCAAAAAAATTGGGTAGAAATTATTACGGAATCGAAAAAGAAAAAACTTATTTCAAAGCTGCCGAACAAAGATTAAAGAAAGTAAAACCTATAGAAGATGATTATTTAGACACTTTGCAAAATGGTAGATCTAAGCCAAGAGTACCATTTGGGTCATTAGTTGAATTAGGCATAATTAAGCCAGGTACGACTATTTTTGATAATAAAAAGAAAATAAGTGCAAAGATCATGGCCGATGGCAGTATCAAACACGATCAAACTGAAGGGTCAATTCACAAAGTAGCAGCTACAATTTTAGGTGCTGAAAGTTGTAATGGATGGACTTATTGGTACTGTAATTTGAATGGTCGTGATGTTCCTATTGATCATTTGAGGCAAAGATTAATTTCAAATAACTAATTTTTATAAATTTTTCCCAAATAATTTTCTAAAAACTTTTTATTTTTGACTAACCTTTTTAAAAAAAAGTCTCTAAAAAGCCTTGTTAAAGGGTTAGATAAATGAAATGCAAATTGATTAATTTTTGATCTGTTGTTAACCATTCTTGTTTTATTAACTCTATTTTTAAAAAAATTACTTTCAGTATTATTTTCTATATTCTCAAATAATTCATATGCGCCTTCTATTGATTGGGAGGCGCCTTGAGCGAATGATGGCGGAAAGGAAAAAAAAGCATCTCCTATTAAATGCATATTGTTATTTTTAGTCTTAAAAAAACTGTCACTAACAAATACTGGAAATATTTTTAGTTTCTTAATTTGGTCTAGAAATTCTCTCATCTCTATCGGAACTTTGTCTAAAATCCTTTTGATAAAATTTGCATCATTAAATAATGAGTGGTTTTTTTGCTCTTCTTTATTAAGTTTATATTTCATTATAGCTATGAAATTTAAATCTCCATTTTGATTTACTGGATAAATTACATAGTGGAAATCTGGTCCTAAAAATAACGAGATATTTCTACAATTAATTTTTTGAGAAATAGGTATTGTTCCTCTAATAGCTAACGTTTTATTATATCTTGGAGGTGTTTGATTTTCTAAAATGAGACTTTTACTTTTTGAAAAAACTCCATCAGAAATAATTAGATGATCACATTCAGAAGTCTCATTATTTTCAAATATAAGTTGGATTTTTTGGTTTTGCTGAACTATCTTCGAAATACTGTGATTTATTTTAATTACGTTTTCTAAATCTTTTTTTAAAAATTTAACTAATTCAGACCTTTTTAAAGTGGTATACTTGCAATTTTCTGAATTATAGTCAGAAATATTCAAATCACATATCTTATTTGAACTTTCGATAGAGTAAAAATTTATTTTATCTGGATTGAATTTTTGATCATTTTTAAACTTATCAAATCCAATTTGATTTAAAAGCTTTACACTATTAACAGATAATTGAATTCCATAACCTTCATCTAAGTCAATTGAGACACTCTTTTCATAAACTGTAATTTGATAATTTGAACTTCTTTTAAATAAATTCGCAATGAATAACCCAGAGATACCAGCTCCAATAATAGCAATTTTTTTCATCAATTCTTCTCTAAGTATTGAACAATTTTTTTAGTAAATGATGGCAGCATATAACTATTCATTTTTGTTCCATCTATCCAGTATGAGTAAGGAAATTTTTTATTATCATTTGAATACTCAATTTTTATATTCATATTCATATTGGACATTTTAAAATTTAAATTTTCGTTAAAATTTTTAGGATTAGGTAGCTCTTCCATCGGAAAGATAGATAAATTTTTTAAAAAATTAAATTTTGTGTTTTTAATTAGAAGATACCTTTGTTTTTTTTTGTAAACTTTAAGTACAAAATATTTATCTTTATTTTTCTTAATTTTTTTAGTTAAACTAAAATCTTTATTTTTATAAGATTTACAGTTTTTTATAATTGGACACTGATTACATAATGGGTTTTTTGGTTTGCATATCAGGGCTCCTAATTCCATTAAGGCTTGGGCATAATCATTAGATCTCAAAGTTTTGCCAAATACAATTTTCCTTTGTAGCAAGTAATCTCTTTGAATTTCTTTATCTTTCTTTAGATAAAGATATCTTTTTAAAATTCTTTCAATATTTCCGTCTAAAGGGATATATGGTTTGTTAAATGCGATAGCTAAAATCGCATTCGCAGTATAACTTCCAATTCCAGGAAGTGTTAATAAATCCTCAAGGTTATCAGGTAATTTCCCCTCAAAATTTTTGATTATAGATACAGCAGTTTTTTTTAGATTTCTTGCTCTAGAATAATATCCAAGGCCCTCCCAAAGTTTTATTAATTTTTTATCATCAACTTTGGCAAGAGAATTTATGGAAGGTAAATTTTTTATAAATCTTTCAAAAAAAGGGATTACAGTTGTCACTTGAGTTTGTTGCAACATAAATTCACTTATTAGTGTGTAATATTGTTTCTTTTCTAAAGAAACTTTTTTTCTCCAAGGCAGAGATCTTTTGTTTAAATCATACCATTTAAGAATTTTTTTTGCTATTATCTTTTCTTTCATATGCAATATAAAAATAATACTAAGCAGAGATTCAACACCATTCAAGGTTTAAGATCATTAAAAGACACTTTGCCAAAAAATATTAAAAAAGTAATTAATAATAGAGGTCAAGTCTATTCAGAAATACTTAATAACTGGAAGATCATAGCTGGCGAAAATCTCTTTAAAAATTGTTATCCAAAATCATTTAAAAGTTCAAATAAATTTGGAACAAGTACTTTATTAATAATGGTTCAAAGAGGCAAAGAAGTGGATTTAGAGTATTCCAAAAAAGAAATTATAGACAGAATGAATAATTTTTTTGGAAAGACCGTTGTAGAAAAGATTAAATTTACCAGTTTTGATGATGAAAAAAGAATTGCTAATAGAGAAGAGAAATTAAATCATAGTGTGACAAAAGATAAATTTAATATTAAAATTAAAAATATTAAAAACGATAAAATTAAAAAATCATTAATAGAATTAACTAAAATATTCAGAGAAAAGTGAAAAAGTTATTATTTATTTTTATTGCAATTTTTGCTCTGTTTAATAGTTCAAATGCGGAAGCCATAAGAATTACCTCAGGAAAAGAAAGTGCTAAGATAACAATTATTGCATACGAGTCCTTGACTTGTAGCCATTGTGCTGATTTTCATAAAAATATTTATCCTCAACTTAAAAAGGATTTTATTAATCCAGGTTTAGTAAAAATTGAGTTCAGACACTTTCCTTTAGATGCTGCAGCTTTTAATGCCTCAAAAATTGCTCAATGTAACCAACAACAAAGTTTAGAAATTTTAGAGGGTTTATACAATAATCAACAAGCCTGGATTAAAGGAGAAACTGTTGAAGAATTAAACGATAACCTCAAAAAATTCATTGAAAAGAAAGGTTACAAAATTGATTTCGAAAAATGTATTAATGATAAGAAAATTGAAGATTTTGTTTTAAATGATCGAATCGAGGGAGCTAAAAATTTTAAAGTCAATTCTACTCCCACGATAATAATCAACAACAAAAAGTTTGATAAATCTCTTAATTATAAAAATTTGAAAAAAACATTAGAAAAACTGATATAAGTTATTCTATGAACTTTAAAAAAATCCAACTTAATGGATTTAAATCATTTGCAGATAAAACGAATTTTATAATTGAGGATGGTTTAACTGGAATAGTTGGGCCAAATGGTTGTGGAAAATCTAATATTGTGGAGTCTTTAAGATGGGTCATGGGAGAGACGTCTGCAAAAAGTATGCGGGGTTCAGGAATGGAAGATGTTATATTTTCTGGTACTTCAAACAAACCATCTAAAAATATTGCAGAAGTCTCAGTTACAGTCTCAAAACAAACTAATGAGGGTTCTGTGCAATATAAAGATTTAGATGAAATAAATATTCGAAGAAAAATTGAAAAAGATAAAGGTTCAAAATTTTACATCAACGATAAAGAGGTAAGATCAAGAGATGCACAAATGTTTTTTGCTGACTTATCAACTGGCGCTCATTCACCATCAATGATCAGCCAAGGCCGTATAGGTTCACTAGTGACAGCAAAACCAACCGATAGAAGAGCAATTCTAGAGGAAGCAGCAGGAATATCAGGCTTGCATGTTAGACGGCATGAGGCTGAATTAAGATTAAACGCTGCAGAAAACAATCTGAAAAGAGCCGATGAATTAAGAAGACAACAAGAGAAACAGCTTGCAAATCTTAAAAAACAAGCAGAGGAAGCAACAAAGTATAAAAGTATTTCTGATGAAATCAAAAAAATTGAAGCTGGGTTATATTACTTAAAATTAATAGAAATTGATAAAGAAATTCGTGTCGAATCAGAAATTAATTCAGAAGCTCAAAGTGAAGTAAGTGGCTTTAATGATAAAATTTTTAAAATTGAAAATATGATAAAGCTTGAAACAGATAAAGTAACACCGTTAAGAGAAAAAAATATTGAGAGTTTATCTAGAATTCAAAGACTTAATCTAGAACTTCAAGGTCTAGATAAAGAAAATACAAGAATTCAAGATGAAATAGAAAATATAAAAAAAACAATAGAGACATTGGATGATGATATTAGTAGAGAAAAAGGAATTATCATCGATGCAAACTCAAATGAAAAAAGGTTAAAAGAAGAAAAAACTGATCTTATTGAGATTGACTCAAAATATTATGAAACTGAAAAAAAATCTAATGAAGATTTAAATAATGCTAAAAATGATTTATATCAAGAAATTGAAAATATAAAAGAATTAATAAACTCGAGTGAAAAAGGAAAAGCAGTTAGTGCACTAGAAAATTCTAAATTACTCATAGACGAGTATGCGAACAGTTTCAGTAAAAATCAAAACATTAAAAAAGACTCAATAAAAAGAAACGAAAGAATAAGTATTATTGAAAAAGAAATCAAAAGTTGGAAAAATCTTTTATCTAACTCCGAAAAAATGGTAAAAGAATTAGCTGGAAGAAAAGATAAATTAAATAATCAACTGGAAAAATTAGATAATCAACCAAAGCTACAGGCTGAAAAAAAAGGTCAAATTTCTGAAAATTTAAGAATTTCTGAAAAAGAAAAAAATAAGAATGAAGACGTTATCAATAGAACCGATGAACAAATTGAGTCACTTAGAAGACAATTGGATGAAATACATGAACAATCTATTCAGATCAGAGAACGTAAAGCAAGTTCAAGCGCAACCATAGAGGGTTTAAATAAAAGAAAAGACGATTTGATAGATAGAATAAGCTCAGAGCTCAATTTAACAGAGGAAAATATTTTAGAAAACTCTAATTTGTTTGGAATAGAAGAATTGCCAGATGCTGTTATTCAGGAAGATTTATTAGATAAAAAGAAACAGGAGAGAGAAAAGTTTGGTTCCGTTAATTTAAAAGCAGACGAAGAAACAAGTAAATATGAGTCTGAAATTAAAAAGATGGAAGAGGATAGATCTGATTTGGTCACTGCAATTTCAAAATTAAAGGATAGTATTCAAGAACTTAATCAAAAAGGAAGAGAGAGATTATTAGAAGCTTTTGAAAAAGTTAATCGTAAATTTAATGACGTATATACAAAGCTGTTTAATGGTGGTAGTGCAAAATTAGAACTCGTTGATTCTGATGATCCACTCGAAGCTGGACTTGAAATGTTAGTTAGCCCGCCTGGAAAAAGACTTCAGTCAATCACTTTATTGTCTGGGGGTGAACAGGCCTTAACCGCCTTATCATTAATTTTTGCAGTTTTTTTAACAAATCCATCTCCAATCTGTGTTCTTGATGAGGTAGACGCACCATTAGATGATGCAAATGTCACAAGGTTTTGCAACTTGTTAGAGGAGTTGATAAGCATCACAAGCACAAAATTTATTATTGTTACCCATCATGCTTTAACAATGTCTAAAATGAACAGACTTTATGGTGTTACAATGCCCGAAAAAGGCATAAGTCAATTAGTTGCTGTTGATTTACAAAAAGCTGAAAGTATGGTTGCTTAAATGAATACTCTAAATGTCTAAAGATCCATTTAAAACTCGCTTAGAGATTGCAAAAAAGAAGGTTAACAGAAGAAATTTAGTTAAGAAAAATCATAATCCATCCCCTATTGGTAGTGCTTTTAAGCTCAGCACAGAACTAGTATCGGCCGTGGCGGTAGGGACAATTATTGGGTTTATTTTAGATAAGACCTTTGGTACTAAACCTTGGTTAATTTTAATATTTTTTTTTGTAGGAGTAATTGCTGGGATAGCAAACGTAATTAAATCTGCAAAAAATATGCAAAAGTAGAGATAAATTTATGGCAGCTAATCCGATGACTCAATTTGAGGTATACAGAATTGGACCTGAAATAAAAATAGGAAGTATTGATATTTCTTTTACTAATGCAAGTTTATTTATGATTGTTAGTTCATTAGCAATTCTTTTAATTTTTAATTTGGGCTCTAAAAAAAAATCCATCATACCAAGTAAAATTCAGCTATTAGCTGAATTGAGTTATTCTTTTGTCGCAAAAATGATTAGCGATACTGCCGGTTCAAAGGCAAAACCCTATTTTGCCTTTATATTTTCATTATTTATGTTTGTCCTCTTTTGTAACATGTTTGGAATGATCCCATATACTTTTACAGTCACAAGTCACATTATTGTAACATTTATGCTTGCAGCATTCATCTTTATTGGTGTGACCATAATTGGCTTTCTTAAACATGGTTTTGGATATTTAAAACTTTTTGTTCCAAGTGGAGTACCAATGGTATTACTCCCATTAATAGTTATTATCGAAATTATTTCTTATCTAAGTAGACCCATTAGCTTATCAGTGAGGTTATTTGCTAATATGATGGCGGGACATACTATGATGAAAGTTTTCGGGGGCTTTGTGATAAGTCTCGGAATTGTCGGTGGATGGCTTCCACTGAGTTTTTCAGTTGCATTAACTGGTTTGGAGATCTTAGTTGCTTTCCTTCAAGCATATGTTTTTGCAATTTTAACATGCATTTATTTAAATGATGCATTAAATTTACACCATTAAATAACATAGGAGGATAAAATGGAGTTAGAAGCAGCGAAAATGATAGGGGCAGGTCTAGCAGCGATTGCTTTAGCTGGAGCTGGTGTTGGAATTGGAATAATTTTTGGTAACTATTTATCAGGAGCAATGAGAAATCCATCTGCAGCTCAAAAACAGTTCCCAAATTTGCTTTTAGGTTTTGCACTTGCAGAAGCTACAGGATTATTTGGATTGGTAGTTGCGTTAATCATTCTATTTGCATTTTAAATTAATGATTAAAAAAATATTATTTCAGTCGATATTTTTTAATTTCTTTTTTTTAAAGGAGGTTTTTGCAGCTGAAAATGGAGGTATGCCTCAGCTCGATCCAGAATTTTGGATTTCACAAATATTTTGGCTTACAATAACTTTTGGGGTTTTATACGTAACTCTATCAAAATTTATTCTACCAAAAATAAGTTCAAATCTAGAGCGAAGAAAATCTCAAATACAGGAAAATATTGAGGCTGCCGAGAAGCAAAGAGAAAGCAGTGAGGCCAAATTAAAAGAATATGAAGAAATAATTCTTAAAAGTAAATTGGAGGCAAAAAATATTTTTAAAAATGTTAGAGAAAAGGTAATAAAAGATATTAATTCTAAAAAAGAAATTTTAGACAAACAAATAGACGACGAAATTAATGATGCTGAAAAAGAAATAGAAACATTAAAAAATATTGCTGCAGAAAAAATTAACAAAATTGCAATAGAAACATCTTCTGATATTTTAAAAAAATTAATAGGTACAGAGATAAATAATAGCAGCATCTCAGCTATTGTTGATGATCTCACAAAGAAAAATAAGGACAAATACTATGGTTCTTGATTCAACATTTTGGGTAGCAGTTTCATTTGTTATATTTTTTGGAGGACTTGTTTACTTGAAAGTACCTCATAAAATAAATGAAATTTTAAATAAACTTATTTTAGATATTAAAAATGAGATTGATGAAAGTGAAAAATTAAGAACCGAAGCAAATTTATTATTGAATAATGCTCAAAAAAAACTTAATACAGCTCAATCTGTTAGTGAGGAAATTTTAAATCAGGCGAAAAAGGATACTGATAAACTAATAATAGAACTAAATGACAAGTTTCATAAATCCTCTGAGATCAAGAAAAATTCAGCACAAGCAAAAATTACTCAAATGAAAGATTCAGCAATAAAAGAAATTAAGAATGCTTCTGTAAAAATTGCTGTGGACTCTGTAAAAAAAATTATTACTACCTCTGTTGATAAATCTAAATTAGATAACCTTTTTGAAAAAAATTTGGATGAAACGAAAGCAGAGTTAAAAAAGATTAATTTATAATCTTCTTACATTTTTTCGAAAAAAATTATAAATTACTGGAATGAATTCTATTGTAATTGGTTCTGGATTTGGAGGGATAGCTGCTGCTCTTCGCATTAGAGCAAAAGGTAACAATGTAACTTTAATTGAAAAACACCCTGATCTTGGAGGGAGAGCTAGAGTTTTTAAAAGAAATGGCTTTACATATGATGGTGGTCCAACAGTAATTACTGCACCGTATCTAATTAATGAGTTATTTGAATTATTTAAGAGAAATCCTAAAGATTACTTGGAACTCACTCCGTTGAAGATTTGGTATCAATTTATCTTCGAGGATAAAACTAGGTTTAATTACTCTGGTGATGAAGAAGATATGAAAAAACAAATTGAGAAGATTAATCAAGAAGACGTATTAGGTTATGAAAAATTAGTAAATTTCACAAAAAAAATATTTGATAAAGGTTTCATTGAGCTTGCGGACATTCCGTTTGATAGGCCATTTGTGATGATGCAACAATTGCCAGCTTTATTAAAATTAAAAAGTTACAAATCAGTTTACTCGTTAGTTTCTTCTTATGTAAAAAATGAAAAATTAAGGAGAATGCTTAGTATGCATCCATTACTAGTTGGCGGTAATCCTTTTACAACTACATCAATTTATGGACTAATTTTATATTTAGAGAAAAAATGGGGAATCCATTACTCGATGGGAGGAACAGGAAATATCATTAAAGGTCTTGAGAAATTAATGAATGAAGTCGGAATTAAAGTAATAAAAGGACATGAAGTTAAAAAAATTATTTCCAATAAAAAAAAAATTGCTGGTGTTGAATTAGATAATCAAACTGTATTAAAATCCGACAATGTAATCTGTAATGCGGACCCACCTGCAGTTTATGAAAAAATGCTAAATGGGAATGCTAATAACTCATTTCTTTTTAAATGGAAAAAGAGACGAATGGAATACTCGATGGGATTATTTGTTTATTATTTTGGTACAAAAGAAAAATATGAAAATGTAGAACATCATACAATTAAATTTGGTAACAAATATAAAGAACATCTGAATGATATTTTTAATAATAAAAAATTAAATGAAGATATTAGTTACTATCTTCATAGGCCATCTGCAACAGATAAGTCTATGGCGCCAGAGGGAAATGATTGTTTTTATGTTTTGGTTCCGGTACCAAATAATCAATCAAAAATTGATTGGACTGTTGAGGGTGAAAAAATGAAAAATTTAGTGATAAATAAAATGGAAAAGGATTTGATGCCAAATCTTAGAAAAAATATTGTGGAAGACTTTTATTTGACACCAAATTACTTTGAGAGAGATTTAAATACTAAATATGGTTCAGGTTTCTCAATACAACCAAAATTTTCTCAGTCAGCTTATTTTAGATTTCATAATAAATCCGAAATATACGATGGACTTTATTTTGTAGGAGCTGGCACTCATCCAGGCGCTGGTGTGCCGGGAGTGCTTTCATCTGCAAAAGTGTTAGATAGAATTTTATAATGCTGAACAAGAGTTATTTATCCATTTATGCAAAATCATTCAGTTGGGCTGGTTTTTTTTTACCGAAAAAGACACTAAAAAAATGTTCAACTTTATACGATTTTTGTAGAGTAGCAGATAATATCGCAGACGATCTTGGGGAATTAGTAAATAAAGAAAAGAAATTCAATCAATTCGAGAATGATTTTAACAACAAAAAATTTAATGATCCAGTTATCAAAAATATGTGGGGTCTAATGGAGGAATTCAACATCTCTGTGAAAATTGTTCAGGATTTATTAATTGGAATTAAATCAGATATCAAAGTTAAAGTTAAATTTAATTCTAGAAAAGATTTGTTAATTTACTCTTACAGAGTAGCTGGAACTGTTGGATTAATGATGGCAAAGATCTTAAAAGTCAATAAAAAAAGTTCACTTAGATCCGCTATTGATCTTGGGATTGCAATGCAACTTACAAATATATCAAGAGATGTAATTGAAGATTCAAAAAATAATCGTTTTTACATAGATAAGGATTTTGAAGAAATTTCATCGACTATCAATCTTGCTGATACTTTTTACGAAAATTCGTTTTATTCGATTAAGGAAATACCGTTTAGTTTTCGTTTTTCAATTTTAGTTGCAAGAAGAATATACAGAAAAATTGGTTATAAAATATTAAATAAAAAAGACTTAGAAAGCTATCGAAATGCTGGAAAAATATATGTTTCAAATTTAGAAAAAGGACTAGAAACCTTTCTAGCGATTTTGGATCTAATTAAACTATCGTTGACATATAAAAAAGATGATCAAATCAGACACGATCATATTTTGATTAATGAGGAAATTAATTTAGATGAAAGATTTTGACTACATCATTATTGGAGGTGGTTGCGCTGGCTTGTCTCTAGCTTATGAGTTGGATGCACATGAGAAGTTAAGAAACAAGACCTTAGCAATTATTGAACCTAGAGCACAATATAAAAGAGACAAAACATGGTCTTTTTGGAAGGTAAATCCTCATAATTTTGATGATTGTGTTAAAAAAAGTTGGGAACATTTTACAATAAATATTCCAGGTAAAACAAATCATCTTCAATGTATAGATTACCCCTATCAAAGCATAGATAGTGGTTTATTTTATGAAAAAATAATTAATAAATTAAAAAAAAATAATAATGTTTCTTTCTTCAAAAATATAGATGAAATAAATACTAAAAACTCATTCATTTTTAATAGTATTCCAAATATTGAAAAAAAATATTTTAACCTTTGGCAACATTTTTGCGGTGTAGAAATTGAAACAAAAAAAAACTCTTTTGATGAGGAAATTTTTAATCTTATGGATTTTGACTGCGAACAAAGGGAAAATGTACATTTTTTTTACACACTTCCTTACTCAAAAAATACAGCTTTAGTTGAAACAACTTGGCTATCCAGAGTGAACGACAATTCTCTAAAAGATTACGACCAACAAATTAAAGATTATATTGATAAGCATCTTAAAATAAAAGATTACAAAATTACCTATAAAGAAGAAGGTGCAATCCCTATGTTCTATCCTGTATACGAAAAAGAAAAAAATAAAATTAATATTGGAACGGCAGGTGGAATGACCAGACTAAGCACTGGTTATACTTTTTTAAACATTCAAGAGCACAGTAGATTTATAAGAGAAAATATTGAAAATATTTCCAAATGTAAAAAATTTGAGATAAACAAAAAATATCAATTTTTAGATGATATATTTTTACGCGTTCTTAATAAACATCCTGAAAAAATGGCAGATATATTCTTTAATATGTTCAAGGCGTCACCAAAGACTGTTATAAAATTTTTATCAAACAAAAGTAGTTTTTGGGAAGATTTTAATATAATTCTTAAAATGCCAAAGTTTACATTTATAAAAGCCTTGTTTTACTAGTAAATGATGAAGCTAAAAATTAAAAAAATTTGTTTTAATCATTCTTTTATATTTTTTTTATTTTGTAATATTTTTTCATTATTATTTTTGAAAATTGACATTTCAATTATATCCCCATTAATTTGCTTATTATTAATTCTTTTAATTGGTGTATCTCATGGATCTTTAGATCATGTAAAAGGAAAGAAACTTCTTAAAAGATTTAACTTAAATAATATCTCAATTTTTTATTTTACCTATTTATTATTAGCAATCTCAATAGCTATATTGTGGACATTATTTCCAGCTATATCTTTAATAATCTTTTTAATTGTTGCCTCTTATCATTTTGGAAAAGAGGACACACAATTTCTATTAAATGAAAAATCATTTGTTAATCAATTACTATTTTTTCTTAAAGGTGCTTTAATTGTTCTAGCCCCATTGTTTTTTCATTTCGATGAAACAATATTCATTTTCAAGTTATTATTAATTCAAAATGAAAGTTTTTATTCAAGTATGACTTTCATCGAAAACAACCGACTTTTAGGTGTTGGAATTTTTATAAGTACTCTATCAAGTATTTTTTTATTTCTCAAAAAATTTGAATATAAAAATTTCACGATATTTTTAGATTTTTTTTCAATAATTATCATTAATTATTATTTTTCACCTTTAATAGCATTTACAATTTATTTCTGTTTTCTGCACTCAATTCGACACAGTATTTCGTTAATAATTGAGCTTGATCATGAAAACATAAAAAATGGTCTATTTATTTTTATTAAAAAAGCTCTTCCTTTAACAATCCTCACTGCTATCTTTTTTTTAATTGGTATGTATTTTTTGAATAAAAATTATAGTTTTGATAGTTCAATTTTTAAATTAATATTTATAGGTTTGGCATCTCTAACCTTTCCGCATATATTGCTCGAATATTTAATAGAAAAAAATGAAAAATAAAGAAATTAAGATTTTACTTTCTGCACCACGAGGTTTTTGTGCTGGCGTTGAAAGAGCGATCGAAATTGTGGAAAAAGCTTTAATCAAATTTGGATCACCAGTGTATGTTAGACATGAGATAGTCCATAATAAATTTGTTGTGGACGATTTAAGAAAGAAAGGTGCAATATTTGTAGAAGAACTTGAAGAGATAAAGGATAGAACAAGACCGGTTATCTTTTCAGCCCACGGTGTAGCAAAAAAAATTCCCTTAGATGCTAAAAAATATAAAATGACATACATTGATGCAACTTGTCCGCTTGTTTCAAAAGTTCATCGAGAAGCTGAAAATCTCCATAAGTCTAATTACCATTTAATTTTAATTGGACATGAAAATCACCCAGAAGTTATTGGAACAATGGGTCAATTACCTAAAGGAACAATTGATTTGATTCAAAATGAAGATGATGCCAAAAATTACAAATTTGATAGCAAAAAAAATTTAGCTTTTGTCACTCAAACTACATTATCAGTTGATGATACCAAGGATATTATAAACATTTTAAAAGAAAGATTTCCAAATATCAAAGAACCACATAAAGAGGATATCTGTTATGCAACAACAAATAGGCAAATGGCAGTTAAAAATATTGCAAAAGATTGTGATTTGTTTCTTGTTATAGGAAGTAGGAATTCCTCAAATTCATTAAGATTGGTTGAAGTAGCTAGAAATTCTGGGTGTAATAATGCACAATTGATACATTCACAAAGTGAGATACCATATGAATTAATTGCAAATTGTAGTACAATTGGAATTTCATCTGGCGCATCTGCACCTGAAATATTAGTTAAAGATTTAATAAAAAATTTAAGGAAGAGGTTTAAAGTTTCAATAGATGAAATTGAAATTATTAAAGAGGATGTGGTTTTTAAGGTTCCAAATAAATTAAATTAAATGGCTGTTTACACTAAGATTAGTAAAAGGGATATTTCCTTGATCAATAAAAAATTCGATATTGAAAATTTCAAGAGTTTTAAGGGTATTAAGCAAGGGATAGAAAACACAAATTATTTATTAAAATCAAAAAATAATAAATTCATTCTCACAATTTTTGAAAAAAGAGTTTTAAAAAAAGAGATACCCTTTTTTATGAAGCTAATGGATCAATTAAGCTCTCTTGATATAATTTGTCCCAAGCCTTTAAAAAATAAGAATGGGCATTTTTTAATTAAACTTAAAAATAAAACTGCTTGTATTGTCTCGTTTTTGACGGGAAAAAGCAAAAAAAATTTATCTCTCAAAAATTGTTATGATGTAGGAAGGTTAATTGCACAAATTCATATTTATTCAAAAAAAATAAAACTTTCCAGAGTGAATTCAATGGGTATCAAAAAACTCAAACCATTAGTTAATAAGATTAAGTTCAAATCAAGAGAATTTAATAATCTAGAAAAATTTTTACATATTAACTTAAAAGATATTAATAAAAATTGGCCTAAAAAATTGCCCCATGGAATTATTCACGGAGATTTATTTATTGATAATATTTTTTTTAAAAATAATAAGCTGTCTGGAATTATTGACTTCTACTTTGCGGCCAATGATTATTTCATGTATGAAATAGCTATATGCGTTAATGCTTTATGCTTTGATCAAATAAATTCAAAATTTTATCTCAATAAAAAAAAAGTGAAGAGTCTTATTAAAGGCTATGAAAAAATAAGGAAGCTATCAAACAAAGAAAAAAAATCATTGAATGTCTTATGTCGAGGTGCTGCATTACGATACTTTCTTACTAGGCTTTATGACTATACTAACACACCAAAAACTGCACTCATAAAAATTAAAAATCCTCGAGAATATTATCAAAAACTAGTAACACACAACAAATTAAAAACTTATAAAGATTACTTATAATTTATGATTAAAATATACACTGACGGCTCATGTCTTAGTAATCCAGGTAAAGGTGGTTGGGCAGCAATAATATTAGATAAAGGAAAAAAAACTAAAATCAAAGGAAGTAAAAAAGACACTACAAACAATCAGATGGAATTATTAGCACCTATAGAAGCTCTTAAAAAAATTCCAAAAGGAAGTAAAGTTCAAATTTTTACAGACTCTAAATACGTAAAATCTGGAATAACAGAGTGGATACACAATTGGAAAAAAAATGGATGGAAAACTGCAAAAAAAAAAGAAGTAAGTAATAAAACACTTTGGACAGAATTAGATCTACTGAATAAAGAGTTTGAAATAAGTTGGAATTGGGTAAAAGCCCATTCAACTAATGAATTAAATAATGAAGTAGATTTACTTGCAAAAGATGCTGCCAACTTATAGTTGGTGTATCTAGCAACAGAATTGCCCTACTTAGATTAGATTATCTAATAGGTTCTCTGCTGACGTTAAACCACATTCTTTAGTTTCTTTTTCAACATGAATATTTAAAACTATAAAATTTTCAATGACCATTAAATAACGATTTGATCTAATTCCCATTCCTTTTGCATTTCGATCAACTTCTGCTCCAATTGCTTTGGTAAATAGCAAATATGGATCGGAAAGCATTTTTATCTTATCTCCAGTGTTATTAATCTCTCCCCAGCCATTCATCACATAAGGATCATTTACTGATAAACAAAATATATTTTTTATTCCTTTTGCTTTGATTTTATCTGCATTTGCAACAAAACCTGGTAAGTGAAGTTTGGAGCAAGTTGATGTAAATGCACCAGGTAAACCAAACAAAACAATTTTACCATTACCAATAATTTCTCTTAGTTTACTTTTTATAGGTTCTCCATCAACAAGTTGAAAAATCTCTGTATCTGGTAGTGGATCTTTTATTTTAAGTCTCATATCGAATTCATTATATATTTTTTAATTTTTTTAATATCATTAGAAAGAAGTTTAAATTTTTCCTTTCTGTCATTAACATATTTTAAACTATCTGGTAAATTTTCAGTTTTTGAGATTGCATCTTCTATTGCTTTTGGAAATTTACACGGGTGTGCAGTTGATAATACAACACAGTTTTTTTCTAATCCTAATTTTCTCACAGCTCCGATTCCCACTGCAGTATGTGGATCTACTACCACCTGATGTTCATCATTAATTAACTTTATCATTTCAATGGTTTCATTTTCATCAAGCATCTCAGATGCAAAATTCTTTTTAATTTTACCTAAATCATTCTTATCAATTTTATAAGTGTTATTTTTTATTTCAGCCATTACATCTTTTATAGCTTCTGAGTTACAATCTTTTACATCATATAAAAGCCTCTCGAAATTACTTGCTATTTGTATATCCATACTTGGTGTATTTGTTTCCTCAACTTTCTTTTGATTATAATCACCACCAGAAATAGCTCTGTGTAGTATGTCATTTTTATTTGTGGCTACGATTAATCTATCAATTGGAAGACCTAGTTTTTTTGCCAAGTAACCCGCGTAAATATCACCAAAGTTTCCTGTTGGAACAGAAAAGGACAAAGGTTGACCATTTCCAACTTTAAAGTAAGAGTAAAAATAATATACTGATTGGGCAACAATTCTTGCCCAATTAATTGAATTTACACCAGACATATTTATTGCTTTAGAAAATTTTTCGTCATTAAACATTGATTTTACTAAATTTTGGCAATCATCAAAATTTCCCTCAACTGCAATATTAAATACATTGCTCTCTTCATGTATGGTCATTAATTTTCTTTGCACTGGTGAGATTTTATTATTTGGATGTAATACAAAAACATTCAAATTAGCTTTTCCTTTTAAGGCGTCTATAGCAGCTGCACCAGTGTCGCCTGAAGTTGCCACTATTATATTAATTTTTTTCTGATTACGTGTTAAATGATATTGGTAAAAATTACCTATTAGTTGCATAGCTATATCTTTAAAAGCGAGTGTAGGACCATGAAATAGCTCTAAAACTTTTAAATTTCCTAGGTTTGATATTTTTACAACATCTTTAGATCTGAAATTTGAGTATGATTTTGAAATCAAAGAAATTAAGTTATCTTTAGACATGAAATCCCCTATGAATGGGTAAATTATTTCAGCTGCCAAATCATTGTAACTAAGGTTTTTAAAATTATCTAATTCCTCTTTTTTAAATTTTTTAATTGATTGAGGTACGAATAGCCCTCCGTCATCTGCTAAACCTTTAAGAAAAACATCCCTAAAAGTAAAGTTTTTCTGATTATTTCTTGTGCTGATGTAGTGCATTTAGTAATTTTTTTTTCTAAAATATAGATATAGCAAAAAAATTGAAATCGCTAATGAAAACCATGTCATTGCATATTTTTTATGATTATTAGAAATATTAGCAGTAATTTTTATTGGTCTTGGAAATTGATAATTTCCATCTAAATATATTATGTACTTAGAAAACTTTTTACCAGTAAATTTAAAAATATCTTCCCTATTTAAACTAAACCAGTAATTTTCTTTAATATCATTATCTGGTTTAAATATATTTTTTCTTCCCTGTGTTTTAATAGTTCCAAATATATTATTTTGATCCAATATATTTATCTCAGGCATATTTTTTTTTTCAAATGGTATCCATCCTCTATTAAGTAAATAGTTTTCACCATTAATAATAATTGGATTAAAAACTTCAAACCCAGGTGTTCCAATGTCGTTCAAATTATATAAGTAAATTTGTTTCTCAAAATCAACACTGCCCGACGTTTTAATTTTGAGATAATCTTTTTGATTAGATTGTGAAAGTTGAACTGGAGGATTTTTTAAAGAATTTTCAATTTCTAAAATGAGATTATTTTTCCAATTCAGACGAATTATCTGCCAAGTTCCTAGCGCGATAAAAACAAATATAAAGAATATTATAAAAACTGAAAATAAAAATTTACGTTTCAAGGTTCAAAATTAGCTTCCCCAAATATATATCGCAGCAAATAAGAATAGCCATACTACGTCAACAAAGTGCCAGTACCATGCTGCTGCCTCAAAACCAAAGTGGTGATCTTTATTAAAATGACCCAGCTTTCCTCTCCACAAACATACAGCCAAGAATATTGTGCCTACAATCACATGGAAACCATGAAATCCTGTTGCCATATAAAAGACTGATCCGTAGATATGATCTGAAAAAGCAAATGTTGCATGATGATATTCGTAAGCTTGGAGTGCAGTAAAACAGACACCTAGAATAACCGTTAACACTAATCCTTGAATAAAACTTTTTCTATCATTCTCAAGAAGCGCATGATGTGACCATGTTACAGTAGTTCCAGACAATAAAAGCACCAAAGTATTTATTAATGGAATATCCCAAGGGTCAAAAGTTTTAATATCTTTTGGTGGCCATACATTTCCAACAAATTCGTTTGGAAAAAGACTTACATCAAAGTATGCCCAAAACCAAGCAACAAAAAACATAACCTCGGAAGCGATAAATAAAGTCATTCCGTATCGATGATGTATTTGAACTACTGGTGTGTGATGTCCTTGATGTTCTGCCTCAATGACAACATCCCTAAACCACATGTATGCACCATAAATTAAAAGTGCAAAACCCAAATACATTCCCCAAGAAACGTCCGAGTGCATATAATAAACTGAACCTAAGGCTAAAACCAAACAAGAAAATGATACATATATTGGCCAAGGGCTTGGGTCCACAAGGTGATAATCGTGTTTTTTTTCAGCTGACATATTTTAAATTATGATTGTTTATAATAATCTGTCGAGAAAAAAGTATATGACATAGTCACATCTTCTAAATTTTTTACAGTTGCGTCATTAACCATCTCTGGATCCAAATAGAAAGTCATAACATACGTAGCTTTTTCTCCAGCTTTTAGTTCTTGTTTCTCAAAACAAAAGCAACCTAATTTACTGTAATATTTTCCAAAACTTGAAGGTGACACATTAAAACTTGCAACTCCTGCTGTAGGTTCGTCACTATAATTTAAAACTTCAAACTCTATTTTATTGACTTGACCTACTTTAACATCCATCACGTTTTTTTTGGCTTTAAAGTCCCATGGCAAATTGTTCACATTAGTATCAAACCTAACACTTACTACTTTATCTAAAACAATTTTTGGAGCATTATTAGCAACTTGTGTTGTTCCTCCGAAGCCTGTTACTCTGCAGAAAATTTCATAAAGTGGTACAGAAGCATAAGACAAGCCCAACATTAAAACAAAAATGCCAGCAAGAACTAATGGAGTTAATTTTTTTTTCTCGATCATATAGATCTATCAAATACTCCTGTGTTATATAGAGTAAAAAAGAAAAGAAAAATCATAAATGCAATTATTGCTATTGCTGTAATAACGTTTTTTCTTTTTGTTCTTTTATCTGGTGTTATCATACAATCTTATCTATCAAAAAAAGAACAAAAATCAAAAACAAATATAGTATTGAAAATCCAAATATTGCTTTTGCAAACTTAGGGCTAAATCTGTTCTTTTTAAAGTTAAGGAGTTCATAACATAAGTAATTATAGTAGAACGTTAAAAGTAATGATGGAATTAAAAATGTTAATCCAACAAAATCTATTACGTATGGAAAAATAATTGTTGGCAACATTAGTAGTGAGTAAACAAATATATTTATTTTAGTGCTTTCAATTCCGCTAGTTAATGGAAGCATAGGTATCTTAGCTTTGCGATAATCATCAGATTTGTACAAACTTAAAGCCCAAAAATGAGAAGGGGTCCAAAAAAATATTATTAGAAAAAAAGCTAATGGTTCAATTGACATTGAGCCTGTGGCGATTGTCCACCCTATTACAGGAGGGAAAGCTCCTGCAGCTCCGCCTATAACAATATTTTGTGAGGTTCTTCTTTTTAACCAAATTGTATAAACAAACACATAAAATAATATAGTTAATAATAAAATAGATGCTGAGATTCTATTGGTAAAATAATCTAATGCTACAACTGATACGACTGATAAAGTTAAACCAAATATTAGTGCTTGGTTCTTATTTACTTTACCAGTTGGTATTGGTCTTAAACAAGTTCTAGACATTAAAGCATCTAGGTCAGACTCGTACCACATATTTAACGCCCCAGCAGCACCAGCACCCAATGAAACTAGTAAAATTCCGATAATAGCATCTTTGGTTGAAACGACATTTGGTGCTGTTAATAAACCAACGGCACAAGTAAAAATAACTAATGACATTACACGCGGCTTCATTAGTTTGAATAATTCTGAAAAGTTAAATAAATCCTCTTGGCTTAAACTTCTTTTTTTTAGCCGTGCGTTGTTCATGTATTTTATATTCTAAGTCTAACCGTGTGATTTCTGTGTATCTTGATCATCTTCAAACTTTGGTAATTCCTCAAAAGTATGAAAGTTTGGAGGTGATGGCACGGTCCATTCTAATGTTGTAGCTCCTACACCCCAAGGATTTTTTTGAGCAGTTTTCTTTTTTGCAAATGCATAAATAAGATTTATAAAAAATACCACTAATCCTGCTACAGCAACGTAAGATCCTATAGATGATATATAATTCCAACCTGCAAACGCATCCGGATAATCTGCATATCTTCTTGGCATACCCGCTAAACCTAAAAAATGTTGAGGAAAAAAGATTAAGTTGACTCCAATAAACGTTAGCCAAAAATGCAAATGACCCATCCATTCTGAATACTCATAACCACTCATTTTTGAAAACCAATAATAGAAGCCTGCAAAAATTGCAAAAACTGCTCCTAAAGAAAGAACGTAATGAAAATGAGCTACTACGTAATATGTGTCATGCATAGCAGTATCAACACCTGCGTTTGCTAAAACTACACCTGTTACCCCACCAACAGTAAACATAAATATAAAACCTAGTGCCCACATCATTGGCGTTTTGAAAGATATTGATCCACCCCACATAGTCGCTATCCAAGAGAAAATTTTAATTCCTGTTGGAACTGCTATAATCATTGTAGCTGCAAGGAAATAGGCTTTTGTGTCAGTACTCAATCCTACTGTATACATATGGTGAGCCCAAACAACAAAACCAACTATTCCTATTGCTACCATCGCGTAGGCCATTCCTAAGTAACCAAAAACTGGTTTTCTAGAAAATGTTGAAACTATATGACTTATCATTCCAAAACCAGGAAGAATTAAAATATAAACTTCGGGATGCCCAAAAAACCAAAACAAGTGTTGAAATAAGACTGGATCCCCTCCAGTCTGAGCCTCAAAGAAGGCTGTTCCAAAGTTTCTATCTGTTAATAACATGGTGATTGCGCCAGCAAGAACAGGTAAAGATAACAATAACAAAAATGCGGTTACTAAAATTGACCATGCAAACAATGGCATCTTGTGTAATGTCATACCTGGAGTTCTCATATTTAAAATTGTAGTAATAAAATTAACTGCACCCAGAATTGAGGAAGCTCCTGCTAAGTGTAAACTTAAAATTGCTAAATCCATTGCAGGGCCGGGTTGTCCAGCTTTAGATGATAATGGAGGATAAATAGTCCATCCACCTCCTACTCCTGTTTGACCTGGAGGTCCATCCACAAAAATTGATAAGATTAATAATGTAAGAGAAACTGGCAATAACCAAAAAGAAATATTATTCATTCGTGGAAATGCCATATCTGGTGCTCCAATCATAATTGGCACAAACCAGTTACCAAAACCACCTATCATAGCAGGCATAACCATAAAGAAAATCATGATTAAACCATGACCTGTCACTAACACATTATATAAATGATAATTGCCACCCAATATACCGTCGCCTGGATGCATTAGTTCCATTCTCATTAAAACTGAAAATGCAGTTCCTATAACCCCTGCAACAATTGCAAAGATTAGATACATCGTACCTATATCTTTGTGGTTTGTCGAATATGCCCATCTCTTCCAACCAGTTGGAGTGTGATCATCGTGTGCAGTTTGTGTATACATAAATTACCTACTAGCTATTTTGAGTTTATCATTTTTAATTTCATCTTTTGCAAATTTTACTCGCGCCTCTGACAGCCAATCTTGATATTCCTTCTCACTCACAACTTTTACTGTGATTGGCATAAATGCATGTTTGATTCCACAAAGTTCAGAACACTGGCCGTAGTATGTTCCCTCTTTTTCTGCCTTAAACCATGTTTCATTAATTCTTCCAGGCACTGCGTCTCTTTTAACTCCAAATGCCGGTAAAGCCCAGGCATGTAATACATCATTTGCTGTTATCAGAACTTTAACAACTTTATTTACTGGAACTACAACCTCATTATCTACAGCAAGTAATCTAGGTTGATCAGCTTTTAGATCTTTATCCTCAATCATATAAGACTCAAAAATTATATTTTCGTCTGGATACTCATAACCCCAATACCATTGGTAGCCAATCGCTTTTATTGTTAGATCCGCTTTCGGGATAGTATCTTGTTTATATAAAATCTTAAATGACGGTACTGCCATCACAATTAAAATTAAACATGGTATTAAAGTCCATAAAATTTCAACAGTAACATTATGTGTTCTTTTGGATGGGTTTGGATTTGCTGAGGCTCTAAATCTTATGCAAGCATATAACATTAAAAATAAAACAAACACGCTGATTGCAATAATAATTGGTAATAAAAGATTGTTATGGAAAGCAACAATATCTCTCATAGACTCTGAAGCAGCTTTTTGAAATCCTAGTTGCCAATCAAAGGGTTGGTTTGCTAGAGCACTACTAGATATTAAAAGACTTAAAAATATAATAAAAATTGTCTTCATTTTAATAGCTATATAATGCTCTTTTATAAAAATTACACTTTAGTTTTCGCGACAATTTATCAATTAATTGCATAATTTACGATTGAAATTGCAGATATCACTGCCGTTTCTGATCTTAAAATATTCTCATTGATTTTTAATGGCTGGACTCCTCTAAAAGAGAGAATCTTCACTCTTTCTGCTTCTGTAAAATCACCCTCTGGTCCTATAATTATGCAAACTGGTTTATTTGAAAATTTTGATTTATCAAGTTTAGTGTTAGTCGAGTTTAAGTCTGTAAAAATTAAGTCCATTGAATTTTTTAAAAGATTATCTAAATTTTGAGTAGGTTCAATTAATGGTACGTTAATACGATTTGATTGTTCGCTTGCTTCAATAACTATTTTTTCAAAACGTTCTTTATTTATTTCTCTAACAATAGTCCTTTCAAAAATAATTGGTATAAATTTCGTAACCCCCAACTCCGTAGCTTTTTGGATCATAAAATTCTGATAATTTGATTTAATTGGAGAAAATGCCAACCATAATTCTTTTATTTTTTCCTTTTGTCTTAGTTTTTTTATAACTTTAAATTCAACAATACTTTTTGAAATTCTTAAAATTTTAGCTACCCACTCACCATTGTTGTTGAATAACGAAAAGACCTCATTTTCATTTATTCTCATTACTTTTGTTAGATAATGTGATTGTGACTTATCTAACTTACCATTCATATTCACTGACAGTGAATTCAAAAAAAATAATCTAATATTGCTCATTTGTGTTAAATTAATTTATGAAAAATATTAAAGCAATAATTTTTGATGCTTATGGCACATTGTTTGACGTAAATTCTGCTGCAGAAAAATGTAAAGATAAAATTGGAGATAAGTGGGAGAGTTTTGCTACCTTTTGGAGAACTACTCAGTTAGAGTATACTTGGCTCAGAAGTTTGATGAAAAGACATAAAGATTTTTGGCAAATTACGGAAGATAGCCTGGACAAATCAATGACGGCTTTTAGTATAGATCCTTCTATGAAAAATGAATTATTGAATTTATACAAAGTTCTCTCACCCTTTAAAGAAGTTCCAGAAATTTTGAAAAAATTAAAAGGAAGGAATTTTAAATTAGCTATTCTTTCAAATGGGACTCCTTCCCTATTAGATGAGCTGGTCAAAAGTAATAACTTAGATAAATTATTTGATGACATTTTTTCCGTAGAAGAGGTTGGAACTTATAAACCAGATTCTAGAGTCTACGATTTACCAATTAAAAAATATAAAATAAAAAATAGTGAAGTTATTTTTTTAAGTGCAAACACTTGGGATGTTTCTGGTGGAGGAAATTATGGTTACCAATCTATTTGGGTGAATAGAAATAATAATATATTTGATAACCTTGATTATAAACCAAGTAATCAAATAAAGGATTTAACTGAGCTTGTTAGTTTAATTTAAATAATACTTAAGAAGAACATGGTCAAGGGACAGAGAGCTGGCAGTAGTGCAATAAAAATTGAGGTCAAAGAAGGTAAATCTTACTTTTGGTGTAGCTGTGGGCAAAGTTCCAAACAACCATTTTGCGATGGCTCTCATAAAGGATCTGGATTTAACCCTGTTGTATATAAAGCAGAAACAACTAAAAAGATGTTTTTTTGCACTTGTAAACAAACTGATAACCAGCCGTTTTGTGACGGCTCACATAATAAAAAGTAACATTGCAAATTTCTGTTTTTTAACTATTAAATTCCAATATGAAAAATATTGAAGTTAGTAAAATCATTGATCCTATTCCAGCATCAGATGGAGCTGGAGTTAAATTAAAAAGAAGTATTGGTGTTGAACCAAATTATTTTGATCCTTTTTTAATGTTGGATGAATTTGGTTCAGAAAATAGTGAAGATTATGTTGCTGGGTTTCCTCCACATCCACACAGAGGAATTGAAACTGTTACTTATATGTTGGCAGGAAATTTTGAACATGAAGACAGTACTGGTGGTAAAGGTAAAATGACTGCCGGCGATGTTCAATGGATGAAAACTGGTAGTGGTATTATACATTCAGAAATGCCAGGAATGAAAGAGGGTAAACTTCATGGATTTCAATTATGGATTAATATGCCTGCAAAATTAAAAATGAGCAAACCAGAGTATATTTATATTGATGCAAAACAAATGAGTGTTCATATAGATGATGATAAACGTGTCAAAGTTATTGCGGGTAAATTTGAAAAAGCAGAAGGTCCAGTTAAAGGACATAATGTAGAGCCTTTTTATTTAGATGTTGAACTCAATGAGACAAAAGAATTTAAGTTTAGCTTACCCTCTACTCACAATTCATTTATATACTTAATAAATGGAGAGATAATAATTGGTGAAAAGGATCATAAAAAAATTAAAGATAGCACTCTAATCTTGCTCTCAAAAGGTGAAGTATTAAATGTTAAAGCTGTTTCAAGTGCAAAATTTTTAGTTATTTCAGGAAAACCTATTAATGAGGAAATAGCTAGGGGTGGGCCGTTTGTAATGAATACTAAAGCAGAGATATTACAAGCTGTTCAGGATTATCATAATGGCACATTTGTAAAATAAATAATGAAATCAATTCAAATAGATAAGTTTGGCGGGCCTGAAGTTTTAGTTATTCAAAATGTTGAGTTAGGAAAACCTGGACCTAAGGAGGTTTTAATTAAAAATTTATCAATTGGTCTTAATTTTATAGATATTTATCATCGAACAGGTCTATACCCAATTCCATTACCTAGCGGTATTGGTTTAGAAGCTTGTGGTGTAATTGAAGAAGTTGGGTCAGAGGTAAAACTTTTTAAAGTTGGTGATAGGGTTGCTCATGCCTCAATGCCTATTGGTGCTTACTCAGAAAAACAAATTATGCCTGAGGAAAAGTTAGTTTCTGTGCCTGATGATGTGTCTGATGAAGTAGCATCCTGTGTTACATTAAAAGGAATAACAGCAGAATATTTGTTACATAGAGCATATCCTTTAAAAAAAGGTGATAAAGTTTTATATCATGCTGCTGCTGGGGGTCTTGGTCAAATTTTATGTCCTTGGGCTAATTCTTTGGGTGCAGAGGTAATCGGAACAGTTGGATCAAAAACTAAAGAAGAAATTGCAAAAAAAAATGGTTGCCACCATGTTATAAATTATTCTGAAAAAAATTTTGTAGATGAAGTTGAAAAAATTGTAGGTAAAAACGGAATTGATGTCGTATACGACGGTGTAGGTATAAAGACATTCAAAGGATCAATTGAAACTTTAAAGATTAGAGGAATGATGGTAGCATTTGGTAATGCTTCGGGTTATGTTGATACAATTGATGTAAAAAAAGACATAAATGCAAAAGGTCTTTTTTTTACGAGACCATCTATTGCACATTATACTATTAAAAGAGATGAGCTAGTAGAGTCAGCAAAAAAAGTTTTTGAAGCTGTTGTGTCTAAAAAATTTGAAATAAAAATTTCTAAGAAATATTCTCTACAAGATGCTGCTCAAGCACACAAGGATTTAGAGGCAAGATTATTAACAGGTCCAGCTGTAATAATTCCTTAATCTAGATTAACATCCATATCTGACATATGAAGTCTAAGTGCATTTGTTGAAATATGAATTTCTCTTATAAAAAAAATTATTGAGATAATCATAGATAAACAACAAGAACCAAAAATTACTCGCGCCATGAAAACCTCATCAAGATAAAGAGCAAACACTGTTAACATATTAAATAAAAAACCAAAAGCTGCAAATAAAATTGTCCATCTCAAAAGACTAATTCTTGAGCTAAGATTTAAAAATTGTTTTTTCCATTCTGGTGGTATGTGTTTCTCATAAACATGTTCATCGTGTAATTTTCTGATTAAATTGCTTAAAGTGTGAAATCTATTACTATATACAGCCATCAATAAAGGAATTGCTGGAAACATCAAGGCTGTTACAGTGTAATCTATATTCATACGAATCAGTTTGATTATCAATCTTGCGTTTGTTATTTACAAGAAAAATTTTATGAACCAATTAAGCTTATTTATTGAACTTACAAGATTAAAAAAACCAATTGGCTATATGCTACTTTTTTGGCCGTGTGCTTGGGGATTGTCTATTGGCTATGATTTTTCTAATAACTTAGATATCTATTTTTTTTATTTATTGCTTTTTTTTCTTGGGTCAGTTTTTATGAGATCAGCCGGGTGCATAGTAAATGATATTTTAGATAAAAATTTTGATAATAGAGTTTCACGAACTAAAAATAGGCCTATAGCTTCTGGTAAAATTTCAGTTCAAATTGGAATACTTTACGCAATAATTCTTTGCATCTTAGCTTTTTTAGTTTTGATAAATTTTAATTATTTTACAATAATTCTTGCATTGGGCTCTATGCCACTAGCTTTTACTTATCCACTCATGAAAAGACTGACCTATTGGCCTCAGCTTTTTCTTGGAATAACTTTCAACTATGGTCTTATTCTTGGCTGGACATCAATTTTTGACAACATAAGTTTTGTTCCAATTATCTTTTACATAGGGGCCATATTTTGGACACTTGCTTATGACACTATTTATGGATTTCAAGATATAAAGGATGACGAAATTATAGGACTAAAATCAACTTCAATAAAATTTAAAAAAAAACCGTACTTATTTTTAACACTATGCTTCTTAACATTTTTTATATCTTTAATAATTATAGGTATATTAATGAATTTGAATAATTTTTTTTATATCTTCTTATTTTTAATTTTTTTTCATTTATTTTTATACCAAATTAAAAATTTAAATATTAAAGACGCAAAAAACTGCCTACAAATATTCAAATCAAATAACCTTTTGGGATTTATTGTTCTAACAAGTATCTTAGTTGGAAAACTTTAAAAATGACATCAATTCAAATTTTCAAAAGACTTTACAGAGATTACACAAAAAAATATATACCTAAAATTTTTTTATCAGTTTTTTTTTCACTCCTTTTAGCGGTTAGTACTTCCGCAATAGCATATCTACTTGATCCTGCTATCAATGAATTATTTATTAAACAATCTTCGACGTTGATATTTACTATACCTTTATTAATTATAGCTGCTTTTGCTATCAAAGGTATTTCACTCTACTTAGCAAAAGTAATTATGATTGGCGTTGCAGAGGAAGTTAAAAAAGAAATTCAAACTGATATGTTTGCTTCATTAATTAAGGCTGATACGAAATTAATTGACGAAAAGCACTCGGGGAAATTTATTACAAATTTGATAAACGATGTTAACTGGATTACTAGTTTATTAAGCACAGCAATTCTAAATTTTTTCAAAGACAGTTTAACACTAATAGGTTTGTTATCAGTTATGTTTTACCAAAACTGGAAGCTTTCTTTAATTGCAATTATAATGATACCTCTTGCCTCTTTAGCTGCAAAATCCTTAGGTAAAAGAATTGGTAAGGTCACTAATGAACAAATGCTTAAAGTTGGTGTTCTCAACACATATCTAATGGAAATTTTCAAAAATCATAAGTTAATGAAAATATTTCAAAAAGAAACTTATGAAAAAGAAAGAGCATTAAAATACATAAATACTTTAAAAGAGACTTCAAAAAAAATAAATATAGTTTTTGTAAGGGCATCTCCTATAATGGAAGTTTTAACAGGTATCATGATTGCATGTTTAATCTTTGTTTCTGCTAAACTTGTAGTCAAAAATGAACTTGAAGTTAGTAACTTTTTTTCTTTTCTTGCAGCTATGATGCTCGCTTATCAACCAGTTAGGTCCTTAGCTACCCTTAATATTACAATCCAACAAGGTTTGACAGGATCTAGAAGAGTGCTACCAATAATTGATGATGTTAATGAAATAAAAGATGATTCAAATGCAGAAGAATTAGAGCTTAAAGAGGGAGAAGTTAAGTTTGAAAATGTTTCATTTGAATATCAAAAAGATCAACTTCAGGTAATAAAGTCAATAAACCTACAAATACCTGGAAAAAAAATGACCTCATTAGTTGGTCATAGTGGTGCTGGTAAATCTACAATACTTAATTTAATACCTAGATTTTATAATATACATTCAGGTGACATAAAAATTGATAATCAATCAATCTATAAATCAACTATTAGCTCAGTCAGAAAAAATATTTCTTTAGTAAGCCAAGATACAACACTTTTTGATGACACTATTAAAAATAATATTGCATATGCTAATTTAGAAGCATCTGACAAAGAAATTGTTGAAGCAGCAAAATTTTCTTTTGCCAATGAGTTTATAGATAAATTGCCAGAAAAATATGAAACTATGATAGGTGAAAATGGAATAAGGCTGTCAGGAGGAGAAAAGCAAAGATTGTCTATTGCTAGAGCTATTTTGAAAAAAAGTTCAATTATATTACTTGATGAAGCAACATCCTCTTTAGATGCAGAAACTGAAAGTAAAATTCAAAGTGCAATTAATTTTCTTACAGAAGGTAAGACAACTATCGTTATTGCCCACAGGCTTTCTACAATTCTTAATTCAGATAAAATTTATGTGATAGATAATGGCCAGGTAGTAGGCGAAGGCAAACATAATGAATTATTAACTAATTCTGAAATTTACAAAAACTTTTATGATAAACAAATCAAAAGATCATAATGTTAATAATCTATAGAATTTTAATTAACATTGCTTATTTTTTATCACCTTTAATAATAATTTTAAGATTAATAAGAAATAAAGAAGACCCAAAACGTTATAAAGAAAAATTCTGTTTTTTTACAAAAAAAAAAATTAAAGGTAAACTAATTTGGATACATGGTGCAAGTGTGGGAGAATTTCAAAGTATTGTTCCCCTAATTGAAAATTACGAAAAAAAAAAAAATATTGCTCAAATCTTAATTACATCAAACACATTAAGTTCCTCAAAAGTTATATCTAATTATAAATTTAAAAAAGTAGTACACCAATTTTTTCCAATAGATACAAATCTAAATACACAAAATTTTTTGAATTATTGGCAACCTAGTTTATCTTTATTTGTAGACTCTGAAATTTGGCCCAATATGTTACTCAATTTAAAAAAAAGAAAAGTTCCTACAATTTTACTTAATGCCAGGATTACAGCAAAATCTTTTGAAAGATGGAGAAAATTTAAAAATTTTTCAAATTTTATTTTTAGTAAATTTGACTTATGTTTGTGCTCAAGTTTTAAATCAAAAATTTATCTTAAAAAACTTGGAGCCAAAAACCTTAAATATTTTGGTAATTTAAAATTCTCACAGTCTGAATTCGAAAGTATCAAAATTAAGCAAAATCTAAAAAAATTTATAGAAAGAAAAAAAGTCTGGTGTGCATCAAGTACGCATGACGATGAGGAGGTTTTTATCGGTATTATTCATAAAAAATTAAAACAGAAATATAAAAATTTATTAACAATAATAATACCAAGACATATTAACAGAATTAATTCAATTAAATTTCAACTAAATAAACTGGGTTTAAAAACACACCTCAATGAACCTGCCAAAAAAATACCCATTGATACTGATATCTACCTAGTTAACTCTTATGGACAAACAAAACCTTTTTTTTCTCTTTGTAAGAATGTTTTTTTAGGCGGCTCATTAATTAAACATGGTGGTCAAAATCCTCTTGAGGCAGCAAGATATGGTTGTAATATTTTACATGGTCCAAATGTTTCAAATTTTGAAGAAATATATAGTTACTTGAATTCCCAAAAAATTTCTTTTGTAGTATCAACAGAGAGCGGAATGTGTAAAATCTTAAACAAATTGCTATCCTCTACAAATAACCAAAGAAATATTAAGAAAAAACTTAATAGTTTAGGACAGCAAATACTTAAACATTACTTAAAAGAAATTGATAACTTTTTAAAATAAAATGAATTTTAAAAAACCTATATTTTGGGATTTAAAAAAACCAAATATTTTTTCATATTTGTTATTGCCATTCACAATTCCAGTTATAATTAATAACTTTTTTTTAAGCATTCAAAAAAAATATAAATTTTCCAAAATAAAAACCGTTTGTATAGGTAATATTTATTTGGGTGGAACAGGCAAAACACCACTTACAATAAAGTTATTTAATATTATTAAAAAAATGGGTTTCGATGTTATTACAGCTAAAAAATTCTATTCTAACCAAGCTGATGAACAGAGTCTATTAAAAGCTAAAACAAAAAACATTGTTTCCAAGAGAAGAATAGATGCTATCAACCAAGCAGTTAATAACTCAAATCAAGTTATAATTTTTGATGATGGTCTTCAAGAAAAAAAAATCGATTATGATTTAAAAATTGTTTGTTTTAAAAAAAAAAACTGGATTGGTAATGGGCAATTAATTCCTTCTGGACCATTGAGAGAAAAAATTGAAAATTTAAAAAATTACGATATCGTTTTTTTAAATGGAAAAGATGATAATACTGAAAACATTAAAGAAATAATTCATAGATTGAACCCTAAAATTGAGATATTTGAGTCTGATTATAAAATTGAAAACTTAAAAGAATTGGATATAAATTCAAATTATCTAATCTTTTCTGGAATAGGCGACCCAGTTTCTTTTAAAGAAATTTTATTAGAAAATAATATTAGCGTAGTCAAAGAAATAGTATTTCCAGACCATTATACATACAAAAAAAAAGATATTGAGAATATTCTCCAAGAATCAAAAAAATTAAATGCTAAGATACTTACCACAGAAAAAGATTTCATTAAACTATCTGTAGACGATGTAAGAGAAATTAATTTTTTAAAAATAGAATTAAAAATACTTAAAGAAGAAAAATTTATAAATCTTATCAATGATAAACTTAACTAAAAAGATGAAATATTTATTTCAATCTATAGCAATTTTATTTTTATTTTTCTTATTTAAGTTATTAGGATTAAAAAACTCAAGATTATTTGCCAGTAAAATTTTTCTTTTTTGTGGTCCCTTTTTTAGATCAAATAGTAAAACTATAACTAATATTGAGATTGCATTTCCGAATACTGACGAAAATTTTAAAAAAAAGATTATTTATGAAATGTGGTTAACTTACGGAAAAATCTTATCTGAGTACAATTTTATTAAAGACTTTAGAGAAAAAGAACTTGGTAAGAAAATTGAGGTGGAGGGTCAATTAGAATTAGAAAAAATTAAAACACATAAACAACCAGTTATATTTATATCAGGACATTTTGATAATTTTGAATTAATGGCAATGCACATTGAGAAATCAGGTATAGATCTTGCTGCAATTTATAGGCCTTTAAATAATCAATTTTTAAATCCAATAATGGAAAATATTAGAAAAAAATACATTTGTAAAAAACAAATAAAAAAAGGGATTTCTGGTACGAGAGATTTGTTAGAATATTTTAAATCAGGGACTTCTATTGCGCTAATGATAGATCAAAGAGTTTCTGAGGGAATTAAATCCAAGTTTTTTGGTCAAGAAGCTTTGACAACTACGATACCTGCGCAATTTGTAAAAAAATTTAATTGCAAAATAGTGCCGATCCACATTAAAAGAAATAAGAACAACAATTTTAAGTTAAAAATTTTAAAACCTTTAAGTTTTTCTAATGATGATACCATTGAGTCTATAACATTGTCTCTTAACTCCATTTTAGAAAAAATGATTATTGAAAATCCTGGACAATGGATATGGACACACAATAGATGGAAATAGGTTAATCTTTTTTTTCTCTTTTCATGGACGCCTCTTTATATGAAAAGTAAGGCTCCTGATCTTTGACATTCCAATAGTTTAATTTTTCAAGAGGAATTTTTTTTCCTGAAATGGCACAAATTACATGATCACCATCTTGAATCACTTCAAAATTATTTGGTAAATATTTTATTTTAGCTAATTTTTTATACATTTTTAGTTTATATATTAATATATGAAAGTTGGAATAATAGGAAGTGGGGGCAGAGAACATGCTTTATGTGACTCTTTAAAAAAATCAAAAAAAGTCGAAAAAATTTACTGTTTTCCTGGAAATGCAGGTACGAAACAAATTGCTGAAAATATAGAAATTGATTTAAGTAATTTTGAAAACTTAAAAAATTTTACTATTGATAAAAAAATTGATTTTCTAATTGTTGGTCCGGAAAAGCCACTCGTAGATGGAATTGTCGATTATTTGGAAAAATACAACATAAAGGTTTTTGGGCCTAATAAATTTTCTTCACAGCTAGAAGGGTCAAAAATCTTTACTAAAAAAATCTGTCAAAATTTTAATATACCAACTGCAAAATTTGGTATTTTTTTTAATGTCGAGGATGCAGAAAAATTTCTTAAAAACTGCAAGTATCCAATAGTAATAAAAGCAGACGGTTTAGCTGCAGGAAAAGGCGTTTATATTTCTGAAAATAATGATCAAGCTAAAATAGCCATTAAAGAAATTTTTGATGGCAAATTTGGCGAAGCAAAACAGTTACTAATCGAAGAATTTTTAGACGGTGAAGAAATGAGCTTTTTTATTATTTCAGATGGAAAAAATTATAAGCAGTTTGGAACAGCACAAGATCATAAAAGAGTACTTGAAGGGGATAAGGGTAGAAATACAGGCGGTATGGGAGCCTATTCTCCATCAAGATTGGAAAATAAAGTTTTAAATAAAAAAATAATCGACAAAATTATAGAGCCTACTTTAAAGGCTTTAAAAGAGGGAAATTCAACCTTTAAAGGATTTTTATATGCAGGTTTAATGATCACAAAAGGCGAGCCCTTCTTAATTGAATATAATGTTAGGATGGGTGATCCAGAGTGTCAAACTCTTTTGCCAAAACTTAAAACTGATTTTGGATTATTAATTAAGGCATGCATTGAGGAAAATCTAAAAAATACAAGTATCGAATGGCATAATGATAAAAGTCTTTGTATAGTAATGTGCTCAAAAGGGTATCCTGATAAATATAAAAATAACGTTGAATTGAACTTGAATAATCTAATATTAGGAGAGAGTGAGTTTTTATTTCATGCAGGAACAAAATTAATTGGTGGAAAAACTTACTCTAATGGAGGCAGAGTTTTAAATATAGTTGTTAGATCTAATTTTTTTAAATCTGCCAGAGATAAAGCCTTAAGTCTTCTAGAAAAATTGAATTGGGAAAATGGTTTTTATAGAAAAGATATAGGTCATAAAGTTGTTGATCAATGAGGATTATTTCTGGAAAATTTAGAGGAAAAAAAATTAATCTTCCTAACGATAAAACCACAAGACCTCTAAGAGATTTAGTTAAAGAGGCATTATTTAATGTAATTGAGCATTCAAATAAAATTAAAATTAACCTGAAAAATTCTCTAATTTTGGATCTATTCTCAGGTTCTGGTTCGTTTGGTTTAGAGGCAATATCAAGGGGTGCAAAAAAATGTTTATTTGTTGAGAATTATCCCAGTGCACTCTTGTCATTAGATAAAAATATAAAAAACCTCAAATGTCAGGAAAATTCTCATCTTACTAAATTAGATTGTTTTAAATTTATTGAGAACGTTCAAGAGAATGGGTTAAAATTAGATATAATTTTTCTTGATCCACCTTACAGAGAGGAAAGAATAAATTTTATAATTGAGGAAATTTTGAAAAAAAATATTCTTAATAAGAATGGAATAATCATAATCCACAGACACAAAAAAGATAATATTAAACTTACTGAAAAATTAAATATTATAGATTTAAGATTGTATGGTATATCAAAAATAATATTTGCTAATTAAATTTTCTTTAAAATTTTAAATGTATTGATCTTGATTGACTCTACGGCAGGTTGGTCATAAGGGTTGATCTTTAAAACTTTACCTAGAAGAATTGTTTCTAAAATAAAAAAGGCAAATAACTCTCCCAATGTTTTTTCATCTCTTTTTTTTATGGTAAAACTTCTAAATGGTATTTTTTTTTTTAAAAAAACATTTTGAGTAGCTCTAAATTGAGAATATAAAATATCTGATATTTTTTTATTTCTTAAATATTTATGTGAATTCAGTAAAGTTTTATTGTCAATTTTTTTTGAATCATTATCCATTACATAAAAAAAGGTAAAAAAATTTTTTTTAAATCCATCTAAATAAAGTTGCATTACACTATGATTATCTTTTGGAACTGGAGAGACAATAGGTAAAATACCTTTTGAAGACTTCCCTAAACTTTCTGCGACTAATTGTTGATACCAATAAAATAGATTATTTGAGTCCTCATCATAGTTTAATATTATAGAGTTATTTTTTTTCTTTTGATGAAATGAAACAATTGACGCAACATTATAAGCCAACATGTTTATAAATTTATTACTTGAGATCAAATTATCTAATCTTTTAAAATTATTTGGTTCAAGTCCCATAAAAAATGCTGGTATCATTCCTGTTTCGGATAAAACTGAGTATCTTCCTCCAATAAAGTTGTTATGCTCTATTATTTCACTTTTAAGTTTTAAGGCAAGGTTTCTAAGATAACTGTTTTTATTTTCAGTTATGAATAAACAGTTTTTTTTTACTTTTTGATAATTCAAATTCGTTAGAGTCTCAAGAGTATTTCCTGATTTAGAAATGATTATATTTAATTGATTAATTTTATTATTCTTATTACGAGATAAATCAATGTTGTTAACAAATGAAAATCTTTTCCTAATTTTTCTATTTAAGAAAGAATAGATAGCCCCAGCGCCTAAACTAGAGCCTCCCATACCAAAAATTCTATAATGTTTGAATTTTTTATACTTTTTAATTTCTTTAAACTTGAATTTATATTTATACTTTTTCGATAAACTTAAAAGTAGTTGATTATTTTTTTTTGAATAATTATCTAATAATTCATTTAAAATTTTTTTAATCTTAGAATTATTTTTTTTTTTACTAAAATTTTTGAATTCAATGTCAAATGAAAACATTATTAATCTTTGAGTTGTTTCAAAACAAAATCCTCTGCAGAGTCTGATTTTTTGGGGTTCATGTTTGAAGTTTTTTCAATATTAAGAATGTCTTCAATGTCATTTGCTTGATCTATTGCGGCAGTATCCTTCTCAAAAGTCTCTTCACTAGGTTTTGGAAGCTCCATGAATTTTGGTGGCATTACAAGAGGATTCTTTTTTTTTACTAAAAACTCGTCACTATTTTCCGTTTTCCTACCACTTAAACCATCCTTGATTGACTGACATGAGGTTAGAAAGACAGAAAAAATTACAAGATAAAAATTAATTTTATTCATTTGTTTTTTTTTTATTAAAAAATATTTCAGCAATAATAAGGCAAATAACACCTAAAGTAACAAATATATCAGCTATATTAAAAACAAACCAGTGAAAGTTAAATAGATGAAAATCTATAAAATCTGGAACAGATGAATATCTAATTCTATCAGTTAAATTTCCTAATGCTCCTCCAATTATCACAGAATAGAAATATGAGGATTGATCATGATCCCGAATTAAAAATAGCAATATCAAAATTACTACAACAATCAAAAATGTTATTGAATTGTAATATAAGTCATTTTCAAAACTTAACAATCCAAATGCAATACCCTCATTCCAAATTAATTGAAGGTTCAAAAAACTTGTAAGATAAATTGCCTCATTCTGAGATTTAAAAATGTTTATGATGTAATATTTCGAAATTTGATCAGTTAGAAAAATCAAGAAGATTAGTAAAAATTTTACTAGAAAAATTTTCTTATTCATTATTGAACATTACAATTTGGTCTGCTGCAACCCTCCTCACTTACTTTCCAACATATAGGACATTTTTTTCCAGGAGCTTTGGTGGTTAAAACTTTAATCTCGTTGTCTGAGCCTTGATTTATTTTTGCTGAAGAAGTAATACAAATTTCAGCAAAGTCAACATCTTTAAAATTTTCAAATAGTTCTTGGTTCAATGTTATTTCTAAACTAGATTCTAAACTTGAACCAATCTCTTTGCTTGCTCTTTTTTCTTCGATACTCAAATTACATAACTCTCTTATTTTGATAAGTTTAGACCACCTTTCGCCTAATTTTTCGTTTTGAAATTTTTTTGGAAAATTGATAAATTTTTGCAGATGAATACTTTTTTTTGATTTTAATATAAGTTGATAAATTTCTTCAGTCGTAAATGATAAAATAGGCGCAAACCATTTAAGTAACGAATTTAAAATTATGTTTAATAATAATAGTGTAGATTTTCTTTTATCAGAGTTCTTAGGTTCACAATATAATGTATCCTTTCTTATATCAAAATAAAAGGCTGACAAATCTACAGTGCAAAAATTCAATAAATCCTTATAAAGATTATGAAAATTATAATTTTTAAAATTTTTTTCAAAATCTAAATTTAATTTATAAATCTTATGTAAAACAAATTGCTCCAATTCTGGTAATTTATTAACATCAACTTTTTCTAAATCATTCTCTTCAAATATGTCATTTAAATTGCCTAATAGATATCTAAAGGTATTTCTTATTTTTCTATAGGACTCAGCATGCTGATCTAATATTGAATAGTCTATTCGGAGATCCTCAGCATAATTTGAGGAAGCAACCCAAATTCTAAGTATATCTGCGCCATATTTTTTAAGAATATCCTCTGGGGAAATCACATTTCCCAAAGATTTTGACATTTTTAAACCTTTGCCATCAACTACAAAACCATGAGAAAGAATAGACTCAAAAGGTGCACGATCTCTGGTGCCACAAGACTCTAAAAGAGACGAATGAAACCATCCCCTGTGTTGATCAGAGCCCTCGAGATACATAGATGCAGGCCACTTTAAATCTTTTCTTTTTTCCAATACAAATGAGTGTGTAGATCCACTATCAAACCATACCTCTACGATATCACTTAACTTTTCAAAATCTTCAGCTTTATATTTTTTTCCGAGAAATTTTTGTGGATCATCCGAAAACCAACAATCAGATCCTTCTTTTTCGTAAATTTTTGCAATGTTATCAAAAACTTCATTATCAATCAAAACTTCACCGGTCTTCTTGTTAATAAAAATAGGTAATGGAACTCCCCATACTCTTTGTCTTGAAACACACCAGTCGGGTCTTGTTTCAATCATCGATTTTAATCTTTCTTTTCCTTTGCTAGGATAGAAGGTTGTTTCATCAATTGCTTTTAAAGCTTTATTTCTAAGCTTATGACTGTCCATAGAAATAAACCATTGAGGAGTTGCTCTGTGAACTAATGGTGCTTTGGACCTCCATGAATGAGGATAGGAATGAACAAGTTCACCGCTCGATAATAATTTTTTTTGTTCTTTTAATTTTTCAATCACAATAGAATTAGATTTAAAAATATGTATACCTTCAAAAAGTGCTACATTTTTTGTGTACCTTCCATCGCCATCAACTGTTTCAATTGCTTTAATTCCATTATTCATACACAAATTAAAATCATCAGGACCATGACTTGGCGCACAATGAACAATTCCAGTGCCTTGTTCTGTTGTAACAAAACTTGCTTCCAGCATAGGTATGTCATATTCATAACCAAGTTTTAAAAAAGGATGATTACATATTGTTCCTTTTAAATCTTCACCTTTAAAATTTTTTAATTTTTTGAAACTTTGAATTTTAGTATCTTTTACAACTGTGTCTGTTAATGCATCTGCTATAACAATTTTCTTATTTTTAAAGTCTCCATTGTCATTTACTTCAATTAATAAATAATCTAGGCTTTCATTATAAGCCAAAGCTTTGTTAGCTGGAATAGTCCATGGGGTAGTTGTCCAAATTACTATTTCACTATCATTTAATTCTTTAATATTTGATGATTTAACTGGAAAAGATGCGTAAATAGTATCTGACTTATGATCTTGGTACTCAACTTCTGCATCTGCTAAAGCTGTTTTTTCAACTGTGGACCATAAAACAGGTTTAAAGCCTCTATACAAACTTCCTTCTTTTAAAAATTTTCCTAGTTCTCTTACTATTTGAGCCTCAGCATCAAAACTCATTGTAGAGTAATAATTATCCCAATCTCCTACAACTCCTAACCTTTTAAATTGATCTTTATGAATTTCTATCCATTTTTCTGCAAAGGCTCTGCATTCTTTTCGAAACTCAACGATTGGAACTTCATTTTTGTTTTTTTTATTTTTTTTGTATTGTTCTTCAATTTTCCATTCTATTGGTAATCCATGGCAATCCCATCCTGGAACATAGACAGAGTCTTTTCCATCCATTTGATGAAATCTCACAATTATATCCTTTAAAATTTTATTTAAAGCTGTTCCCATGTGTATATTACCATTGGCATATGGAGGACCATCATGAAGAACAAATTTTTCTTCTCCTTTTCTTGATTTTCTTAATTCATCGTAAAGATTTATATCTTGCCAAAGTTTTAAAATTTCAGGTTCTCGTGTTGGCAAATTTGCTTTCATCGAAAAAGCGGTTTTAGGGAGGTTTATTTGAGATTTGCTCATTTTATTTTTTTTGCTTCTAATAAGTCAGTTTTAATTTGTTTTCTAAGTTGGTCGACATTTTTAAATTTTTTTTCTTTTCTAATAAATTTTTTAAATTCTACTGTTAAATACTTATTATAAAGATTTCCAGAAAAATTAAATAAATGAACTTCCAATAATATTTTTTTTCCATTAAATGTTGGTCGATAGCCTAAATTTGCAATCCCTTTTATGTGATTGTTTTTGCCATATCTTTTTGCTTGAACCGCATATACGCCCGGGCAAGCTAAAATATAATCTTTAATATCAATGTTTGCTGTTGGGAAGCCGATCTTTTTTCCAAGCTGTCTTCCTTTTTGAACCTTTCCAACAATTGACCAATTTCTATTCAGAATTCTATTGGCTTTTTCTAATTTTCCTCTTTGTAAAAGTTTTCTAACTAACGAAGAAGATGCTATTTTCTTATTGGTTAATAGTGGTTGTGGTTTAACTACCTTATAACCACACATTCTTTCAAATTTAATCAACTGTCTAACATTACCTTCTCTCTTGTTCCCAAATCTAAAATTATTACTTACAAAAATGAATTTTGGTTTTAACTTTTTACCTAATATTTCTTTAATGAAAGTTATAGATTTCATTTTTGAGAATTTTCGGTCAAACTTTTTTATTATCAGAAAATCTACATTAAGATTTTTGAGATTATCAATTTTTTGCTGTAAATTAGAGATTCTAAAATTATCTAAATTCTTATTAAAAAACATTTTGGGCATCGGTTCAAAAGTCAATACGCCAATTTTCGACGAATATTTTTTTTTATATTTCTTAGCTAATGAAAATAATTTTTGATGTCCTTTGTGAACTCCATCAAAATTTCCAATTAATATAATTGACTCTTGATATCTTGGATTGATATTAAAATTTTTATATATTTCTTTTGATTTTACCATTTCAATTCCGATTGAATATAATTACAAATTGCTTCGTAAGATTTTGCAACTTTTTCAATTCCTTTTTCTTTGATCTCATCCTTATGAATTCCATTTGAAATTATCAAAGAATCATAATTTAAAAGGTTTGCTCCTTTTATATCAGTATTTAAATTATCGCCTATAGAAAGAATTTTTTTATTTTTGTTATCAATAGATTGATGATAAACTTCAGGATAAGGTTTTCCAAAATAAACGACTTCTCCACCCATTTTTTCAAAAATCATTGCAACAGACCCAGCGCAAAGTTCTCTTGTGTTTCCTCTGTCAACAATTAAATCAGGATTTGTGCAAATCATTTTTTTTTTTATATTTTTTTCGAACAAATTTTTATAATAATTTAAGTCCTCATTGTGTTCATCAAACAATCCAGTACATAAAATATATTCGCTTCTTTCTATATTATCTAATTTCATTTTATTAAAGTCTTTAAATAAATCAAAATCTCTTGGTGGACCCACGTGAAAGAAAGATTTATTAATTAAATTTTTATTTAAGTAAATGAGAGCTGCCTCACCAGAGGTAAAAACATGATCTCTAATTTCTTTCTCCATGCCCAGTTTTTCCAAAAAAGATTTAACTACATGATTAGGTCTGGGTGCATTTGTGAGTAAAATATAGTCCTTTCCTTTTTTATTGATTTCTTTGAGAGCTTTTATCGCTTCAAGGTGTAGAGTAACCCCATTATGGACCACCCCCCATAAATCAACATAAAATAGCTGATAATTGTCTGCTATAGAACTTAGACCTTCATTATCTAAATTTTTAGTCATGAAATTAATCTATAAACCATAAAACCCACAAATTCCTTTGTTTTTTAACTAACTAATTTTTAACTATATCTTGAAATAGTAAGGTCAATCTCTATATGAGGTTCATACTAATAAGGAGAATTTATGAAATTTAGACCGTTACACGATAGAGTTTTAATTGAAGTTTTAGATAGTAGTGAAAAAACTGCTGGTGGAATAATCATACCTGATACAGCACAGGAAAAACCTCAGGAAGGCAAAGTTGTTGCTGTTGGCGGTGGTGCAAAAACTGAAGACGGCAAAACGATACCCATGGATGTAAAAGTTGGAGATAAAGTTTTGTTTGGTAAATGGTCAGGAACCGAAGTCAAAATTGATGGCAAAGAATACAGCATAATGAAAGAGTCGGACATTATGGGTATTTCAAGCAAATAATTTAATCTTAAAGGAGAAAATAAAATGGCAAAAATAGTTAAATTTGATGCGGAAGCAAGAGCAGCAATGATTAGAGGAGTAAATATCCTTGCTGATACAGTTAAAGTCACTCTTGGACCAAAAGGAAGAAATGTAGTTATGGATAAGTCCTATGGTGCTCCAAGAATTACAAAGGATGGTGTTTCTGTTGCTAAAGAAATTGATCTCGAAGATAAATTTGAAAACATGGGTGCCCAAATGGTTAAGGAAGTTGCTAGTAAAACAAACGATGAAGCTGGTGATGGAACAACCACAGCGACTATTCTCGCACAAGCTATTGTAAAAGAGGGTGTAAAATATGTTACTGCGGGTATGAATCCTATGGATGTTAAAAGAGGAATTGATGCTGCAGTAGACGTAGTTAAACAAAATCTAGTATCCTCAGCTAAAAAAGTAAAAGATAGTGATGAGATTGCGCAAGTTGGAACAATTTCTGCTAATGGCGATAAAGAAATTGGTACTATGATTTCGAAAGCAATGCAAAAAGTTGGTAACGAAGGTGTTATAACGGTTGAAGAAAATAAAGGGATTGAAACAGAATTAGACGTTGTTGAAGGTATGCAGTTTGATAGAGGATATTTATCTCCATACTTTATTACGAATAGTGATAAAATGACAACTGAATTAGAAAATCCTTTTATCTTATTGCACGAAAAAAAATTAACAAACCTACAGCCTATGGTTCCTCTTTTAGAGGCAGTTGTTCAAGCTGGACGGCCATTAATGATTATTTCTGAAGATGTTGAGGGTGAAGCATTAGCTACTTTAGTGGTAAATAAATTAAGAGGTGGTCTAAAAGTCGTAGCTGTAAAAGCACCAGGGTTTGGGGATCGGAGAAAAGCTATGCTTGAAGACATAGCAATTCTTACTGGTGGATCAGTTATTTCTGAAGACCTAGGCATTAAACTCGAAAATGTTAAACTTGATGATCTTGGTTCATGTAAAAAAATTAAAGTTGATAAAGATAACAGCACTATAGTGAATGGTTCTGGTAAAAAATCAGATATAGAAGCTAGATGTTCTTCAATCAAACAACAAATTGATGAAACAACTTCAGACTACGACAAAGAAAAACTGCAAGAAAGATTAGCAAAATTAGCTGGTGGTGTGGCAGTAATTAAAGTAGGTGGAGCAACAGAAGTTGAAGTAAAAGAAAGAAAAGATAGAGTAGAAGATGCTTTAAATGCAACTAGAGCTGCTGTTGAGGAAGGTATTGTAACAGGCGGTGGTTGTGCATTATTGTATGCAGCTCAAGAACTTGATAAAGTAAAAGTAAAAGGAGAAGACCAAAAAGCTGGCGTAGATTTAGTCAGAAGAGCTTTGGAGTCTCCTATACGACAAATTACTAAAAATGCTGGAGTTGATGGTTCAGTTGTAGTTGGAAAATTATTAGAACAGAATAAAAAGACTCATGGCTATGATGCACAGAATGAAGAATATTGTGACATGTTTGCTAAAGGTATAATTGATCCAGTAAAAGTTGTAAGAACTGCTCTTCAAGATGCAGCCTCAATTTCTGGGTTGCTAGTTACTACTGAAGCAATGATAGCCGATAAACCTGAGGAAAAAGATGCTGGTGCACCTGCAATGCCTGGTGGCATGGGTGGCATGGGTGGTATGGGTGGTATGGGTGGTATGGGAATGTAATACGTTTCCATTTAGAGAACACTCAAAATACATACACTAAACAAAATTAGAACCCTCGTAACGAATGTTTCGGGGGTTTTTAAATTTTAAAGTCTTCTTATTTTATTTTATCAAATATTTTTTTAAAAAATAGATTCGGTCTCATAATTAAAAGCACTAAATTTGAATATATAATTTTAAGGATTTTAAAACCTTTACCATTTTCATCTGTAACATTTCTAATAAATTTTGGTACAGGTTGAAATAAAATGAAATTTTTCATTGTAGGGAACTTGAAAAGTTCTTTTTTTTGTATTTTTTTGTTTTCAATAAAAAACATTTCACCAAAATTATTAAATCCAAAGCGAACAGGTCTTAATTTTTCAATCATTTCAAAAACCTCAACTTTTTTGTTTTCATTTTGATTAAAATCTTTTTCAATAAAAATCAAGTTACACGCTGTAAAATTTATTAATTCATAATTATTTTTAGATAAATGATTATTAATACTTAAATAACTACTGCCATTACCTCCAATGTTATCTTCGCATTCTACATCAAAAGGTATGGTTGAATTATACTCAATTATTATAACTTTAGGTTTTACTAAGGTTAGTCTTTTTAATTCGGTTAAATCTTTGCCATCAATATCTATTGATAATACATCAATTTTATCAATATTATTTTCTTTAATTAAGTCATTTAGAGTAAATTTTTCATCTATAAATTTATTTAAAACTTTAATTTTATTATTATCTTTATAATTTTTTTTACAATCTTCAAACCTAAGAGAATTACCTTCTATAAAAAAACCTGACCAATCATGATCAGCAAGTAATTTACAGTTTGAAAGATGAACTCCATCCCACGCTCCAAATTCTATAAAAACTCCATTTTTGATATTTTTTTTAAAGAATAAATCAATTACAATTTTATCTTCATTATTTTGAGCAAATGATTTCACTCTAAAATATTATCATCTGTAAGACCAATTTTAAACTTTTATAAAGATTGCATATCAATTATTCAATGAAGTCATCTTTTAACTTGCTTTTAAATTAGAGGGTTTTCTCAATAAAGTTTTCAATGAAGTTCTTAAATAAGTGTGTATTGGCTTACTAGAAATGCGAATGTAGGCGAATGTAATCCCGAAGTTACTCTAACAAAAATTTGAATAGGGCAGTTTTTACTCTCCTTTTTTTTATTCAGGGCCCTTTAAAAAAAATTTGTTAAAATACTTAACTTTTTTATGACTGACTAACCAAAGAAAATTAGACAAAAATCTATTCCATATTATTTTTTCTTTCTTAAATAAATAATCAAAATTTTTATGGTCATACCCATTACCAAAATACGAATAACCATTTTTATTTAAATGACTCACCATATTTTTTTTTTGAGATTTATTCAGGTGAAGATGTTCAATTGAAATATTTTTTATTTGAAATTTTAAAAGATCAATTTCCATCATTACTTCATAATCTATACCTTCAAGATCTATGCTTAAATAATCAATTTTCTCACCTACATATTTTGAAAAAAATTCATTAATTTTCAAACCTTTTACTTTAAAGCTTTCAATTACTGAATTGGGATAATAATTTTTAACATGATTTATATCCATAGAACAAACATGATAATGGGGCGCATCATCTTTTGTAAAAAAAAATTCACACAAATTTGTGTCGTTATGATTTATTGCAAGATTTAAAATTTCGATATTTTTAAAATTTTTATAACATTCTCTCAATTTATTTATGTTTTTTGGATTAGCTTCGATTATAAAGGCTCTATCTTCTATGGTAATTTTTTTTTTAATTAGTTCAGTAAAACCGCATCTATAATTTGATCTAGGGTCCAGGTCTCCTGCTCCACCACCTAAATGAACAAAAACTTTTTTCAATTTAACTTAATATTTATTTTTAAATTTGTATAATGATATTATGTCAAAAAGATACAGTGGTAAATCATTCAAAGACTCGAGTGTTAAAAAAAAACCCAAATTAAGTTTTAAAGAAAAAAGAAAACTTAAACGTGAGAGGCGAAAAAATACAAATTAAATAAAAAATACTTAAATTTTTTAAGCATAATGGGAGTTTTTTTAAGTTTCCAAAAGCAATTATATATGTATAAGAGCTCCAATTTATGAATAATACCATTCGAAATATCACCATTATCGCACATGTAGATCATGGTAAGACGACTCTAATCGATAATCTTATGAAACAAAGTGGATCATTTAGGGAAAATGAGCTTGTAGATGATAGATTAATGGACTCCGGAGAATTGGAAAAAGAAAGAGGAATAACAATTTTAGCTAAACCTGCATCAATAAATTGGAAAAATTCAAGAATAAACATTATTGATACCCCGGGTCATAGAGATTTTGCTGCTGAAGTTGAAAGAGTACTTAGTATGGCAGACGGAGCTCTGTTATTGATAGACTCTGCTGAGGGTGTAATGCCTCAAACAAAATTCGTCTTAGCAAAAGCGTTAAAACAAGGTTTAAAACCAATTGTTGTAATCAACAAACTTGATAAATCAGATCAAAGAGCTGATGAAGTTTTAAATGAAACTTTTGATTTATTTGTTAGCTTAGATGCCAATGAGGAACAGCTAGATTTCCCTGTTTTATACGCCAGTGGGCGATCTGGATGGGCTGATTTAGAAATTGATGGTCCGAGAAAAAATCTCAATCCACTTTTAGACAAAATTATAGAACATGTTAAACCTGCAGAATTAGATAAGTCAAAACCTTTCGCTATGTTATCTACTCTTCTTTATGCTGACAGTTTTTTAGGGAGAAGTTTGGTGGGTAGAATTTCTCAGGGAACTGCTAAAGCTAATCAAGCAATTAAAGCGATCAACTTAAAAGGTCAAAAAGTTGATGAAGGTAGATTAACCAAAATTTTTAGGTACGAGGGAACTAAAAAGGTTCCAATTGAAGTTGGTGAGGCAGGGGATATTGTTGTAATCGCAGGTTTAGAAAAGGCTAACGTTGCTGATACAATTTGTAATCTTGAGGTGAATAATCCTATTCAAGCTACTCCGATCGATCCACCGACAATGTCCATTACCATTACTGTAAATACATCTCCTCTTGCAGGAACTGAGGGCAAAAAACTTACAAGCACTCAGATAAGAAATAGGTTAATTCAAGAAGCACAAAATAATGTAGGAATTACTTTTACAGAAAATGAGGGTAACGACTCTTTCGTTGTTAGTGGGCGAGGTGAATTAATGTTAGAAATTTTACTCACTCAAATGAGAAGAGAAGGTTTTGAAATGACTGTTAGTCCCCCAAAAGTTCTCTATAAGAAAGATGAAAATGGCAACAAACTTGAGCCAATAGAGGAAATAACTATGGATCTAGATGAGGAATATTCATCAAAAATTATTGACTCAATGAACAGAAGAAAAGGTAAATTAATAGAGTTAAAAGATACTGGTAAAAATAAAAAAAGATTAATCTTTCATGCACCAACAAGAGGTTTGATGGGTTACACAAGTCTGTTTTTAACACTCACAAAAGGTAATGGCGTAATCAACAGAATTTTTCATGCATATGGACCATTTGAAGGTCAAATGGAGGGTAGGAGAAATGGTGCCCTTATTTCAATGGAACAAGGTAAAGCAGTTGCATTTGCAATATTTAATTTACAGGCTAGAGGTGAGATGTTTGTGACTCATAATGATCCTGTTTATCCAGGGATGATTGTGGGCTTATCTCCTAAACCAGGAGATATGATTATTAACGTTATGAAGGGTAAAAAATTAACTAATATGAGAACCCAAGGTACAGACGAAAATGTTGTCCTTACTCCTGTAAGAAAAATGTCCATCGCTGAACAATTAAGTATGCTAAATGCTGATGAGGCTTTAGAAATCACTCCAGATTCTTGTAGATTAAGAAAAGCAATTCTCGATCCACATGAAAGAAAAAGAAGTGAAAAATCAGGCGCTGCAGCCTAATTGAAAATATTATCAACTAAATACAAACCTAAAGCAACACAAGGACCAATTCCAAAAGCAAATAATAAGGTACCTACCCCCACAGTCCCACCTAAGTACCATCCAATACTTACAACAGAGATCTCTAAAAATGCTCTTACAGCAGCGACTGGTAAATTTGATTTTTTTTGTAGGCCAATCATCAAACCATCTCTTGGTCCTGCTCCAAGATTAGATACTAAATAAATACCTCCACCAATCCCAACTGTGATTACTGAAATTATTGCTAAGATTAATTGATATAAAAAGTCAGACGGGGTTGGAACAAATTTAATACAAAGATCAATCATCATTGCAATAATTATTGCATTAAATATTGTGCCCATTCCTGGTTTTTGACCAAGCGGTATCCACAAAATTAAAACTGCAAGACTAATCAAAAATGTTATTGTTCCTATAGTCAAGTTAACATTTAAAGAAATGCCTTGTGCTAAAACACTCCATGGAGAAGCACCAGTAAAAGATACAATTAATAAACCTTCTCCAAGACCAAATAGCATCAATCCAAAACATAAAAAAAAGAATGTAGAGAATTTTGGTTTAAAATTATAAGGCTTATCGGAACTCCAATTGACCCTTGGTATTTTCTTAATTTTTAAAAACATTTTAATAAGTTATTTCTATTAATAAAAAATTCTATTAAACTAATTCTTAAATGAAAAAAATTATAGTCATTTTATTACTCCTACTTTATCAAACTAATACGATCGCTCATATTGGGCATTACATAAAATACAACAAAATTGAGATGGAGATATTTCGAAATGGTGAGCTTATTGGCTATAATCATTACTTTTTTAAAAGAAATGGAGCAGAAACCATTGTTACTAATCAAATTAAATTTGTAGTCAAACTTTTAGGGGCAACAGTTTTCCAAGTTGAGGGTTATAGTGAAGAAAAATATCTCAAAGATCAATTGGTTTCTTACAATTCTAAAACTTTACAAAATGACAAAAAGAAGTTTGTTAATTTAACATTTAATCAAGAAAATAAAAAATTTGACATTAAGGGCTCATCATATAATGGAGAAGCCTCAGCTGATAACGTAATTGGAAATTGGTGGAATCACAAAGTTTTACAAGCAAGTTCTCAAATAAGTCCCATCTCAGGAAGTATTAAGGATCAAGTAGTAACTTTTTTAGGTAAAGAAAAAATAGATCTTTATGGAAAAGTTTATGATGTTGATCATTTTACACTGAAATCTAAAGATATGAGTATACCGAAAAATAAAAGATTAGATTTCGATATTTGGTACGATCGTAAAAATTCAATGATAATAAAAGTATCATATTCAAGAATGGGTGACTGGGAATATAGATTAAAGAATTTTGATTAATTTATTTCAAGATTTTTTTAAATAAATCCTGTGCGCTTATCCATCCTGACTCTAATCTTGGTCCTACAAACCAATCAGCACAAACACCCAGTCTTTTCCTAGGATCCCAATAGCTCTTAATCTTAAATGGTCTCGAATTTGAAGAGTATCTCCAGCCGTGATTAAGTGAATAATAAATTTTTGTTTTTTTGATTTTTGAAAGTTTAAAAAATTTATCAATCATAATTTTTGAATTTTCATTTTTATTATTCTTGTTTTTATTAATCTTTTTATTTGCCCAATCAAATGTACTTTGAAGGGTCCATAAATCATATTTTGATTTAAACCTTTTTTTTGAGTTTTCATTTCCAGCCCAACCAAGAATTGGATCTTCAAAAAGATAGCTGCTATTTGAATTCTTACTTTTTTTAATAGCAATCATAGTAGTAATATTAGCATCCATTTTTACAGATTTACTTAAAAAAGAATTATTTATAAATTTCTTAGAAAGTTTTTTTAATTGCGGAAAAGGACAAGTTAAAATAAGATTTTTAAAAGATCTCATTTTTCCATCCTCAAATAACAAATACCAGAGTTTGTTTTTATAATAGATTTTTTTTAATTCACTCTGGTAGTTGCAATTAATTTTCTTAAGCAAATATTTACTAATATCATTGTTCCCATTTTTGCCAATTATTTTTAGATGTTTTTTATCCTCTTTTTTTTTTGAATTAAGAAAAACGTGTTTGCCATTCCATACCTTTAAAATTTTTTTTTTTATTAAATTTTTAGTAAATTTTTTAAATTCTTCAGTTTTTGGTGAAATATATTGGGTGCCATGATCAAAACCTGTTTTGCCTTTTATTCGTTTAAAAGATGCACGACCGCCCGGGCCTCTTGCTTTGTCGAACAGGATTACTGAATATTTTTTATTTAGAAGATTTGCAATTGTGGATCCAGAAATACCAGAGCCAATTATACAAAATTCGCTCATTTACCAGCAACAACCATTCCCTCTATTAACATGGTTGGTGAGTTAGTTGGATATTTAAACTCCAAATCATTTGCTAAGGTGATATTTTGAAACATATCTTTAAAATTACCTGCTATGGTAATTTCATTTATTGGATATTTAAACTCACCATTTTCAACCAAAAACCCTGTTGCTCCAACTGAATAATCTCCGGTCACAATATTACTCCCATGTCCTATAGTTTCAGTAATAAAGAGACTTTTTGAATCTGAATTCAGTAAATCTTTAAAACTAGTATTTCCATTTTCAAAATAAAGATTACTAGTTCCTCCACATCTTCCATTAGATTTAAGATTTAATTTTTTTCCATTGTATGTATCAATCAAATAATGTTTTAAAATTCCTTCATCCACTAGTTTAAGTGTGTCAGTCTTTACCCCTTCAGTATCAAAATTTCTTGAGCCTAATCCTTTGAGCATATCAGGTTTGTCAAATACATTAATTTTATCTGAGAATATTTTTTGATTAATTTGATCTTTTAGAAAAGAAGTTCCTCTTGATATTGCTGATGAAGAAATAGCACTTGCAAAAGTACTTAATATTCCCTTAGCTATTCTTTTATCAAAAATTATAGCAATTTTTTCACTCCCGATTTTTTTTGGATTTAATTTTCTAATAGTTTGATTAGCAGCTAGATTTCCTAATTTCTCTGCATCATCTAGATCTTTAAGAAAACATTTGCTAGAATATTCGTAATCTCTTTCCATGCTTTTTTCATTTTTTGCAACTGTTACACTCGATGCTGTAAATGAGGATGTTTTGTAACCATCACAAAAACCTTCACTATTAGCTAAAACAAAATTAGATTTATTTTGAGTAAAACTAGATTCAGTATTGACGATTTTTTTATCGTTTGAAGCAGCGGCCTCTAATTTTTTTAAATAATCTATTTTTTGATCATTCGCTATATGACTATCATCATAAAGATCTAAATCTCTAACTTCTTTTGCTAATAAATCTTTGTCTGGTAAGGAATTGAATTCATCCTCAGGAGTATTTTTTGTAGTTTCAACACATTTTTCTATCAAAATATTCAAATTATCACTTAGCAAATTAGAGGATGATATTGATGATTTTTTTTTACCAATATAAGTCGTGATACTTATGCCTAGATCATCTGACCTGTTAGACTCATCTAATTTACTATTTCTAAAATTAACAGTTTCAGAAACTGAATTTTTTACAACAACACTTGAGTCTGTTGCACCTAATTTCTTGGCTAAGCCTAAACAATATGATGCTTTTTTCTCTAAAAATTCTTGATCTTTAACCATTTAAAGTTTTGTACCACCCACAGTCATCTTATCGATTAAAATTGATGGTTGTGCAACACCTACTGGTACACCTTGTCCTGCTTTACCACATGTCCCAATACCAGGGTCCATCATCATGTCATTTCCTACCATGGAAACTTCTTTTAAAATTGAAGGACCATCACCAATTAATGTTGCACCTTTAATTGGCGATCCAATTTTACCGTCAACAATTTCATATGCTTCAGTGCAATTAAATACAAATTTTCCAGATGTAATATCAACTTGTCCACCACCAAAACTAACTGCGAAAATACCTTTGTCGACAGCTTTAATCATTTCTTCTTGAGTCTGCTTACCACTTAACATCATCGTATTTCTCATTCTTGGTAGAACTATATGTCTATAGTTTTCTCTTCTTCCACTTCCAGTAGATCTTGTTTTCATCAAACGTGCGTTTAGTCTGTCTTGCATAAAATTTTTTAAAATTCCATTTTCAATTAAAACCGTTTTTTCTGTTGGCGTTCCCTCATCGTCAATAGTAAGACTACCTCTTCTATTATCAATGGTACCATCATCAATAATTGTAACTCCTTCACTTGCAACTTTTTGGCCCATTAGATTATGAAATGCTGAAGTTTTCTTTCTATTAAAATCTCCCTCTAAACCATGACCGACAGCCTCATGAATTAATATTGCTGGCCATCCAGGTCCTAGAACAACCTTCATTTCACCTGCTGGCGCAGGTTTGCTCTCCAAATTCACTGATGCTATTCTTAAAGCCTCATCACAAACACTTTTCCAATTTTCATCTTTTAAATATGAGTCGTAAGATTGTCTTCCACCAACACCGTATACACCTGTTTCTTTTCTTCCATTTTTCTCAAGCATAACTGACACGTTAAATCTTATCAAGGGTCGAACATCTGACAAAGTCTCTCCACCACATCTAATTATTTCAACAGACTTTTGCTCTCCCAAAAAATTAGCTGTAACTTGTTTAACTTTGTCACCTTTGGATCGTAAATAATCATTTACATCGTTCAATATTTTAATTTTTTCATTAAGAGATTTTTGCTCAATCGGATTAATATTGTCATAATACTTTTTATTTGATTTAGGAATTTCATGATTATAAGTACCTTTGGCAGATTTTAATGTAGACTTTAAATTTTCTGAAGATTGTTTTAAAGAGTTCTTGGAAATTTCATTAGAATGAGAATAAGCCACTACTTCATCAGATATAGCTCTAAAACCAAATCCTAAATCTGAATTATAATTTGAATTTTTGATTTTGTTATCGTCTAATAATATTGATTCAGATTTCGAATTTTCTAAATATAATTCACCATCATCACATTTTCGCAAAGTGTCTGAAATAATACTTTCAGCCTCTTTTCTAGATAGGTCAGATTTTTCGAAGAAATTACTCATAAAATATATTAAATAGATTGTTTCATGGAATTTTCAACTAGTGTATTTTACGCATGTACATTTATAAGACAAATCAGTATTAAATCCTATAATTATGAAAGTTTATTTTAATAATTCTTGTAAAATTTGTAAGGCTGAAATTGATCTTTATAAAAAAGAAAAAATAAACGAAATTAATTGGGTTGATATTACAAACAATGAGTTAGCCGAAAAAGAAACCTCTAAAGATAGCAAACAGCTTTTAAGAAGACTTCATGTAAAAGATGGTGATAATGTTTTAGGAGGCGCAAAAGCATTTTTATTGTTGTGGAAAAAAATGCCAAAATATAGATTTCTTTATAATTTTTTTAAGTTACCAATAATTTTCAATATATTTTCTGTAGTATATGAAATAGTAGCTTTTTTTCTTTATATTAAGAATAGAAAACAATTGAAAAAAACTAACTAAAGAAAAATAATAAGAATTTACTTAATAAAGACATAGAGGCTATAAACATTACTAAAACTATAGAATACATTAATAATACAATATTATTTTTTTTTCTTCTAAGTCTCACAAAATCTTTATCATCTAAATCTGACACATCTCTTTCTCCGATGACAGGATAATCATAAGTAAATCTCCATGTACTATCACCAAGTCTTGGATCTAAGTTATTTAAATAAGTTATCCAAGCTATGATGTATCTAAAGACTAAATATAAAATTACAAAAAAAATAGACCCTAAAATCATAAGATATAATACCTAATTAAATCTTATTATTTAATTATTATTTTTGGCTCTTTTTCTAGCAATGAGTTGTGTTAAAGAGTCTACCATGGTGTCTGAGGCTTTAAAAATATCCACATTTCTAAACTCGTGGGAAAGATTTTTTTCTGGATTTGTTTTATCTTCTATGACAATTCCCTCATCCGGAGAATTATTTTTAATATAAATCAATAGTAACCATTCATCGTCTGATGACTCGTCCCATTTTATAAAAACTTCTCCAGTTTCAAATCTTCTATCTATACATCGAAAAATTGACATATCTCGTGTAATATGTCTTTTATTTAGTTGAAATACTAAACTGCTTGCACTTCTATAAAAACTTTCAAGTGCAAATTCAATTTTTTGTCTCGCTAAAGTATATTCCTTTTCTTTTTCTAATAAAGTTTCTCTATCTTCGTCACCTTGAAGTTTTACTCCTAGCGCTTCAACTCTCTCTTTGATTTTTTGATCCCGCAGTAATCTGTATTTTTCTTTAAGTTTGTCAATTCTCTCTTGTAATCCAGAATAATCTTCTCTTTTTTCTTTTAACGAAATTTTCTCAAGTTTTTCTAATTCCTTGACCTCTCTTATTCTAAATTTTTCAATTTGTTTATCTAATCTTAATTGTTTTAAAAATTGTTTTTGTTTTTCTGCTTGTTCTATCCTCAAAAGTGCTTGTTCTTTTCTTAAAAATAATTTTATGTCTTTAGTCCTTTGTCTTTCTAATCTTTCTTCTTCTTTAAGTGTTTGTTCTTTCAACTTTAATCTTAAAGTTTCCTCGTCTTTTTTTCTTTCTGCTTCTTCTATTTTTTTCCTTCTTTCTTTTTCAATTTTTTCTATCTTAAGTCTTCTTTTTTCATCGGTTTTTAATATCTTATAACTGGAAATAGTCTCTGAAATTTTGTCAAAAAAACCTTGAATATATTTTTCTAAATTTAAATTAAATTTAAAATTAAACTGGGGTTTGAGAGATAATTGAAATTTAACTAATTTTAAGATTAGGCTATCTTTTTGATTTTTTTTTACTTTTGATTGATAATTTAATTTTTTAAATTTTTTAAATTTAATTATTTTCTTTTTTTTGATAAATTTTGTTTTTTTCTTTTTTTTTGTACTTTTTTTTATTTTATTTACTTTTCTTTTAACTTTATTAACTTTTTTTTTTTTCTTAGTTTTTGTTTTTTTTTTTGATTTTTTATGCTTTTTTTTCATTATTAAAGAAAGCTAATTCTATCAATAATTTATTGATAAATATAGTCTCTAGTAACAGGAGTTGATTGATAATTTTTCGTAAGTTGAAATTGATATACAACTTGATCACCCCATTTAAATGCCATTTCACAACCTGTTAAGTAAAACTCCCACATCCTAAAAAATTTTTCATCAAACATTTGTGTGATCTTTTGTTTATTTTTAATACAATTTTCTTTCCAATGTCTTAATGTGTGAGAGTAATGAAGTCTTAGAACCTCTATATCTGTAACGATAAGGCCCGCTTTTTCAATTGGGTTGGTAACTTCACTTAAACTCGGTGTATACCCACCAGGAAAAATATATTTTGTTATCCAGGGATGTGGGTCTCGAGGAGGATCAACAGATCCGATGGTATGTATCAATGAAACACCATCATCTTTTAATAAATTTTCAATTTGATTAAAGAATTTTTTATAAAATTTTCTTCCTACATGCTCAAACATTCCAACACTTACAATTCTATCAAATTTTTCTTTAAGTTCTCTATAATCCATCAATCTAAATTTTACTTGATTTTCTAAATTCATTTCTTTTGATTTTTTTTCACAAAAATTAAATTGATTTTCTGATAAAGTAATTCCAGTAACTTCACAACTTGCACTTTTTGCTATATCAAATGCTAATGAACCCCAACCACAACCTATGTCTAAAACTTTTTGATTTTTTTTAATATTTAATTTTTTTATAATATGTTGAATTTTATTATTTTGAGCAACTTCTAAACTATCAGTCTCTTTTTTGAAATAAGCACATGAATATTGTCTCTTTGGATCTAGAAATAAATCATATAAATCATCAGAAATATCATAATGATGAGAAACATTCATTTTAGATTTTTTAATAAAATTAAAATTTGTTAAGTATCTGTAAGATCCTCTAAGTCTATTTATTATGTAACTAAAAAAATTCAAAGGCCCTCTTCCGAAATTCATTAATGCTAAATCTAAAAAATCACTTAAATTTCCATTTTCTATAATCAAATCTCCTTCTGTGTATGCCTCACCGAAATATAAATCGGGATGTAACAAAAGTTTATAATGAAGCTTTTTATTCAAAAGTTTTATTTTCATAGGCTGTTCCCCAGGATTGCCTATTATATAATCTTTCGAGTCAGCATCAGTTAAGATGAAACCACCTTTTTTAAAAATTTTATTTAAGAAACTTGCAAGATACATCTTATGCTGCGAGAGGTGGTTTATTCGTAAAATTTAAATTTTTCAAAGCTTCAATTAAATTTTTTTGATCACTTTGATTTAAGATACTTAAGGGCGGTAGAACATTTTTATAAATCTCATTTTCTTGAGAACAAAAAGTATGTAAACCTGAAATCAAATTATATTTATCAAAAATAGCCCTTACCTCGCATAATTTTTTATTATTTAATTGTTTTGCACCTGAAAAAAAATCGTCATAAACTTTTCTTGAAAGCGCTGCTGTTACATTACACGTTGCTGTTATTATACCCGAACATCCCAATTCTAAACCTTTTAATAATTTAAGTTCAGAACCAGGAAAGATAGAAAAATTTTTTAATTTTAAATTTTCATATAAGTTATAAGAACTGTCTTTAACCCCTACGATTTGATCAGGAAACCTTTTAACAAGCTCATTGACACATTTGATGCTAAATTTGTATCCAGATAATTTCTCAAAATTGTAAAGAATAATTTTACATTCAGGAATGGCCTCTATAATTTTTTTGTAAAACTCCATGACCTCAGTATCACCGTATTTATAATAGGCTGGTGGCATTATTAAAAATTTGTTGAAATTTAGAGAGCTCGCAATTTTAATTAAGTTAATAGTTTCACCGAGGGAATTTAAACCAGTACCAATTAGGTGTTTGTCTTTATATTTGCTCTCTGAGAGTTTATTTAATAAGTTGATTTTTTCTGAAATTGAAATTAATTGTGCTTGTCCGGTACTACCAAATATTGCTGTTCCATGACAACCTTGATCAATAAGGCTTTCCGCATGATTGATTGTTTTTTCTATATTAAGACTTAAATCTGGATTGATAACAGACATTGTAGCAGCAAAAATTCCACTTATTTTTGTCATAATAAAATTTTATGTAAAAAGTATAGTTATAAAAGTTTATAAATACCATATGAAAATATTAGCAGTACAAAGTAGAAAGGGTATTGGTGATAATATTATTTTTTTACCCTTTATTAAGGCATTATCTGACAAATTCAATTCGCCTATAAGTTTACTTGTTAAAAAAAATTCTAAAGCTGATCAATATTTATATCAAACAAGTTATATTGACAAAATAATCTTTTTAGAAAGGGATAACGAAATCAAAAATAGACATGATGGTCTTTTAGGAAGTTTAAATTTAATTAAAGATATCAAAAAATTTAATTTTGATAAAATTATCATTTTTAATTCATCTCTAAGATACAATTTAATTGCAAAATTTTCAGGGATTAAAGAAGTGTTTCAATATCCTTTATTTCAAAAAAAACAACAACACATAACTGAAACTCCGAAAAAATTTATAAAAGAAAAATTTGAATTAACAGTTAAAGATGATCCAGAGATAGAAATAGATGATATGATAGCTCAAGAAACGATTGAAAAATTTCAAATTGATAAAAAAGAAATTAATATCCTTTTAGGAATAGGGGGCTCTGGTCCAACTAAAAGAATTCCTGCTAATACTTTTATCAAAGTGATTGATAAAATATCCAAAATAAAAAATTGTAAATTTTTTCTTGCAACAGGAAAAAACGAAGAGGAACAAGTTATTTTACGTGATATTTTAAGCTCAGAATTTAGTGGTCTTTGTAAACCATTAGACGATTTTTCACTCAGAGAAATAATGCCATTAATAAAAAATTGCAACTTATCAATCTGCAATGACACTAGTTTTAGTCATTTATCTGCAGCACTTGGTGTAAAGACTATAACTTTAATGGCAGACACACCATTAATTTATGGTAATTATAGCTCGAAGATGTTTCCAATAATCCCTGATGGAGAAGAGACAGTCTCACATAATACTTTGGGTAAAGAAAAAATTAGTTCTCAAAAAATATTTGATAAATTTATAGAAATTATCAATTAGGAAATATCTTTTAGCACAATATCTTTTGCCTCATTTACTATTGAAGATAATCGAGAAGTTTCTGGTGAAATGTCAGGGTGGATTTTTTTTTGGATTTTAACATAAGCTTTGTTTACATCTTCTTTTGTGATTTTTTTATTCATATCTAAATTTAAAATTTTATATGCTTCTGAAACTGAGATAGATGAGACATTATTTGAATTTGATTGATTAAATGAAAATCTTCCAGATCTTCTTAAAGTTTGAATTAATCTAAAGAGCGATATTATTTGAAAAATAGACATTCCCTTTAATTTTAAAAGCGCCAAACTAGCTAGCGTAAGGGGTAAAGTTAATAAAAATTTGCCACCAATAGCAAATAAAACTGATAGAATTATTAATCCAATAATTATCAAAAACCTTAAGGTTTTTGATATTTTTTTAGACGAAATATTGGTGATAAATTTCAACAGAAAATAAAAAATAGTCAATATTAATACTGTATAAATTATTATATTCATATAATCCTTCTCGACTATGAAAGTACCACATCTTAGAAAAAAACCAGAAATAAAATCTTGTCACAACACTACATGGGAAGACAATTATAGCTGGATACATCAAAAAAATATTTTAGAGGTTTTAAAAGACAAAAATAAATTAGATCCTGAGGTTAAAAGATATTTAAGCGAAGAAAATGAATACACTAATCATCATCTAAAAGACACAAAGGATTATCAAAAAAAATTATTTGATGAAATTAAAGCACGAATTAAACTTGATGATGAATCTTTACCTTTTAAAGATCATACCTTTGAATACTGGACAAAGACAACTTCTGAAGGAAATTACTCTATTAAATTAAGAAAAAAAATAGGTACAAATGAAATTGAGGAAATATGGAACGGAGATAAAGAAAAAGAAAAATTAGGTGTAGAATATTTTGGTATTGGAGATCTTGAAGTAAGTCATAATGATAAATATTTAGCTTACTCTCTTGATATTAAAGGATCAGAATACTTTTCAATATTTATTAGAGAGATAAATAACAATAAGATAATCTCTAAAGAAATTACTGACACATCTGGAAGCATACTTTTTAGCCTGGATAACAAATACATTTTTTACTCAAAATTGGACAAAAATCACAGAGCAAGAAAAATTTTTAGACACGAGATAGGAAATTTTCAAAATAACGATGAACTAATTTTTGAGGAAAAAAGTGATGCTTTTACAGTTGGAATAGCTTTAAGCTCAGATGAAAAATACTACTTTATCTCAACTTCTGACCACAATACTTCAGAACAATATTTCTTTAAAGTCGATGAAAAAAAACCTCAGCCAAAACTAATAAAAAAAAGAAAAAAGGGTATTTTATACTCTGTTAGTTCTTGGGATAATAAATTTTATAATCATACGAATGAAGGGGCAGAAGATTTTAAAATAGAAATTTCAGAAAGTCTTGAAAATCAAAAATGGAAATCTTTTATAAAGCCAAAAAATGAGGTTTTAATTGGAAGCTGTATTTTTTTAAAAAATTGGATAATTCGATCTGAAACATCTAACGCGTTAAATAGGTTATTCGTAAGACATATATCAAAAGATTCAGAGGAAGAATTGATTATTTCAGATGAAAAAGTTTGTGTTCCAAGTATTTCTTTACGGCAAAAAGATAGAAATACTGATGAAGTTTATATTGGTTACTCTAGCCCAAAAACTCCGTCACGAGTTTACTTATATGATCTGTCTAAAAAAACTAAAAAATTAGTTAAAGAGCAAATAATTCCCTCAGGACATAACCCAAACGATTACGTTGTTGAAAGAATTGAATTTGAATCTCATGATGGAAGATTAGTGCCTCTTACTATAACCAGACATAAAAAAACAAAGTTAGATGGATCAGCTAATTTATTATTATACGGATATGGTTCCTATGGAAATTCAATGAGTCCAAGTTTTTCCTCAACACGATTAAGTTTAATAGATAGAGATATAATTTGGGCAACTGCGCATATAAGAGGTGGCATGGAAAAAGGTATGAAATGGTGGAAAGAGGGAAAGCTTACTAATAAAAAAAATACTTTTGAAGATTATATATTTGCAGCAAAATATTTGATTCAAAATAAATATTCTAGTCAAGGAAAAATAATTGGTATGGGTGGTTCTGCTGGGGGTTTATTAATGGGCGCAGTAGTTAACCAAGCCCCAGAATTATTTCTGGGAATTATAATGGCAGTTCCTTTCGTTGACTCTTTAACTACTAACTTAGATCATTCTTTACCTTTAACAATTGGAGAATTTGATGAATTTGGAAACGCAAAAGATAATAAAGAACATTTTGATTATATATTTTCTTATGCTCCTTATAACAATATTAAAAAAATGGATTATCCTCACATTTTAATCACGACAAGTTTAAGTGATAATAGGGTATTATTTGATGAACCAACAAAATTTACTGCAAAACTCAGAGATTTTAAGACTGACAATAATTTATTGCTTTTAAAAACAGAAATGAGCGCAGGTCATGGTGGTAAATCTGGACGAGACGGCGCAATAGAGGAAATTGCGTTGGATTATGTATTTGCTTTAAAGATATCAAAAAAGATTTGACAATCTAGTCTTGAAAAAAAATAATTAATAACCATATAAAAACTGTTAGTCGCCTTATGGGGCTTACATAAATTAACTTGCTTAATATAAGGAGGAAAAATGACAAGTAAGGATTTATCTATATTTAATTCTCTTAGACCTTTTTCAATTGGTTTTGATGATATGTTCGACCAATTTGAAAATATGCTAGGGAATGGTGCTTTGACTATGCAGTCAAATTATCCACCATATAACATCAGAAAAACTGGTAAAGACAATTATGCTATAGAATTAGCTTTAGCTGGTTTTAACAAAAAAGATGTTGAGGTTGAGTTTGAGGATAATTTATTAACCGTAAGAACGAAACAGGTTAATAAATCTGAGGACAACAACTCAGATGGTGAGATCATTCATAAAGGTATTTCTCAAAGACAATTCGCGCGATCATTTACTATTGCTGATGATGTAAAAGTTAATGGCGCTGAACTTAAAGATGGTCTTTTGACAATATCTTGTGAAAGAATTGTTCCAGAGCATAAGAAGAAAAAACTTATTGATATCAAATAAATAGACCTTACTTGCGGAGATAACTTCTCCGCAAGTAATTTTTAAAAACATCCATTAGAAACAAATCCAATTACTATAGAATTAGAGTTTATTTCAAATCTTCTCTCACATGGTATCCCGTACTTTTTAGTATTATATACTAAAATTAAATTCCCTTTTTCGTTTTTAAAATCTTCACTAGGAGCACCTAATTCCATTTTTAGTAAACCGGATGTTTTACCAATGTATTTAGTTAATTTTTGATTCTCTTTTTCAACAATCTCATCAGTTTTATTTTTAATAGTCTGACAGGCTGAGATAGTAAAAGACAAAACTAAAATTAAAATTATAGGTTTGAGATTTCTCATTTAAGCATGATACCAAGTAGAACAAACTATAAATATAAACTTCTTAGTTGTATTGTGTGAATAAGATAATAATTTACCGGGAATTTTTAGCGAGAATCAAATACCTAAAACTAATATAGGAGGAAAAATGTTAGATAAATATTTTAATTATAAAAAACATAAGACAAATTTTAAAACAGAAGTAATTGCTGGAGTTACAACTTTCTTAACTATGGCATACATAATGTTTTTAAATCCATTCATATTATCAGGGGAATTTGCTGGTCCAGAAAAGGGTTTTTTTGATTTTGGAGCAGTTTTTACTGCTACTATTGTGGCTACTGCTCTCGCGTGTTTTATAATGGCCTTTTACGGTAGAACTTGGCCAATTGGTTTAGCTCCAGGAATGGGAATTAATGCTTTTGTTGCATTCGGTGTAGTTGCAGGTATGGGTTACACTCCTCAAGCAGCTTTAGGAGCTGTTTTGGTTGCAGGTGTTCTATTTTTGATTATTTCTTTAACGCCAATACGAGCATGGCTAATTAATTCTATCCCAAGAAGTTTAAAATTAGGAATAGGAGCTGGAATTGGTTTGTTTTTAGCAATCATTGGTCTTGAAATAATGGGAGTAGTTGCAGACCATCCTGTTACATTAGTCACTCTGGGAGATATAAAAAATCCACTTATCATTTTAGGTTGTCTTGCATTTGTATCAATGATTGTGATGGAAAAACTAAATATTAAAGGAAATATTATTATCGGTATCATAGTCTTTAGCATTATTGCTTGGGCTTCTGGTCTTGCAAAATTCAACGGTGTGGTTGGAAGCATACCACCAATGACTTACCTAATGGATTTTGATTTGACTGCAGCATTTACTGCTGGAATGTCCACGGTTATATTTACATTACTATTTATAGACTTTTTTGATACTGCTGGAACTTTAACATCAGTTGCTAATGTTGCAGGTAAAGTAGATAAAAATGGTAAGGTTCAAGATATTGAAAAAGCAATGATGTCAGATAGTGTTGGAACTGTAGCTGGTGCATTGATGGGTACTACTACAGTTACAAGTTATGTAGAATCTGGAGCAGGAGTAAAAGCTGGTGGCAGAACTGGGATGACTTCCTTAGTAATAGGACTTTTATTTTTAGCTTGTTTATTCCTTTCTCCTTTAGCCACAAGCCTTCCTAAAGAAATAGATGGCGCAGCTCTACTATATGTTGCAGTTTTATTTGTAAGAAATATCACTGACATAGAGTGGGACGATATTGCTGAGTCAGCTCCAGCAGTTTTAGCCATGATATCAATGCCTTTGACATATAGTATAAGTAATGGAATTGCTTTAGCATTTATTTCTTACGCTTTAATCAAAATATTTACTGGTAAATTTTCAACAACTTCACCAGCAATTTGGGTTATTGCTATCTTAAGTTTCATAAGTTTTATTGTAGCTTAAAGAGTTTAAAAAAAGGGTTAGTTTTAACTAGCCCTTTTTATTTTTTTCTATAATTTTTTTTATAGATATTTCTTCATAGTGCTCTGTTGGTTGAACAATCCAAGGATCAGAGCTCAATTTTATAGGACAAAAATCTGGTTCAAATGTTGATGATTTTTTTTTCCACAAACACGCAGTTTTTACCTCTTTAATAAAATCTTTTGTTGGTCCATAGTTTTTTAACCATTCAATACTTTTATTAAGTGTTAATCCTGTGTCAGATAAATCATCAATTAAGAGTACTCGCTTAAAATCCTCATTATTTGCTAAAGAACTTATTTCCCTTGCAAACATTAATTCTCCTTGCTTATCTTCGGTACCTTTTCCGGAGTAGCTTTGAATTACTATGTAGGCAATTGGTAACTTTAAAATTCGTGATAAGATATCTATGATTGGTGCAGCACCTCTCATTATTCCAACAAGTACAGTTGGTTTATAATTTTGATGTATAAGTATTGCTAATTTTTCAACAATCTTGTTATATTCTTCAAAAGTGACTATTAATTTATTTGGCATTAAAATTTGGTATCACAAAAAAAAAATTAAAAAAGGAGAATTATGAAGGGTTATTGGGTTTGTATTTATGAAAAAATCAATAATTTAGAAAAACTTAAGGAGTATGCGGGCAAAGCTAAGCCAGCTATAGAAAAATTTTCTGGTAAATTCTTAGTTAGAGGTGGAAAAAATAGAACTAATGATGGAGTTGAGTCGCCCAGGACAGTTGTGGTTGAGTTTCCTAATTATGATACTGCCTTAAAGTGCTACGATTCAACAGAGTATCAAAAAGCGCATAATATTTTGAAAGGTCATGTCGTAAGACATCATCAGCTTGTCGAGGGCAATTAATACTGTATCGGCTCTGGATCAATACTGCGCCAAAGATACCAGGTTGCGACCGAACAATATGGTGCAAACCTTTTATTCAATAAATTAATAAATGTATCTGGTGGTAAATATTTTTTATTATAATTTTTTGAAATTGCTCTTAACAAGCCTATGTCTTGTATTGGCCAAATGTTTGGCCTGTTATAAGTAAATAGTAATATCATCTCAGCTGACCATCTTCCAATTTGTCTTAATTTAGAAAGATAAATAATTGCTTCTTCGTCATTCATGTCTAGAATAAGTTTTGGGTTAAAGCTCTTATCTAATATTTGTGTAGATAAGCTTTTTATTCCTTTAACCTTTTGTTTACTTAATCCACAACTTTTTAATTGAATTGAAGATAGCTTTTTTACTGTTTTTGCATTGATTTTGTTCTTACATTTTTTTTTAAATTTTAGGAAAACTGAATTAGCAGCTGCTACACTTATTTGCTGTCCAATTATACTCTTGCATAATGAAAAGAAAATATCTCTTCTAGATGTTAATATTGTTTCTGTAGGGCTTTGATATCTTTTGATTAATTTCGCCATAACTTTATCTTTTTGAGATAAATACACTTTCGCTTTTTTCCAATATTTAGGAACATTAGTCATTCAAAGGCTCAGGTGTAACAACTTTCTTTTTATAAATCTCTCTTCTAAAGATTATTAATGTCGAAATTATTACTAAGAAAGCTCCAAAAAGTGTTTTGATTGTTGGAATCTCATCCCAAATTAAATACCCAAAAAATATTGCGAAAACTAACGCCAAGTATTTAAGTGGAGTAACAAGTGAGACCTCTGAGTACTTGTAGGACTGACTTAACCACAAATTAGCAACCCCACCAAAAATTCCAACAAAAGACAATAAAACCAAATGATTAAAACTTGGCATCACCCACCCTTGTGGAATAGTGAAAAAACTTAATATCATAATTGATAGAGAAAAATAAAAAGAAATTAACCATACTGGTTCAGTTGAAGATAGTTGTCTGATTGTTATTGCTACATAAGAAAGTCCTAAACAAAAAATTATTGGAAAGATGTAATAGATATTTAACTCACTTATTCCCGGTTCTGTTATAATCAAAATTCCAATAAAACCTATAATCACTGCTAGCCATCTAAAAATACCAACTTTTTCACTTAATAAAAAAATTGAAAAGATTGTAGTAAATATCGGTGCTGCAAAAGATATACTTACAACTGTTGCTAAAGGTAATTCTCGTAATGCAATAAATATTGATACTAAAGCAATTAATCCAGAAGTGCATCTTAGCAAATGTAAACCTGGTCTCTTAGTCTGATAAAAATTATGGAGCCTTTCCTTTGGAATAATAAAAAAATAAAAAATTATTCCAAAAAAGCCTCTAAAAAACAACACTTGTCCAATTGGATAATCAACAGACCATTTGACTATAATATCCATTAAAGAAAAGGCACAAATGGACATAAACATGTACAAAAAACCCAATTGATTTTTACTTAGCATATGAATAATTTGTAAATTAATTTATTTGATAATCAATGGAAATAGCAGTTTTAGCACTTGGATGTTTTTGGGGACCAGAAATTAAATTTAGTAAAATCGAGGGAATTATTAAAACAGAGGTTGGTTATTGTGGTGGCGATAGCCCTAAAACTACTTATAAAGAAGTATGTACAGGTAAAACAAACCATGCTGAAGTTGTCAAACTTGATTTTGATGAAAAAATAATAAGCTATGAAAAGATTTTGAAAATTTTTTTTCAAATTCATGATCCAACTACTTTAAACTCACAAGGACCAGATTTTGGTACACAATACAGAAGCGAGATTTTTTACTTAAATGATAAACAAAAAATTATTGCTGAAGAAGTGTTAAAAGATACAAATGAAAGATTATCAGGAAAAGTTGTTACAAAAATTTCTTTATTAAAGAATTACTGTACAGCCGAGGAATACCATCAAAAATATTTAGAAAAAAGATAAAATGTCTCTGGTAGAAACAGACTGGCTGGATAAAAATCTCAATGACGTCAAAATAATTGATTGTTCATGGCATATGCCCCAGACTAAAAGAGTTGGATTCGAAGAATATAAAAAAGTGCATATTCCAAATGCAGTTTTTTTTGATCTAGATAAAAATTCAAAAAAAAACACCAGCTTACCCCATATGTTAGTAGAAAAAACAGATTGGGAAGAAATAGTATCTAAAATGGGAATTAAAAATAATGATAAAATCATCATTTACGATAACTCTGATGTTATTAGCTCTTGTAGATGTTGGTTTAATTTTATTTATTTTGGACACAACTTTGAAATGGTCCATGTTTTAAATGGGGGATTAAAAAAATGGATAAAAGAAAAAAGAAAAATTACTAAGGATTTAAAGAAAATTAAAATAAGTAAATACAAAGGATCAGAAAATAAAGAATTGATAAAGAATATGAAAATGATTGATCAAAATATAGATACTCAAGAATTCAAAGTAATTGATGCAAGAAGCAGAGAAAGATTTGAAGGAAAAATACCAGAGCCAAGAAAGGGTTTACGAAGTGGTAGCATAAAAAATTCTTGGTGTTTGCCTTTTAATGAATGTTTAAATGATGACAAAACTTTCAAAAACAAAAAAAATCTTCAAATGATTTTTGATGCTTATATTAAAAATAGTCAAGAAACAGAGATTGTTTTCTCATGTGGATCTGGTGTTACTGCATGTGTTTTGGCACTAGCTTATTCTTTAATAAATGATAAATATCGTCCATGTATTTATGATGGCTCTTGGGCTGAGTATGGGAAAATTTAAACGAATATGAAAAAATCTACAAAAATTATTTCTATAATATCAATATTTTTTTTGATTATAGCAATTGTAATAATTGCAAGAACAATGATTGGTAACCACTTCAAAAAAAAATTCAGTAAACAACCACCTCCGGGAATAATAGTTACCGAGGTAAAAAAACATGAATTTTCTGAAAAAATAGAAACTTTTGGGACTGCTGTTTCAAAAAGATCTAAAACTTTTAAAATTAAGAAAGAAGATCTTTATGAGGATTTGAAATTCAAAGATTTTGTAAAGGAGGGTGATATTTTAATAAAGCTTAAAAGTGGAAATATTTTAGCTCCTTTTGATGGTGTACTGGGATATACTGGCTTAACTGAAGATATACTTGTTTCTGACAATATATTTATAATAACACTAGATGATAATTCAACAATCTATTCAGATATAAAAATTCCTGAAAATTATTCTGCCTCTATTCAAAGAGGGTTGCCTGTAGAAGTGAAGATTTCAAGTTATAAAGATAAAATTTTTCAAGGTGAAATAGATTTTGTCTCAAGTAGAATAAATGCAGATACGAGAAGCTTATTATGTAGAATTAAAGTAAAAAATGAAAATTTAGAATTAATTTCAGGATCCTTATTAGAAGCGAGTATCAAATTTAATTTAAGAAATTCTGTAGGAGTACCAGATACGAGTATTATGGTAGAAGGTGATAAATCTTTTGTTTACAAAATTTCAGATAAAAATATTGCAGATAAAATAAATGTCACTACAGGGATAAGATCTAATAAAAATATTGAAATTATCTCTGGGTTAAATGAAGGGGACATTATAGTAGCCGAAGGTCTAAAAAAAGTTCGACCTAAAGGGAAAATTAAACCTATAATCAAATAAATGTTCATTACTGAATTAAGCATTAAAAGACCGACAGTATCCTGGGTAATGTCTCTAATTTTAATTATTTTTGGTTTATTCGTTTTTTGGAAATTACCTGTTAGAGAGCTACCAAGTGGTATACAGCCACCTGTTGTTCAGGTGCAAGTTGATTACAAATCTGCTTCAGCTTCTATTATTGATCAAGAAATAACTCAAGTAGTTGAAGATGTCGTTGGTGGTGCAGAAGGTATAAAAAATATAGATTCTAAATCAGAGAATGGTAGAAGCACAATAAATATTGAATTTGATACAAGTATAGATTTAGATAATGCTGCGAATGATATTAGAGAGCGTGTAGCCAGAATTGCAGACAATCTTCCCTCTGAGTCTAATCCTCCACAAATATTGAAAAGAGCAGCGGGCTTTACTACAACAATGTGGTTATCTTTGTCATCATCAACATGGAGCGATTTAGAACTAGGAGATTACGCTGAGCGTTTTTTAATAGACCAATTTTCTAGTGTAAAAAATGTTGGGAGAATAAGAGTTGGAGGATTAAGAGAGCTGAGTATAAGAGTATGGGTTGATCCAATTAAATTAGCAGCAAATGACCTGACTATACAAGAAGTTGAAATCGCATTACGTGGGGAAAATATAAGTCTACCAGCCGGAACGCTAGAAGCAGATAATATTGATCTTACTTTAAATTTAGATAAATCTTACAACGGTATTGAGTCTATTAAACAATTACCTATAAAAAAAAATGACAACAAGGTTATTTTATTATCAGATGTTGCAAAAATAGAATTCGGCCCAGTTTCAGAAAAAACTCTTTTTAAAGCTCAAACAAGAGATCAAATAAATTTAAAGACTGTTGGAATAGGTATTTATGCAAAAAGTGGGGCTTCCACAGTTGAACTTTCAAAAAATGTTAAAAAAAAAATTATTGAGGTTAAAAAGTCTTTGCCTGAAGAACTAGATTTAAGAGTTTCTTTTAATAGAGCAAATTATGTTGAGGCGGCTATTGAAGAAGTTTATAAAACCTTAATAATTGCTTTTGTTTTAGTTGTATTAATTATTTACTTATTCTTAGGAAACCTAAAAGCAGTAGTGGTACCTGCTATCGCTTTACCTGTTAGTTTAATAGCCTCATTTTTGGGACTTTATATATTTGGATTATCAATAAATATTTTTGTTCTCTTAAGTTTTATTTTAGCAATAGGCATTATTACTGATGACTCGGTAATTATGACAGACGCAATATACAGAAGGATAGAAAATGGAGAAACACCTTTAGTCGCAGCATATAGAGGTTCTAAACAAATTTCATTTGCGATAGTAGCCACAACTTTAATTTTGGTAGCTGTTTTTCTACCATTGATTTTTATAGAGGGTATAACAGGAACGTTGTTTAAAGAAACTGCTATCGCATTATCTTTTTCAATTATTATATCCTCTTTCGTAGCACTGACCTTATCACCAATGCTTGCAAGTAAATTTTTATACAAGAAAAAATCAAAGAAAGTTTTTGTTCAAAAATTTGATAAAATTTTTTCTAGTTTTTCCAATTTTTATGAGGATTCATTAGAGGTTGTTGTAAATAAAGCTAAATCAGTTGTTGTTTTTATAATATTCATAATGGTCACATCAGTGTTTTTATTTAGTTTTTCAAAGAAAGAATTACTGCCTATGGAAGACCGTGGGGCTTACTTGATTATTGGGGCAACAGATGAAGGAAGTTCATTTGAATATACTCAAGAGCAAGCTCAAAAGGTTGAGGCAAGATTGCTTCCACTTCTACAAGCTGAGAATAGTCCATATTCAAGATTTATAATGAGAGTTCCAGGTTTTGGAAATTCTGCGAATTCATACAATAGCTTTATAATTATTGCTCTCCTCGATGACTGGAAAAAAAGAGAAAAAGGTCAGCAAGTTGTCCTTAGAGAAGCAATTGGAAAAATTGTAACTTTACCACAGGCTTTAGCATTCCCTATATCGCCTCAATCAATAAGAGTATCCAACTACAACAAACCTGTTCAGATGGTGATCTATGGAAATACTTATGATGAACTAGAGTTAATACAAAAAAAAGTAATTAGAGCACTCAGATCTAATAAAAATTTATCAAGAATTGAGTCAGATTATAATCGGAATAAACCTGAAGTAAAATTAATTGTAAACAAAAATAAAGCTAAAGATCTAGGAGTTTCAACTAAAACAATAGGTGAAACGCTTGAGACTTTATATGGCGGTAAAAAGATCACAACCTTTAATAAATTAGGCAAAGAATACCCAATAATTGTTCAGCAATATATATCTGATAGAAGAAATAAAGATGGAATTTCTAAAATATTTGTGCGTTCCGAAACAAACGCAAAACTGATTTCCATGGCAAATCTTATAAGTTTTAAGAATGAAGGGACTGCTAAACAACTGGCTAGATATAACCGACAAAGAGCAGTGACTATCTCGGCAAACATAAATGAAGGCTATACTTTAACTGAAGCAATAAAGTTCTTTGAAAATGTAATGTCCGATATAGCCCCAAAAAATCAAATTACTTGGAAGGGAAAATCTGAGGAAATTAAGGAAACGAGTAATGAATTATTTATGATATTTGCTTTAGCCTTACTGACTGCTTATTTAGTAATGGCCGCAACATTCAACTCTTTTATACATCCATTTATAATAATATTGACAGTCCCATTGGCTATTTTTGGAGGATTAGTATTTATTCTTTTTTTAAATAGTTCAGTGAATATTTTTTCTCAAATCGCTTTAATCATACTAATAGGTATTTCAACAAAAAATAGTATTTTAATTGTCGATTATGCTAATCAAATAAGAGCTACAGGAAAAAATATTATTTCAGCAGTTAAAGAAGCGTGTTTAATAAGATTTAGACCTATAATAATGACATCATTAAGTACAATGATCGCGATGTTACCTTTAGTTATAGGAAATATTGGCCCAGGTGCTGGGGAGGGCTCGAGATTAGCAGTAGGTTCAACAATCTTAGGAGGAATGATAATTTCAACATTTTTTACTTTGTATGTGACACCAACAATGTATCTGGCATTAGCTAAAAATACCAAAAGAATTGACTCAGTTGATTTAGAGCTAAAGAAAGAATTGTTTAAAAAATAATATATTTATTTTTATTAAGAGTACTTTTGCATTCTAAAAGTTGTTTTTTATAAATATTAGATTGTTTCTCTACTTTTTTTGCCAATCTAATCACTTTTTTATTTTTTTTATAATATTTATAGTTTCCCCATCCCTCATGATAAGCAAGATACTGTCTGAAGGCGTCTTTTTTTGAAATTTTGAGAATATTTTCAGTTTTACTTGTATACCATCCAATAAAATCAACACTGTCCTTAAATCTCGCTCTTGTTGCAAATTTATTTCCTGTTTCTTTTTTATACTGTTCCCATGTCCCTCTAACTGCCTGTGAATATCCAAATGAGCTTGAGGGTCTTTTAAAAGGTATTACTTTAAAAATTTTTTGCCTTGGTGGCTTAGCTAACCAGTCAAAATCAGATTCCATTTTAATAATTGCTAATTGAATATATATTGGAGTACCCCATTCTCTCTCTACTTTTTTGGTGTGTTTATACCAAAGATATCTTTCATTAAAAATAGAACAGCTATTAGCTGTATTATTTGGTATTGATGAGCATCCGGTTAGTATAAATATAATTAAGATTATTAATTTATTTTTTAAAATAACCATATTTCTTTATAAGAATATTAATTATAATTACAATAAAGACACCTAATAAATTTCCTAATAAATCTGACCACTCAAAGCTTCTCGCTGGAATAATTAAATGAAATGTTTCCAAGGTAATCGAAAGAAGAATTAGATAAATTGCTAAAATTCTAATATGTTTTTTTTTAAAAAAACTTAAATAGCCTGTTAATGAAATTAGGGCAAAAACATAAAAGTGATTCGAAGATATAAAAAAATCTGGTGTTAGTTGGGGTTGAATATTTTTGTTATTATATATAATTATTCCTATTAAACTTCCGGGAAAAAGATACAAAAATATCAAGATAATGTTTAAAAGATAAAAAGTTATTTTAAATTTGGAAAAAAAATTAATCATTTAATTATATAGTTTTATTTATAAATATATCTTAAAAATAACAACATGAGTTTTTTAATACTAGTAAGACATGGTCAAAGTGTTTGGAATCTTGAGAATAGATTTACTGGCTGGGTTGATGTTGACCTTACTAAAAATGGAATGTTAGAGGCTGAAAAAGCAGGTTTTTTAATCAAAAATAAAAATATTAAAATTGATAAATATTTTTCATCTCTACAGTTAAGAGCAAATAATACTTTAAAGATAATACAAAAAATTTTAAATGATGAGGATGATTTCCCTAGAGCGTGGCAACTAAATGAAAGACACTATGGAGCCTTAACTGGTCTTAATAAAATAGAAATGGCTCAAAAAATTGGTGAAGATAAAATATTTGAGTTTCGAAGATCCTGGGACACAAAACCTGAACCACTAAATAAAAAAAGCCCTTATCATCCTTTTAATATTGAAACTTACAAAAATATACCAAAAGAAATAATTCCAGACACCGAGTCACTGAAAGATACATATGAAAGAGTTCTAAAATACTTTCATGATGAAATTGAAAAAATACTTTTAAATAAGAATGTATTAGTTTCAGCTCATGGCAATTCAATAAGAGCATTATGCAAGTATTTATTTAAACTAGATAGTTCTCAAATCTCTAAGTTAGAAATACCAACAGGGAATCCTCTCATAATAGAGTTCGATGATAAATCCAAAATAAAAAATTGTGAGTACTTAGATAAAGAGAGATCTAAAGATCTTCTAATTTTCTAAAAGTTTCTAAATTTGTTAAATGATAAAATTGATGAACACTTTCAAAACCATTTAATTCATTATTTTTCAGCAATTCATTCCAAATTTCAGTGACAGAGAAATTTTTAACTTCATATTTATTAAATAAATTTTTATTTAAAATTTGGCAGCCAATATAAATAAAGTTTGTTGTATCTTCTCTGTATATTAAATTATCTTTAAGATTAAAATCACCTGGGAGATTTTTATCAAAACTCAGTGTCTTATTGGTAAGTAGAAGGGCGTTGTTAAGTTTATTTGAAAAATAAAAATTCTGCATTTCAATAATTTCCTCATGATAGGTCTTATTCCATAGCGTGTCAGGATTAAAAATGATAAAATCCTCATCAGAAGATTTTTTCATCATATTTAATATTCCGCCACCTGTATCCAAAATTTCTTTACCATCTTCAACTATCTGAATTTCAATTTGAAAATTTTTTTTTTTAATAAAGCTAATTATTTGATCACTTAAATGAAATGTATTTAAAAAAATTTTTTTTATATCAAGTTTAATAACTAAGTTAATACAGTTTTCCAATAATGTAACATTATTAAGTTCAAGGAGTGGTTTTGGAATTTTTTCTGTCAATGGATTTAACCTCTTACCAAAACCTGCGCACAGTATTAGAGCTGTTTTAATTTGCATTTAATTCTTTTTTAAAATTTTGATTTAAAAGTTTTTTTAATTCTAAAAAAATTTGATTATTAATTCTAATACGAATTAACTCCCAAGCTCTAGGAATTAATTTTGAATAACCCTTTTTTCCATCTCTTATTGCAAGACGAGTAAATACTCCAATAATTTTGAGATTTCTCATAACTGATAAAATATCGAAATCGTTTTTAAATTTTGATTTATTCAAATTATTTTGTTTATCAATATAATATTTGTAAATTTTATTTTTGAATGTAATTGGAGTTTTCAATCTTACATCATCTACTAAAGAAGCTAAATCATATGCTTTATTTCCAATCGAAGCGTCCTGGCTATCTATCACTCCAATTCGATTATTTACTAACATTAAATTGGATATGTGAAAATCTCTATGAACAAAAACGTTATTTTTTAATTGGAGGTTGGAGATTAATTTTTTAGTTATTCTTTTAAAATTCTTATTAAATTCATTTCTGTTTTTTTTTATTAGTTTTTTTTTAGCATACCAGTCACAAAATAACTGGGCTTCTCTTAAAAGAATTAATTTATCATATTTTGGTATTATATATTTTTTCTTTTTAAAATCTTTAATACCTTTATTTTTTATAGATTGTATTTGCATCAAAGTTTTTAATATTTTCTTAAAATATTTGATTTTATTATTTTTTTTTTTTAATAAAATTTTAAAAATTGTATTATCACCGAAATCTTGAATTTCTATATAACCCTTTTTATAGTTTTCCTTATATAAATTTGGAGCTAGTATTTTATTTTTATTTAAAATTTTATTAATCGCGTCATACACAACCAAATTTTTGAATTTTTCTCTCTTTGCAAAAACTACGATAGAACTTTTATTTTTGATTTTATTTCGAAAAAACTTTCTAAAAGATGCGTCTCCTTCAATTGGTTTTAAATTTTGAAACTTATACATTCGATTTATATCTAATTGAGACCCTTAACTTGAACTGTTCTTATTTTATAGTCATTCTCATATGTAAAAGTCAACTCTATCAGATTTTTTGGTTTTTCTTGAATTAATTGTGGCCATTCGATTAAAGTGATCGATTTAGAACTATCATCAAATAGACCTAAATTTTTTACTTCATTTACAGATTTAAGTCTAAATAGATCATAATGATTTATTTTTATCTGCTTAATTTGATACTCGTTCAATATATTAAAAGTAGGACTGGTTACCTCAGATGGTTCTAATTTGTTTTTCTTTTGAATAATGTTGATTAAATATTTTACAAATGTGGTCTTACCTACACCTATCTCACCGTATAAGAAAATTATATCTCCAACTTTAATTTTTGATGAAAGAGTATCAGCAAATTCTTTTGTTATATTTTCTGAGTTTAACTTTATTTTTGTGCTCTTAGTAGCGGTAAGCATCTGGTTTATAAGGGCCTTCAACTTTAACACTAATATAATCTGCCTGATCTTTTGATAATTTAGTCAACTTTGCACCTACCTTTTTAAGATGCAATGTGGCAACTTTCTCATCCAAGTGTTTTGGCAATACATAAACTTTTTTTTCATAATTTTTAGAATTATTCCATAATTCGATTTGTGCAATAACTTGATTTGTAAATGAAGCGCTCATTACAAAGCTAGGGTGTCCTGTTGCACAACCTAAATTTACTAACCTGCCCTCTGCAAGTAAAATTATTCTTTTTTTGCTTGGTAAAGTTATTTCGTGTACTTGAGGTTTAATTTCATCCCATTTATAGTTTTTAAGTGCATCAACCTGTATCTCATTATCAAAATGTCCAATGTTACATAAAATAGCCCGATCTTTCATTTCTCTCATGTGATCAGCTGTAACGATATCTTTATTGCCAGTTGCAGTAACAACAATATCTGCTTCACTTATCATATCGTCCATCGTTACTACTTCATATCCTTCCATAGCTGCTTGTAATGCACATATTGGATCCGTTTCTGTAATCATTACTCTTGCACCTGATTGTCTTAAAGATGCTGCACTGCCTTTTCCAACATCTCCAAAGCCTGCTACAATTGCTACTTTTCCTGACATCATTACATCTGTAGCTCGTTTAATTCCATCAACTAAACTCTCTCTACATCCGTATAAATTATCAAATTTTGATTTTGTAACAGAGTCATTAACATTAATTGCAGGCACTAATAAAGTTTTCTCCTTTTCCATTTTTTTAAGCGCTAATACACCGGTGGTGGTCTCCTCAGATAAACCTTTCACATCTTTCATTAAATCTTTATATTCTTTATGCATTAAAGCTGTTAAATCTCCTCCATCATCCAGAATCATGTTTGGTTTCCAATCTTTTTTACCTTCGATAGTTTGTTTAACGCACCACCAATATTCGTCCTCTGTTTCGCCTTTCCATGCATATACTGGTACTCCGGCTTTTGCTATTGCTGCTGCTGCGTGGTCTTGAGTTGAGAAAATATTACAAGATGACCATCTCACCTCAGCTCCAAGATGAACTAATGTTTCAATTAACACTGCTGTTTGTATTGTCATGTGTAGACAGCCAACAATTTTTGCTCCTTTAAGAGGATGCTTTCCAACATACTCTTCCCTCAAAGCCATCAATCCAGGCATTTCACTTTCAGCTATTGAAATTTCTTTACGTCCAAATTCTGCTTGAGATAAATCTTTTACTTTGAAATCTTCCATGAGGGACCTTCTAACAATAAAGAATTAATTAATCAATAGAACTCTTTAAACTTGAGGGAACTCTATTTCAATTTTAGCTCCTTTTTGGTCAGTTCTATTGGAAGCTTTAATTGTAGCATTATGTAAATCCACTAAATTTTTTACTATATTCAAACCTAATCCAGAGTGTTGTCCAAATTTATCAGGCCTATTACTATAAAATCTATTGAATATCTTTTTTGTATCTTTTTCTATAAAACCTTTACCTTCATCTAGGACGTTTACAATCACATTATCTTTATTTGATTTAAATATTTTTACCAAAACTTCTTTGTTATCCTCACTAAAAGATACTGCATTATCCAAAAGATTTGCTATCATTTGCTCAATTCTATTCTCAATTCCATTAATAAAATATTCTTTTTTTTGGTCATTTTCATAAAAAATTTTTATTCCTCTCTTTAATTTGTAAAGATTATTAAAATCATCAACAACAGACTTAATAATCGGTTCAATATCTATTTTTTTAATATTCTCCTTACTCAGGGCAACTTCATCCTTTAGCATTTGGGAGTAATCAGTAATTAATCTTTCAATTCTTTGAACATCATGACTTAATATATCGATCAATTTAATCCTTTGTGTAATGTCATTTGTGTCATGTAGAATTTCTGAGGCACTTTTTAAAGAAGCAAGTGGATTTCTTATTTCATGAACCAGATCAGTAGAAAAATTTTCAGCATGTCTTATTCTTTTTTGCAGTTCAAGCGTCATGTCATCTAAAGAACTAGACAATAAACCGAGCTCATCATTTCTAAGTTTTAAGTTGTCTATATTTGTTGTTTTTTGTTTTTTATCTTTAATTGTTTTTGTATAACTAACTAAATTTTTAATTGGTTTTAAAAAATATCTATTCAAAACAAAAGAAAAAATTAATATTACTATACCTACAGCAATAGCAGTTCTGATGATAAAAGTTTTTCTCTCATCAATCGCTGCTTTTATATCATTAGCATTTTCGGTTATAGCTAAATAACCAATATTTTTACCATTTTGCATTACATTTTTGATAGTAGTTAATTTGAATTTATTAAATTCTTCTTGAGTGAATGTAAATGGAATCCCAAAATCCTTTGAAGTAGAATAATTTAACAATACATCATTTAAAGAGACTGTTTTTTTTTTTCCAATATCAATATTTTTCTTTTCTACTATTTCTTTTGACTTCTTCTCGTTTAAAGTTTCTAATTCTATAATATCAAGTCTTGAAGAAAATGATCTAGGATCCAGATCTAATGTGTCTGTGTCACCGACTAAATTTAAATTATTGTCAAAAAATATTACTCTATCAAGATTCTGAAATAAAAATCTTGTAGACAATAAAAATCGTCTAATATCTTCCTCAACAAAATTAACATTTAGTCTTGTTAAATTACTAATTGTATTATTAATCACTTCAATGTGATTAGAAGATTTTTTTTTTATCAGGTTTGGTTGCACATTTTTTATATAAATAAATGTAAATAATCCAATAATTGTAAAAAAAATTAAATTAATAAATAGAAATTTTTTTAGAATAGATAAATCTTTAAGTATTTTGTTGAACATCAGCTAACATTCCACCTATAACCACTCCCATATCTTGTTTCAATAGCTGAAAATTCAGGATCAACCTTCTTAAATTTTTTTCTAATTCTTTTTACGTGACTATCTATTGTTCTATCTTCAATATCTGTATCTTCCCTATAGGCTATGTCCATCAATTGTCCTCTCTCTTTGATAATTCCAGGTCTTTTAGCCAATTCTTTAACTAACAAAAATTCAGTGGTTGTTAATTTATCTGGTAGCTGTTTACCATCCCATTCACATTCAAGTTGGGATGGATCCAGTTTTAGTTTTCCATGAGATATAATACTTTTATTTTCTTCAATGGTGTCCTTGCTATCTTTCTTTCTAAGTTGAACTCTTATTCTCTCAATGAGCACTTTAATAGAAAAACCTCCTGATTTTTTTACAAAATCATCAGCACCTAGTTTTAATCCAAGTAACTCATCAATTTCGTCATCCTTGGATGTTAAAAAAATTACTGGTAAAGAGGTTTTTTTTCTTAATTTTTTTAGTAACTCTTCACCATCCATTTTAGGCATCTTAATATCAACTATTGCAAGATCAGGGGGTGTTCTTGTTAGACCTATTAGTGCACTTTCACCATCAATATATGTCTGAACTTTAAATCCTTCTTTCTCCAACGCAATACTTAAACTTGTCAAAATATTACGATCATCATCTATTAATGCGATTATTTGTTTATGCATAGCACATTATAAAAATACTAAATTGTTCTAATTTGGGCAATCAAATTTAATTAATGAAGTTCACCCCAATTATCACCTATATTCAAATCTACAGTTAATGGTATTGAAAATGAGTGGTGTTCGCTTTTAACTACGCTAGACATTTCTTCGATTATAATTTTGCTGATTCTTTTCACTTCTTCTTTAGAAGTTTCAAAAATAAGCTCATCATGAATTTGAAGTAACATTTTCGTTTTTTTATTTTTTTGCTCTTTAAGTCTTTTATTAAGCCTGATCATCGCCAATCTCATAATTTCAGACGCAGATCCTTGAATTGGAGCATTTATGGCTGCACGTTCTTGGAAGTTTCTAACATTATAGTTTTTGTCATTGATGTTTATGAAATGAGATTTTCTTCCGAAAATATTATTCACATAACCACTTTTTCTACAAAATTTGATTGTTTTATCCATATATAATTTTATTTCTGGAAACTTAGCAAAATATGCATTCAAAAATTCCTCAGCATCTTGGTTAGATACGTTTATTTGTTTGGCTAACCCATATTGTGAGATACCATAAATAATACCAAAGTTTATTGCTTTTGCTTTTCTTCTTTGATCTTCATTAACTTTATTGATACCAATATTAAATATCTGGCTAGCTGTTAAAGAATGAATATCTTCGTTATTTCTAAAAGCTTTTTTTAATTCTTTAACATCAGCTAAATCAGCTAAAATTCTCATTTCAATTTGATTATAATCTGCTGAAATTAAAGAGAGACCCTTTTCTGCAATGAATGCTTTCCTAATATCTTTACCGTCCTCAGACTTTATGGGAATATTCTGTAAATTTGGATCACTTGAAGCTAGTCTTCCTGTTGTAGTCGCTGCCAGTAAAAAGGAGGTATGTATTCTTTTAGTTTTTGGATTAATATGCTCTGGAAGAGTGTCCGAATAAGTATTCTTTAATTTTGAGATTTGCCTCCAATCTAAAACTAATTGTGGAAACTTATGGCCTTTAAAAGCTAAATCCTCTAATACTGATGCACTAGTTGCAAAGCTTCCTTTTTTGGTTTTTTTTAAGTCTGAAATCTTAAGATCATTATACAAAATCTCACCAAGCTGTTTTGGAGATGCAATATTAAATTCTTTTTTTGATATTTTATAAACTTCACGTTGAATTTTTTCAATTTTTTTCCCAAATTTTGAGGAAAGAGTCTTAAGAAAATCATTATCAATTTTAATACCTTCTATTTCCATATCAGCTAAAATTTTTATCATTGGTTTTTCAAATGTTTCATAAATATTGATCATTTTCTCGTCTTTCAAACTTTTATTAAATTTTTTATATAATCTAAAAGTAACATCAGCGTCTTCTGCTGCATAATCTTTAGCCTTTTCTAAATCAACAAAACTAAAATTAATTTCTTTTTTTCCAGTACCAACTAAGTCTTTAAATGCTATCGGTTTATGATTTAAATGAATTTCGGATAAAGTATCCATATTGTGTCTATTTTTACCAGAGTCTAACACGTACGACATAAGCATGGTATCCTCCATAGATGTAATCTTAATACCGTGTTTAAATAGCACAATGAAATCAAACTTAATATTTTGCCCTATTTTTTTTATACTCGGGTCTTCGAGCAAAGGTTTAAGTTTTTTTAATGTTTGATCTTTATCAATATTTTTTTTTGATTTATGCCCTACAGGAATATAGCAAGCTTTACCAATTTTAGAACTAAGTGAAATTCCAATAAGATCTGCTTGATGAGGATCTAGGGAATTTGTTTCCGTATCTACCGCCACTTCTCCTGCTTCCTCAGCCTCTTTAATCCAGCTGTCGATTTCGTCAAGATTTGTTATTAAATAATATTTTTTTCTGTCGATAGCTTTTTGTTTTTCGTCAGTTTTAACAATATCTTTTTCTGAGGTAAGTTTCGGTTCACCATAAGCTGAAATTGCTGAGCTTAGCAATCTATTAAACTCCATTTCTCTTAAAAATTTATAAAGTTTATCTTTATCGATTTCCTTTAATTGAAACTCTGTTAAAGACCTGTCTACAGGAGCATCATTTTTTAAAGTAACTAATTTCTTACTAATTAATGCTTTGTCTTTATTTTCAATAATTGTTTCTCTTCTTTTGTTCTGCTTAATTTCATTAGCAGATTTTAAAAGTGTTTCTAAATTTCCATATTTATTTATCAATTCTGCTGCTGTTTTTACTCCTATACCAGGTACACCAGGAACATTATCACTGCTGTCTCCAGCTAAAGCCTGAACATCAATTACTTTTGAAGAGTCTACTCCAAACTTTTTTTGTACATCTTCATCAGAAATAAATCTATTTTTCATCGGATCATAAATTCGGACATTTTTTTTGAATAATTGCATTAAATCCTTATCTGAAGATACAATTGTAACATTTGCACCTTTTTTTAAAATTTGGTCTACATAGGTTGCAATAAGGTCATCTGCTTCATAGTTGGCGAGCTCAACTGAAGGTAAATTAAATGCCAAAACAGATTTTCTAATATATTCAAATTGTGGAGCTAAATCGTCTGGTGCTTCAGATCGGTTCGCTTTATAGTCACGGTAAATTTCATTTCTAAAAGTTTTTCTTGCTGAGTCAAAAATAACTGCAAAGTGAGTTGGCTTCTGTTTATTTTGAATTGATTTAGAGTCTTCTAATAATTTAAATAGCATACTGCAAAATCCACTTACAGCACCAGTTGGTAAACCATCACTTTTACGTGTTAAAGGTGGTAGAGCATAATAAGCTCTAAAAATGTACCCTGATCCATCAATCAGATAAAAATGATCAGATTTTTGAATTTTACTCATTATAAATAAATATAGATTATGAATAGAAATAAGAGTATTATTTTTTATGGATGTTATAAAGCAAAATACTCACACTCAAATAATTAAATCAGTAATTGTAATTTTTTTAGGTTCAGTAATGCTTGCAATCTCTGCTAAAATTAAAATACCATTTTATCCAGTGCCTATGACAATGCAAACCTTTATGGTTTTATTTTTAGGTGTCTGTTTTGGATACAAAATTGCAATTTCTACAGTTGGATTATATTTAATAGAGGGTGTTCTAGGATTGCCAGTTTTTTCTAATTCTCCTGAAAGAGGTGTAGGTTTAGTCTATTTCACTGGCCCTACTATGGGCTACCTTATAGGATTTATCTTTGCTAGTTTTTTAGCTTCGTTTGTGAAAATCAAAGATAATTATTTCATTATTTTTATTAAATTAGTAGTAGCAGTTTCAATAATTTATATCTTAGGTGTGTTATGGCTAGGAACTTTGATAGGTTGGAACAAACCTATTTTTCAATTAGGAGTAATGCCATTCTTATTAGCAGAATTATTTAAGATTGTTTTGCTTACAGTTATTTCCAAGTATGTTTTAAAATTTAGAAAATTTATTTAGGGGATCTTTTTGAAAGAATTCGTTGTAGAGTTCTCCTATGCATTTTTAATCTTCTAGCTGTTTCAGATACGTTCCTGTTGCACAATTCAAACACTCTATGAATATGCTCCCATTTTACTCTGTCTGCTGACATCGGATTTTCTGGTGGAGCAGCCTTTTTTGATGGATCAGCTAACAAAGCTTTTTCAACGTCGTCTGCATCTGCTGGTTTCGCTAGATAATCAATTGCCCCCTCTTTAATAGCAGCTACTGCTGTTGGAATATTTCCATAGCCAGTTAACATTATTATTCTGCTAGAAGAATTTGTATTTTGGATTTCTTTAACTACCTCTAATCCATTACCATCTCCCAACCTCAGATCTACTACTGCAAAACCTGGTTTTTTAGCTTTGACTGAATCTATACCTTTTTTTTACACCCTCAGCTTGAATAACCTCAAAACCCTTCTTTTCCATAGCTCTAGCTAATCTTTCTCTAAAAGGATTATCATCATCAACAATAAGTAACGATTTATTGTCGAAATCAGCTAAATTTTGTAAAGGTGCTTCATTTTTCATGTGTTATATATGGACATTTTTTTCCACAATTCAATAGGCCATTATTTGCTTTACATTAATTAACTAATGAATTAATTGCTGCAATTACTAAAGTTTTTTAAATAAAAAGACTTTTTTTGTTAAATTTTTTTAGGGAGCATTTTAGATGCAAAAATTTAAGTCGGTTGAAGAGTTAGTAACTCAACTGAAACCGGATAAACCAGTCTACTGTATAAGAAAGAATTCTATTCTTTCAGCTTCTAATTACTTTCAAAAAAAATTTCCAGGTGAGATATTATATGCTGTAAAAACAAACCCTCATGAAGAAGTAATTAAAACTCTTATTGAAAGTGGAATAAAACAATTTGATGTTGCTTCAATAGAAGAAATAAAAGCTGTGCGAGAATTTAGTCACTCAGCTAAATGTTCCTATATGCACACAATAAAAAGTAAAAACAGTATATCCGAAGCATACTTTAAATATGGGATAAAAACATTTGCTTTAGATACTAAAGATGAACTTATTAAAATTATAAAAAACACAAATAACGCTAAAGATCTTGAATTATTTGTGAGAGTGGCTGTATCAAATGAGCATGCAGAAATAGATTTATCTAAAAAATTTGGTGCTTTAAATTCTGAAGCAGTAGGATTATTACGATTAGTAAAACAATATGCAAAAAAAATAGGTTTAAGTTTCCATGTTGGATCTCAGTGTATGCATCCTATTTCTTATCACAAAGGTATCACTGAAATTGGAAATATCATTAAAAAAACTAAAATTAGTCCTGATTATATTAATGTTGGCGGTGGGTTTCCCACGATATACCCTGACTTAATTCCACAGTCTTTAAATAATTATCTAAGTGAAATTAAAAAAAGTTTAGAAAATTTAAAATTAAATAATAAGACAGAAATTATTTGTGAGCCTGGAAGAGCCCTGGTAGCAGAGAGTGGATCTACCATAGTGAGAGTTAATCTAAAAAAGAAACAAAAACTTTATATAAATGATGGAACCTATGGAACACTTTTTGATGCTGGAACTCCAAACATAATTTTTCCATCTAAAATGATTAAAGATAGCTCTAACAAAATTATTTCCAAAAAATTAACTGCGTTCGATTTTTATGGTCCTACTTGCGACAGTATGGATTATATGAAAGGCCCCTTTTTACTTCCAAATAATATTAAAGAAAATGATTACATCGAGCTTGGACAACTAGGAGCTTATGGATTGACCTTCAGAACACAATTTAATGGATTCTTTTCAGACGAAATTTATGAAGTTGAGGACCAACCAATTATGACGCTTTATGATAAACATGTTAATAAAGCTATAATGGTTGCTTAATGTCAGAAGAAAAAAAATTTGGTCATAACAGTAAAAAAGATTTTTTAAAAAATCCGGTTCAGCACATTAATATTACTTCTTTTGATGCACGAAAGATTATTGCCTCAATGGAAAAAATGTCTTTTGTTTCAAGAGAAACTGCAAATGCTGCTAAAATATATAATCAAATGCTGAAAGATAAAGATTGTACAATTTTTTTAACATTAGCTGGCTCTACTTCTGCAGCGGGATGCATGCATATCTACAGAGATATGGTGAAATACAATATGGTAGATGCAATAGTTGCAACTGGAGCATCAATAATAGATATGGATTTTTTTGAAGCGCTTGGCTTTAAACATTACCAAGGATCACAATACCAAAATGATAATGAGCTAAGAGATAATTACATAGACAGAATTTATGATACATTTATTGATGAAGAGGAGCTTCAAATGTGTGATAAAACGATAGGAAAAATAGCTGATAAACTTGAGCCAAAATCTTACACGTCAAGAGAATTTATAGAAGAGGTTGGAAAATATCTGATATCAAATGCAAAAAAGAAAGGGTCTTTGATTGAGACAGCTTATAAAAATGAAGTTCCAATATTTTGTCCAGCATTTACTGACTCTAGCGCAGGATTTGGGCTTGTAATGCATCAAGAAAGAAATCCTAAAAGTCATGTTACTATAGACTCAATAAGGGAGTTTAGAGAACTTACCGAAGTGAAAATAAAGTCTAAAAGTTCAGGATTATTTATGATTGGTGGAGGTGTTCCTAAAAATTTCATACAGGATACTGTAATTTGTGCAGAACTCTTGGGAAAAAACGTGGACATGCATAAGTATGCAATCCAAATCACAGTTGCTGACTCAAGAGATGGTGCTTGTAGCAGCTCAACATTAAAAGAAGCAAGTTCATGGGGCAAAGTTGATTCAGCCAAGGAACAAATGGTATTTGCTGAAGCAACTAGTGTTTTGCCATTAATAGTAAGTGATGCCTATCATACTGGTGCATGGAAGAATAGAGATAGAAAAAAATTTTCTAAAATATTTTGATTAATGGTCAAAAAAGTAAAAATTGGAATTATTCAAAGTAAAATTTCAGATAATATCAAGTCAAATATTATATCAGCAATTAAAAGTATTAAAAAAGCAGCATCCAAAAAAGCTAGGATAATTTGTTTACCAGAGCTATTTTTATCAACTTATTTTTGTCAAACAGAAAATCACTCAAATTTTAAACTCGCAGAAAAAATACCAGGTAAAATAACAGATATATTTTCTAATTTAGCAAATGAATTGGGGGTAATTCTAATCCTTTCATTATTTGAAAAGAGGACTTCAGGTTTTTACCATAATACAACTATTATAATAAATGAAAGAGGTAAAATATTAGCTAAATATAGAAAAATGCATATTCCAGATGATCCAGGATATTATGAGAAATTTTATTTCACTCCTGGAGATTTAGGTTTTAAGTCAGTCAAAACAAAATTTGGTAAAATTGGACCTTTAATATGTTGGGATCAATGGTTTCCAGAGGCTGCGAGATTAACAGCACTTAAGGGTGCGCAAATAATTGTTTATCCAACAGCTATAGGATGGCATCCAAAGGAAAAAAAAAAATTTGGTAAATCTCAATTAGACTCCTGGATCACAATGCAAAAATCTCACGCAATAGCAAATGGAACTTTTGTAGTTGCCATTAATAGAGTTGGAACAGAAAGCAAGGGTAGAAAAAAAATAGAATTCTGGGGAAATTCAATGGTAATAAACCCTAGTGGTCAAATAATTGGAAAACTTAGTAACAATAAGCAACAAATTTTAATTCGTGAGATCGATTATAAAAAAATTGATAATGCCAGAGAACATTGGCCCTTTTTAAGGGATAGAAGAATAGATTTTTACAAAGGAATACTAAAGAATCCTGAAGATGAATGAAAAACTCAATGACTTTAGAATGCCTGCAGAATGGGAAAATCAAAAGTCTGTATGGATTGCTTGGCCTTATAATAAATATGATTGGCCAGGATTATATAAATCTATTCCTAAAGTAGTTTTAGAGATAATTTATAAAATTTCTAAAAGCCAAACAGTTAATTTGTTAGTTCATAAAAAAGTTAAAAAAATTAAAAAGTTAATTCAATTAAGCAAAATTAAGAATATTAATTTTCATAAAATTAAAACTGACAGAATTTGGTTAAGAGATTCAGGACCGATATTTTTAATTAACAAAAAAATTAAAAAAAAATTAATATTAGATTTTCGATTCAATGGGTGGGCTAAATACAATAATTTCAATAATGATAATAAAATTACTGATAAAATAAGTAAGTTGGTCAAATTAAAAAAAATTGAGCCAGTTATAAAAAAAAATAAAAATTTAATAAAAGTAATAATGGAAGGTGGAGCTTTTGATGTTAATGGTGTGGGATCAATAATATTAACTGAGGAATGCTTATTGAGCAAGATTCAAGAGAGAAATAAAGATTTAAAAAAAAAAGACTATGAGAAATTATTTAGCAAATACTTAAATATCAAAAATTTTATATGGTTAAAAAAAGGAATTATAGGAGATGACACTCATGGTCATGTTGATGATATTTCAAGATTTGTCTCTAAGAATACGATTATGACAGCAATTGAAAGTAATAAAAAAGACAAAAATTACAAAAATCTTTATGAAAATTTAGATATCTTAAAAAAATCTAAAAAATCAAAATGGGCGAAAATTTAAAATCATAAAAGTGCCTATGCCTTCACCTATTTATATAAAAAAAAACTAGAGTCCCTGCAAGTTACCTAAATTTTTATATTTGTAATAAAAAAGTACTATTACCAATTTTTAAAGTAAAAGAGGATAATATTGCTATTAAAATTTTTAGAAATTTTTTTAAAAATAAAAAAATTGAAACAGTTGACTGTAGTAAATTGATATGGGGTTTTGGGGCAATACATTGCATGACACAGCAAGAACCTAAAATCTAGCTAAGCTGCTTTAAGTGTACCAAGTAATAGTCTAAAGGGAATCAGCATTATTAAAGCTACAAAAAATTTTACTGCTAAGTCTCCAAAAGATAAGGTTATCCAAGGTATTCCTGTTCCGTAGAAAGATATTGAAAAAAATAAAAAAGTATCAACTGTTGATCCAATCAAAGATGACGTCAAAGGAGCAACAAACCATTTTTTTTGTCTCAACTGATCAAATATTTGCACATCTAAAAGTTGTGCAATTATAAAGGCTGTTCCTGATCCAATTGCAATTCTTATGGATATAAGATCTGTAAAATTTGTTGAAAATACTAGTGTAAATAAAATTCCTATTGTAAAACCAATATAAACAATTTTTCTAGCAACTATCTTACCAAATGATCTATTAGCTAAATCTGTAATTAAAAAAGCAATAGGATAACTAAATGCCCCATAAGTTAATATTTCCTCTAAACCATAATATTTAATTGGAAATTGAACTAAATAATTAGATGCCAGTACAACTAAACCCATTAAAAATGAGAGAATAAAAAATATCTTTTTCATTGAGCTGTTTTAGATTGAACCTGTTTCTTTTGAAACGGAGATTTAATAAGCAAGTTTTTTTTTAATTTTTTTAATCTTGGTGATAAGTTTTTATTTTTAACAGTTTTAAGGAACTCATCAAAACTACCTTTTTTATCAACAGATCTTACACCTGCATTACTCACTGTGAGTTTCATGCTCCTTTTTAAAAGTTCACTAGTAAACTTTACTTTTTTTAAGTTTGGTAAAAATCTTCTTTTTGTCTTATTATTCGCATGACTTACGTTGTGTCCTTTAAGAGGAATTTTACCAGTGAGTTCACATTTTTTCGACATAATAACAAAAAGTATATAAATTGAGATTACGACTGCGTCAAGTTTATATAATTTAAGAAATTGTTTTTTTTCCTATTATTTCACTAAAGTGCTTAACACCGTCTTTTAACATCAATTCCTTTAGCTCTTTTTTAATTAGGTTCACAATATTAGGTCCTCTATAAACCATCCCTGTATAAAGTTGGATGTAACTTGCTCCGGCCAAAAACTTCTTATAAGCACTTATTCCTGAGTCCACTCCCCCAACTCCAATTATTTTAATTTTTTTACCTATAATTTCATAAAATTTTTCAATCAATTTTGTTGATTTTTCCTCTATCGGTTTTCCTGAAAGGCCACCTTTTTGATGTTTTTGAATGTCATTTAGTTCATCTCTAGTTGAGTCTGAGGTATTGGATAAAATTACTGCTTCTATATTATTTTTTAAAAGAACATCAGATATTTTAGGTATTTCTTGATCCTTTATATCAGGCGAAACCTTAACAACAATTGGAATATTCGAATTAAGGACTGTTTTTTCATTATTAATAATTTTTAGTAATTTATTCAACTTATTTTGATCATGAAAATTTCTAAGCTCTTCTGTATTAGGAGATGAAATGTTGATTGTAATATAATCAGCAATTCTATGAAAGACTTTTAAACATTCGATATAGTCGTTGTGTCTATTATTTGTATCTTTATTAGGACCAATATTAATTCCAAGTAAGCCGATCTGTTTGTTTGATAAAATCCTATCAGCAATATTTTTTGCACCCAAGTTATTAAAACCTAATCTATTTATTAAGGCCTCATCCTCTACCAGTCTAAAAACTCTAGGTTTAGGATTGCCATATTGTCTTAGAGGTGTAACGGTACCAGCTTCTACAAAACCAAATCCGAGCTTAAACAATGAATTATAAACTTCAGCATTTTTATCAAATCCAGCTGCTACTCCAATCGGATTAACTATGTCTTTATTGAATAATTTGGTTTTAAATAAATCATTATCTTTATTCGAATCTAAAATATTTGGAACAAAATTCAATTTTAAGGATTTTATTGCTAAACTATGCGCTATCTCTGGATCTAGTTTAAAAATTAAAGATCTTAAATTTGAAAACATTATTTAATTCTACTTATTATAAGATCTTTTGTTTCTTTAACACCAAAAAAACTTATAAAAAAACCCATTCGAGGACCATTTTCATCTCCAAAAACAACTTCATAGATCAATCTAAACCAATCTCTTAAATTTTCTGAATATCCGTTATCTTTTCCAGTTGAATAGATTAATGTTTGAATATCCTCTGGAGACATTTTGTCATTACATTCATCAAGTGTTTTAATTAATGCTTCTAATGCTTTTTTTTCTTTTTGATCAGGTGTTTTATATTTCTTTTTAGTTTTAATTACATCGTTGAAATATTTTATTGCGTATCTAACTAGATCGTCAAAGATAGGTTGTTCTTTTTCAGAAATATCTTCTTTATATTTTTTAACAAATTTCCACAAAAGTTCTTTATTTTCTGCATTACTTGTTTCAACGAGGTTTAATAGCATCGAAAAAGACATAATCATTTTTTCTCTAGGAACTTTTCCATTATGTACATGCCAAACCGGGTTCATCAATAATTGAAGTTCGTCTTGAGTTTTAGCCTTTTCTATAAGTTCAAGATATTCATCAACTGCTTTTGGAACTATCTCGTTGTAAAGTTTTTTTGCTCTTTTTGGGTTTTGATACATATAAAGTGATAAACTCTCTGGAGAAGCGTAATCTAACCACTGTTCTATTGTAATTCCATTACCTTTTGATTTAGAAATTTTCTCACCTTTTTCATCTAAAAAAAGTTCATAAGCAAAACCCGCTGGATTTTTTTTTCCAATCAAGTTAATTATTTTAGTTGATAAAATTGCACTTTCGATTAAATCTTTTCCATACATTTCAAAATCAACATCTAAAGCATACCACCTCATTGCCCAGTCAACCTTCCATTGTAATTTACAATGACCGTCTAAAATACTACAGGCTAAATCTTTACCACCATTATCAAAAACTATTTCTGACTTTTCTTTGTTAATTTCTTTAACTGGAATTTCTAGAACGTGATTTGTGTCTGGACAAATTGGTAAAAATGGGCTGTAAGTTTTTTGTCGTTCCTTTCCTAAAGTAGGTAAAATAATATTCATGATCTGGTCGTAATTTTCTAAAATAATTTTAAGAGTTGAATTAAAAAAACCTGATTTATAAAGATTAGTAGAGCTCTTAAAATCATATTTAAAATTAAAATCATTTAAAAAACTTTTTAATTTTTCATTATTATGTTCACCAAAACTTTTATATTTATTAAAAGGGTCCGGGACTTGTGTCAAAGGCTTATGAAGATTTTTTTCTAAAATTTCTTTATTCGGAACATTGTCTGGAACTTTTCTAAGTCCGTCCATATCATCTGAAAATGTAATTATTTCTGCTGGAACATCAGTTAAATGTTTTAATGCATTAACTATCATTGATGTTCTTGCAACCTCACCAAAAGTTCCAATATGAGGAAGTCCACTGGGACCATAACCTGTTTGCAGAGTAATTTTTCCTTTTTTTTCAATAATAGATTTTCTTTCTCTAAGCATTTTTTTTGCTTCAACAAACGGCCAAGCACTTGTTTTGTCTAAATTCTCTTTTTTAATCATGAATAATTCAAATATAATCTAATATTAGTGGTTAAGTTTATTCTTATAGAGTTGAAATTTATTTACCATAAAATAATCTCTTCTCAAAATGTCTAATTATAAAACAGTTTTTTTTACGTTAGGAATATTACAGATAATTCTTGGAATTTTTATGTTCATTCCAATAATAGCTCAATTTTTTTATCAAGAGATTGACTCATCTTTTTTTGGTGCTTCTATAGTAACAATTATTTTTGGTACATTATTTTTCTTATCAAATCTGGACCACGAAAATAAATTAAATTTACAACAAGCCTTTTTATTAACTGCATTATCCTGGCTAAGTGTCGCTATTTTTGGATCTTTACCTTTTTTTTTCTCGAATCTAGATTTCTCGTTTACCAACGCTTTTTTTGAGAGTATGTCTGGCATTACCACCACTGGATCAACTATAATTGCGAACTTAGAAAATATGCCAAAGAGTATTCTTTTGTGGAGAGCAATACTCCAATGGTTAGGTGGAATAGGAATAATTATAATGGCGATAACGCTTATGCCCATAATGAATGTGGGTGGTATGCAATTGTTTAAAATTTCAAGTAATGACTCCTCTGAAAAAGTACTTCCTAAATCAAAAGAAATTGCTGTTCGATTAATCTATATTTATTCAGTCCTGACAATGATGTGTGGGTTAACTTATTATGTTTTTGGAATGAACATTTTTGACAGTATAACACACTCAATGACTACTTTAGCTACTGGAGGATTTTCAAATTATAATGATTCAATCGGTTTTTTCGATAGTATAGCTATTGAAATTTCAGCTATGTTTTTTATAATTTTAGGTAGCTTACCATTTATTACATATATTAAGTTTATTAGTGGAAATAAGAATATCTTTTTTTCAGACACTCAAATAAAAACTTTCTTTAAAATAATATTTATAAGTATTATAATTTTATCGATATATCTAATTTTAAATAATTCAAGTTCTTATAATACACGTTCAATATTTTTTAATGTAATTTCAATTCTTACTGGCACTGGTTACGTCAATGCACAATTTGATAACTGGGGTGGTTTTTCTTTATTGATTTTCTTGTCTTTAATGTTTATAGGTGGATGTGCAGGGTCAACGACTTGTGGTGTAAAAATTTTCAGATTTCAAATATTATATTTATTTATAATAAATCAACTAAAAAAGATAATTTACCCTAAGGGCGTATTTATTATAAAATACAATCAAAGCTCAATTGATGAAAAATTTATCTCATCTATAATTTCTTTTATATTTTTTTATTTTGTAATTTTTTTTATTCTAACCGCTTTACTCTCGTTGACTGGTTTAGATTTCATTACAGCTATTTCTGGAGCTGCAACCTCAATTTCTAATGTTGGGCCTGGACTTGGTCCAGAAATTGGTCCTAACGGTAATTTTTCATCTTTACCTGATGTTTCTAAATGGATCTTATCATTAGGAATGATACTAGGAAGATTAGAATTATTTGCAATATTAGTTTTATTTTTGCCATCTTTTTGGAGAAATTAATAATGATAGAATTTAAAAAACAATCTTTTTCAGAAACTTTTTCAATTTATTTTGACAAGAGGATGTTAAAGATTTTATTATTAGGTGCAATTTCAGGTTTCCCTTGGGTATTAATTGGAAGCAGTCTTAGTTTGTGGTTAAAAGAAGATGGATTGAGCAGATCAACAATTGGATGGGCGGGCTTAATTTTTGGTGTTTACGCTTTTAATTATTTGTGGGCACCTTTAGTAGATAGAATACAAATTCCTTTTTTGACAAAAAAAATTGGTCACAGAAGAGGGTGGATAGTCTTAATGCAAATTATCATTTTATTTTCACTTATTTTATGGAGCATCTCTAATCCAACAATAAATTTAACTTTTGTAATTTCAACAGGATTAATTATTGCTATTGCATCAGCCACTCAGGACATAACTGTAGATGCTTTAAGAATAGAACAAATTGGAGAAAATGAGGGAAAATCAATGGCAGCTGGAGCAGCGATGGCTGTAGTTGGATGGTGGAGTGGTTATAAACTTGGAGGTGTTCTCTCATTATTTTCTGCTGAATTTTTACAAAACCGGGGATTTGAAAATTATTGGCAATTAACATTTTTAATTTTGGGTATCTTAATCATTTTAATGAATGTTGGTTTAATGTTCATAAATGAAGCAGGTAGCAATGAAAGACAAAGCCAACAAAAAGAAAATGATAAAATAATCTCAAATCAACTTGGAAATGAAAATTTTTTGTCAAAATTTTTGACATGGATTGGTGGGACAATTAGTGGCCCTATTATAAGTTTTTTTAAGAAAAACGGTTTTTCTATTGCAATCGGAATTCTTAGTTTTGTTTTTCTATTTAAAGTAGGTGAGGCTTTTCTAGGAAGAATGTCGATAATTTTTTACAAAGAAATTGGCTTTAGTAAATCTGATATAGCTATTTATTCAAAAACCTTAGGATGGATTACAACTGTAGTATTCACGCTTTTAGGTGGCTTGTTTGTTATAAGATCTGGTGTTTTAAAAGCAATGTTCTTGGCAGGATTAATTATGGCAAGTACAAACCTTTTATTTAGTGTGCTTGCTTGGTCTGAAAAGTCAGAAATATTATTTGCTATCGCTGTCATTTTTGATGACATAGCTGCTGCTTTTGCTACTGTTGCTTTTGTTGCTTTTATCTCTCTTTTAGTAGACAGAGCATATACTGCAACCCAATATGCTCTTTTAGCATCTATAGGGACTGCTGGAAGAACTACCTTAGCATCATCATCTGGCGCGCTAGTAGACTGGTTAAATGGTGATTGGGGAATATTTTTTATAATAACAGCATTAATGGTAGTTCCATCTCTTATTATATTATGGATGATGAGGAATAAACTAAAATTAAGTGAAAAATAATTTTTATAATAAACCTATTGGAAATATAAATTTAAGACCTTCTTATAATTCTGAAGTTATATCCCAAATTTTATATGGTGAAAAATTCAAAATTTTATCAAAAAACAAGGAATGGATTAAAATTAGAACTGAATATGATAATTATACTGGTTTTATAAAACGTTATAAATTTTTAAGAAAATTTAAGCCAACAAATAAAATTTGTAGGCCTAGGTCAAGAGTATTTAGAAAAAAAGGTGATAAATTTATCAAAACGAAAAATTTTTTATATTTCGGCTCAAGAATTTCTGTTATTACCAAAAAAAAAGAATTTTTTGAATATGAAAAGAGAAAATGGGTAAAAATCGTTGACACAAAGAAAGTTGATCATTTTGAAAAAAATCTAACAAAGATTTTAAAACTTTTTTTGAATACAAAATATTTATGGGGTGGAAAATCTTCTAAGGGTATTGATTGCTCTGCTCTAATACAAATCTTCTTTTTTTATAATAGAATTTTTTTTCCAAGAGACACAAAAGATCAACTAAGGTATTGTAGAAGTATTACTGATAAAAAAAATTTTAAAAAAAATATTATTTTTTGGAAAGGTCATGTTGCATATCGTCTAAATAAAAAAAACTTAATACATGCCTATGGCCCAAAAAAAAAAGTTTTGATAATGAATATAAAAAAAACTATCAATAGAATATTCAAAGATACAAAATTAAAACCAATAAATCTTTAATAATGATTAACGACTTGGAATTAGAAAAAAAAGTAAATATTTTAACTAATAAGCTAAAAGTTGGTTTGTTTAAAGAGGTTGTAGATGAAACAAAAATTTTACTAAAAAAAAGAAAACATCAAGTGTTGTTTAATTTATTAAGCCTATCTTATCAAAGTTTAGGTAAATATGATAAATCTATAGAAATAATGGAAACAGCTTTAAAAGCTAATTCAAGAAATCCTCATTTTTTAAACAATATTGGCCTTTCACATTTTAAATTAAATAATTTCAAAAAAGCTGAGACATATTTCAAAAGAGGGTTAGATGAAGCACCCAAATACATAAGTATCCTAAATAATTTAGGAAATCTAAAAAATTATTTAAATCTAAATAAAGAAGCTATTGAGTATTTTAATAAAATTTTAAAGATAAATGATAAATTGATTGAGCCTTATTATAATTTAGCAATTAACCATGAAGCTTTAGGTGAATTTGATAAATCTTCAGAATGTCTAAATAAAATTTTAACCTTTAATCCAAAATTTACTCAAGCAGATAGAATGTTGTCAAATATAACAAAATACAGCAAGGATCATCCACACTATAAAAGTATTAATAATAAGTTAGAGAATATGCAATTAAATGAAATACAAAAGTCTCATTTATATTTTGCCTTGGGAAAATATTTTGAGGACATTAGTGATTATGAAAAATCGTTTAAAAATTATTCACAAGGAAATAAAATAATTAAGAAAATAACAAAGTATAAATTAGATGAAGAAAAAAATGATTTTAATAAAATTAAAAATTTTAATTTTGAAAATTTAGATATTAAAAATAAGGATATTCCAAGAAAATTAATTTTTATTATTGGGATGCCAAGATCAGGTACTTCACTAGTAGAACAAATATTGTCATCGCACAAAAAAATATTTGGTGGAGGTGAACTACCTTTTTTAGAAAAAGAAGCAAGAAAAATTTTTCAAAAATTCAATGAAAACAAAAATTTGGATAAAAGTGAAATTTATAATCTAATCTTGTCTTGTAGAAGAGAATATTTAGAAAAAATTTCAAATTATGACTTCTCGTCTAAAATTTTCACAGATAAAGCTCCTTTGAACTTTAGATTTATTGGCTTTATTAAATATCTTTTCCCTAATGCAAAAATAATAAATTGTAAAAGAAATTCTATGGACATTGTTTGGTCAAATTTTAAGAATTATTTCCCAAACTCAATGCCATTTACCAATGATTTGGAAGATATAGCAAATTTTTACAAATTATATGACGATTTAGTAGGATTTTTTAAAAAAAAATTTCCAAAAACAATTTTCGACATTCATTATCCAGAACTTGTTGAAAATCCTGAAAAACAAATAAGAAAACTATTAGAATTTTGTGAATTAGAATGGGATGATAATTGCCTAAATCATCATAAAAACAAAAGAGCGATCAAAACAGCAAGTTCAACACAAGCGAGAAAACCAATTTATAAAACAGCAATTAATTCTTCTGATCGATACAAGGATTATCTTAAAAACGTAAAATCTATTATTGAAGCTAATTAGATCTACCAAAATCAGGCCTATTGATATCTTGTTTTAACTTTATAATTTGAGATCTAACCCTTTTTGCTTTAATTAGCTTACTAATTATCGATTTATTTTTTTTTAGTTTAATATCTTTTTTAAAGTCTTTTAAATTTTTCACAAAAATATCAATCACTTTTGCAATATTTTGGCTATTATCAAAAAAAATATCTCGCCACATTATTTCATTAGATGCTGCAATTCTTGAAAAATCCCTTAAACCTCCAGCGCTATACTTGATGAGGTCTAATTTTATTTTTTTTTCATAATCTTTTGCTGATTTTACAAGGTTATAGGCTATCAAATGAGGTAAATGACTTGTAATTGAGAAAATTTTATCGTGTTTTTCCGAATTCATTTTAACTGTTTTAGAGCCTACTTTTTTCCAAAAAGAGTCTAGAAATCTTAAATGCTTAATATTTGTTTCTTTATCTTTTATCAATACACACCATTTGTTTTTAAACATATTATCTTTACCGTACTCAGGCCCACTTACCTCCGATCCTGCTATAGGATGGCTTTGTGTCCAATAAACTCCTTTTTTTAAAAAATTCTTAATTATTTTAGACGAGTTTATTTTTGCAGAACCAACATCTGTTATGATTGTTTTCGGTGAAATAAAATTATTTATCTTTAAAATAAGTCCTTTGTATTGGCTCATAGGTGTACAAAAAATTATTAGATCTGAATTTAATGCACCATCTCTCAATGATTTTACAATTGTGACTGGCAACTTTAATCTTTTAATTTTGATTATGTTCAGCTTAGATTTTTCGTATATAAAAATTTTTTCTGCTAATTTTTTTTTTACAATTATTCTAACTAAAGAAGAACCAAGCAAACCACAGCCTATGATAAAAACCTTTTTCATTTATTAAATATATTTTTTGTTTTATTCATAAATTTTAAATTTTCTTTTTTAGATCCTATAGTCAATCTTAACATATCTTTTATTTTGTAACCCTCTTCTGTAGATCTTAATATTATTCCACTATTTTTTAATTTTTTGTAAAAATATCTAGCATTAAATTTACATTTAGTGAAATTTAATAATAAAAAATTAGCAGAAACTTCATTTGTACTAATGTTGTACTTTTTCAGGAAATCTTTTAATTTTGTTGCATAAAAAAAATTATGATTAACTGAACGAGATATAAATTTATCGTCTTTTAAAGATTCTACTGCAGCTTTTTGAGCAACTTCATTTACATTAAATGGGGGTTTTATAATATTTAAAGCTTTGATTATTTTTTTTGGTCCATAGCCCCATCCAATTCTTAAAGATGACAACCCATAAATTTTAGAGAACGTTCTTAATATAAAAACATTTGGGTTATTTTTAAATAAATTTAAACCCGATTCATAATCTTTATTTTTCATATACTCAGCATATGCGTCATCAACAACTAACAAAATATTCTTTCTTAACTTTTTTCTTAATTCTAATAATTCTAACTTAGTTAAATAAGTAGCAGTAGGGTTATTTGGATTAGCTAAAAAGACAATTTTAGTTTTTTTTGTAACTTTTTTTATTATTTCTGAAATAGAAATTTTGAAATTTTTTTCTTTGGAGAAAATTACATTCGCTCCAACTATTTTTGCATAAATTCTATACATCAAAAAACTGTATTTAGGAACAATCACTTCATCTTTTGGTTTAAGAAAAAGCTGGCATAACATTTGAATAACCTCATCCGAACCTGCTCCACAAATAATCTTTTCTTTATCACAATCAAATTTTTTAGAAATTTGCTTACGTAATATTTCAGACTTGCCATCTGGATACCTATAAAATTTTAAACTTTTTTGTGAGATTATTTTTTTAACTCTTTTACTAAAACCAAGTGCAGACTCATTAGCAGAAAGTTTAATAATTTTTCTTAAATTTTTGACACTAGATTTACCAGGCTCATATGCGTCGATATTAAATTTCTTAATTTTTATAGTTGTCATGTTTTAAATTTAAGCCTCCTTTATAAATAAAATAACAATTTTTTATATAGTATTAGTTAAAAATATTTTTTAAAATTGACATACTAAATTAGTTCTTGTACAAAGCTCTCGCGCTGATTTACCTGAATTGCGAGCGCTTTAAAAAAACCGCTAAAAAAGTTTTTTTCTCACAATTCAATTTTCAGCTTTTATTATGAGTATTAAACAAAACATAAAGACTTTGATTGTTGAAAAACCACTCAAATTAGATTGTGGTCAGACTATTAATAATTTTCCGTTAGCATATGAAACTTATGGTTCACTAAATCATGAAAAAGATAATGCGATTTTGGTATTTCATGCTTTAACTGGTGATCAATTTGTAACAGGTATTAATCCAGTGACCAAAAAGGATGGTTGGTGGTCTTACGCAGTAGGTTCGGGTAAGTCGATAGATACAGATAAATATTTTGTGATCTGTGCAAATGTAATAGGTGGATGTATGGGGTCTTTTGGACCAAGTCATGAAAATCCCAAGACAAAAAAAATTTATGGGACAGATTTCCCAGTTATCACAATTAATGACATGGTAAATGCACAAATTAACCTGTTAGATTTTTTTGGAATAAAAAAACTTTTTTCAATTGTAGGTGGTTCAATGGGTGGAATGCAAGTCCTACAATTTATTAGTAATTATCCGAATAAAACTAAAACAGCAATACCAATAGCGTGTACTTCAAGTCATTCAGCTCAAAATATTGCTTTTAATGAACTTGGCAGACAAGCCATTGCGGCAGATCATAATTGGTCAGATGGAAATTATAATTTAAAAAACATTGTACCTGATAAAGGATTAGCTGTTGCTAGAATGGCTGCACATATTACTTATCTTTCAAAAAAGGGACTTCAGGAAAAATTTGGCAGAAAACTTCAAGAAAGAGATGATTTAAAATTTGGTTTTGATGCTGACTTTCAAATTGAAAGTTATCTTAGATACCAAGGTTCAGTATTTGTAGATCGGTTCGATGCGAATAGCTATTTATATATTACTAGAGCCATGGATTATTTTGATTTAGTAAAACAATTTAATGGCAATCTATCTGACGCCTTTAAAAATACTAAAGCGAAATTTTTCATAATATCTTTTACCTCAGATTGGCTTTATCCAACGCAAGAAAATAAAGACATTGTAATTGCCTTAAATGCAGTTGGTGCAAATGTAGGTTTTGTTGAAATTGAGTCTGATAAAGGCCACGATTCTTTTTTGCTTAATATTCCAAATTTCTTAAAAGCTCTAAAAAATTTTTTAGATAAATCTTATGCAGAAAAACTTTCATGAAACCAGAATATAAAATTATTTCAGATTTAATTGAAAAAAATGCAAAAGTTCTTGACGTAGGATGTGATGATGGAACTCTAATGGAATTTTTAAAGACAAATAAAAATGTCAATATCAGGGGAATTGAAATTTCAAAAGAAAAAGTACAAACTTGTATTGCTAAGGGGCTTACAGTTATCGAGGGGAATGCAGAATTTGATTTAAAGCAATTTCCAAATGATTCTTTTGAGTATGTTGTTCTTGGACAAACTTTACAAGCTTTTATAAATCCTGAGATAGTAATCAAAGAACTTTTACGAGTTGGCAACAGAGCTATAGTAACTATTCCAAATTTTGGACATTGGAAAGTAAGATTAAATTTATTATTTAAAGGAACAATGCCAATTACAAACTCTCTGCCTCATGATTGGTATAACACACCAAACATTCACATGTGTACTATAAAAGATTTTGTTAAATTTTCTAAGATTATTAACTTTAAAATTTTTAAGTCTTTAGCGTTAATTAATGAAAACGTTTCTGATATTAATAACTCAAATCTTATTTTTAAAAATTTATTTGGAGAACTTGGGATATTTTTAATAGAAAAATAAATGAAAATTAAAATTATTAAATGTCTGCAGGATAATTATAGCTACTTAATTATTGATGATAAAAATCAAACTGCTTGTGTTGTTGACCCTAGTGAGTCTAAACCGATAATCAAATATCTTGATAAGTCAAAAATAAATTTAAAATTTATTCTTAATACACATCATCATTATGATCATGTAGGTGGAAATCTCGAATTAAAAAAAAAGTATAATTCTAAAGTGGTCGGATTTATTGGAGATAAAAATCGCATACCCGGAATAGATATATATCTAGAGAACAACCAAATTTGGAAACAAGATAATTTTGAAGCAAAAATTTATCATGTTCCAGGTCATACATCTGGACATATCGCTTTTCATTTTTTTAAAGAAAAAAAAATTTTCACAGGTGATACTCTATTTTCTTTGGGGTGTGGAAGAATTTTTGAAGGTACTCATGAACAAATGTATAATTCACTTAAAAAAATAAAATCATTGCCAAATGATACAGAAATATATTGTGGTCATGAATATACTTTACAAAATTCAAATTTTTGTATTGCCAATGACACTGGTAATTTAAAATTAAAAGATAAAATCCTAGAGATTAATAGAAAACTTAAAAATGCATTACCAACTTTGCCAACTACTTTAGCTGACGAATTAGAATGTAATATATTTCTTAAAGCAAAAGATTTAGAAAGTTTTTCAAAATTAAGAGATTTAAAGGATAATTTTTAGTTAATAAGCTTGACTAAAGAAATGCCCTGACTATATTGCCTCATAAAATTTATTTTATGTCTTACGCAGTTATACAAACAGGTGGTAAACAATATAAAGTTAAATCTGGTGAAATTTTAAAAATTGAAAAATTACCAAATTTAAAATCTGATACCAAAATTGAATTTAATGATATATTAGCCTATGGCGATAATAAGGTTATAGAAATAGGTTCACCATCAATTCAGGGGGCCAAAGTAGAGGCAAACTTAATAACAAATAGTAAAAATAGAACAGTACTTATTTTCAAAAAAAGAAGAAGACAAAATTCAAGAAGAAAAAATGGTCACAGACAAGAGTATTCTATGATTAGAATAAACAAAATTTTTTCAAAAGATGGTAAAGTTTTATCTGAGGCTGAGAAAATTTCTAAACCAACAAAAAAAGACTCTGTAAAAAAGGAATTGAGTAAATAAAGGAATAAAATATGGCTACAAAAAAAGCTGGTGGATCATCGAGAAATGGCAGAGACAGTGCCGGCAGAAGACTTGGTGTAAAAAAATATGGTGGTCAAAATGTTATTCCTGGCAACATAATTGTAAGACAAAGAGGTACTAAGATATTTCCAGGAGAAAATGTGGGTATGGGCAAAGATCACTCAATTTTTTCAGTAATAAAAGGTAAAGTTGTTTTTAAAAAAACAAAATCCGATAGAACTTTTGTTTCAGTAAAACCCAATTAATATTACAACTCAAAATAGTGTTGTATTATGAAATTCTTAGATCAAGTAAAAATTTATATTAAAGCTGGCAACGGTGGTGATGGCTCCCCAAGTTTTAGAAGAGAAAAATTTATTGAGTATGGCGGACCAGACGGCGGTGATGGTGGTAAAGGCGGTTCAGTAATTTTAAAAGCTGAAAGAAATTTAAATACTTTAATCGATTTTAGATATCAACAACACCATAAAGCTAAAAGAGGTAACAATGGTGCTGGACAAAATCGGACTGGAAAAAGTGGAGATGATCTCATCCTCAAAGTTCCATTAGGAACTCAGGTTTTTGAGGAAGACAATAAAACCTTAATTTTTGACTTTATAAAAATTGGAGAGGAGTTCGTTGCTGCAGCAGGAGGTAAAGGCGGTTTAGGTAATACTAGATTCAAAAGTTCAACAAACAGAGCTCCAAGAAAATTTACTAAAGGTACTCGAGGTGAAGAATTCACTATATGGCTTCAACTAAAAACAATTGCTGATGTTGGAATAATAGGCTTACCTAACGCAGGTAAATCAAGCTTACTGGCAGCTATTACAAATGCTAATCCTAAAATTGCAAATTATGAATTTACAACATTAAATCCTAATCTTGGTGTGGCAAGCTATGATGATAAAGAAGTTACAATTGCAGATATTCCTGGATTAGTAGAGGGGGCACATAAAGGAACTGGTTTGGGTACACAATTTTTAAAACATATAGAGAGGTGTAAATCTCTTTTACACATGATCGATATAACAAACGATGATATAAAAAAAAGTTACAACCAAGTGAAAAAAGAATTAAAGAGTTATAGTTCTAAACTTGCAAAAAAAAAGGAGCTTATTGTTTTAAATAAAACCGATTTAATTGATGATAAAGAAATGAAAAAAATTGAAAAAAATTTAAAAAAAATCACTAAATCAGAAATTATTGCAATTTCTACAATAGAGAAAAAATATATTTCCAAAATTAAATCAAAATTAGCTAGTTATGCATCTTAAAAATTCGAAAATTATAGTAATTAAAATTGGCTCATCACTGATTGTAGATAGTAAAAAGAAGATAAGAAAAAAATGGCTATCTACTTTTGCTAAAGATGTACAAAAACTAAAATCTAAAAATAAAAAGATTATAATTGTTAGCTCAGGGGCAATTGCACTTGGATGTAAAAAAATGAATTATAATAAGTCAAATTTAAAGCTTGATAAAAGTCAAGCGATAGCCTCTGTGGGCCAAATCGAACTTATGAATTTATTTTCTCAAACTTTTTCAAAATTAAAGATTAATATTTCTCAAATTTTGCTAACTTTGGATGATACAGAGGAGAGAAGAAGATCAATAAATGCTAAGAGGACATTCGATAATTTATTTAAACTAGATTACATACCTATCGTTAATGAAAATGATACAATTGCAACTTCAGAAATAAAATATGGTGATAATGACAGACTTGCTTCACGTGTTGCACAAATAACTAATGCCGATACTTTAATATTATTATCTGATGTGGATGGTCTTTTCACAAAAAATCCAAAATTATTTAAAGACGCAAAATTAGTAAAAAAAGTAAATAATCTAGATAAAGATATAAAAAAAATTTACATAAAAGGGGTAACACAGTTTGGTAAAGGTGGAATGAATACTAAAATTGAAGCGGCTAAGATTTGTAATTTGGCAGGATGTAATATGATTATTGCGAATGGATTATATTTAAATCCGATAGAACAAATTGAAAAAAAGAATATTTGTACTTTATTTGAGTCAAAAATATCTAAATTACATGCTCGAAAAAAATGGATAATAAGTTCTGTTTCGCCAAAAGGAACTCTTGTCATAGATGACGGTGCCAAAAAAGCCCTGGTTTGTGGTAAAAGTTTATTGGCAGCAGGAATTGTTAATTTATCAGGGAAATTTGATAAAGGTGATCATATAAAAATTCTTGATACCAAAAATAAAGAATTTGCAAGAGGTTTAAGCTCTTTTTCATCAGAAGAAATAAATAAAATAATGGGTTGTCAATCAAATGAAATTGAAAAAAAACTTGGATACATAACAAGATCCGAAGTGGTTCATAAAGATGATATGGTCGAGGTTTAATGAAAAAGTTACTAACTAATATTGGAAAAAAATCAAAAAAAGCATTTAATAAAAGGTTAAGTACAAAAAAAAAAGACAAAGTTTTGAAAGATTATCGTCTTCTAATCATAAAAAATAAAAAATTGATAATTAATGAAAACAAAAAAGATGTTAAGAATGCCTATAAAAAAGGTATTAAAGATAATTTAATCCAAAGATTGGTATTAAATGATAAAAAAATAATTGCGATAACCAATTCTATAAAAAAGATTATTAGTTTAAAGGATCCTACAAATGTTGTTTTAGATAAATGGAAAAGACCTAATGGTTTGGTAATATCAAAAATATCTATACCTATTGGTGTAATTGGTGTCATATACGAAAGTAGACCTAATGTTACAGCAGATGTTGCATCATTGTGTTTTAAGTCTGGGAATGCTGTAATTTTAAAAGGTGGATCTGAGGCATATTATTCTAATCTTATTCTGACAAAATTCTTTAGAAAATCACTAAGGAAAAATAACGTTGATGAAAATTTTATTCAGTTTTTAACACTAAAAAAAAGAAGTGTTGTTGATTTTCTTCTACAAAAAATGAGTAAATTTATTGATGTAATAATTCCAAGAGGCGGGAAAGGTTTAGTTAAAAAAGTACAGGATTTATCATCTGTTCCAACAATTGGTCATTTGGAAGGTATTTGTCATTCTTATGTAGATAAAAATGCAAATCCAAAAATTGCAAATAAAATAGTTCAAAATGCTAAAATGAGGAATACCGCAATATGTGGAGCAACCGAAACAATTCTTTTGCATGAAAAAATAATAAAAAAATTTGGAAATAAAATTTTAAAAAATTTAGAAGAAAATGGATGTAAAATTATTGGTGATAATAAGATAAGAAAACTTTATGGTAAAAAAATTCAGAAGGCTTCAATAAAAGATTGGTCAAAAGAATATTTATCACCTGTTGTCTCAGTGAAATCAGTAAAAAATATAGATGAAGCTATAGTGCACATTAACAAATACGGAACCATGCATACAGATTGTATTATTACTCAAAACAAAAAAGCAGCAAAAAAATTTTTAAATGAAGTAAAAAGCTCGATAGCTATGCACAATACTTCAACACAATTTGCAGATGGAGGTGAGTTTGGATTTGGTGGCGAGGTGGGAATCTCAACTAACACGCTTCCGCCTAGGGGACCAGTTGGACTTAATCAACTTATTTCCTACAAATATCAAGTCACTAGTAAAGGTCAAATAAGGAAATAATTTGAATTTAAAAAAAAAAAAAATTGGAATTTTGGGTGGTTCATTTGATCCTGCCCACAAAGGTCATCTAGCTATATCTAAAGAAGCAGTAAAAAGGTTTAAACTTAAAAAAATTATATGGGCAATTACAAAAAAAAACCCTTTTAAGAAACAAAGCAAAATTAAAGTTTTAGATAGAATTAAATTTTGTAAAAAATTAATAGGAAAAAATAAATCTATCAAAGTACAGTTTTACGAAGACAGAATTAAATCAAATAAAACTTTCGACTTAATTAATTACCTAACTAAGAAACAAAAATATGATATCTACTTTATAATGGGTGCAGATAATCTAATTAATTTTCATAAATGGTACAAATGGGAGTCAATTTTGCAAAAATGTAATATCTTGGTTTTTGACCGCCATGGCTATAAAAAAAAATCTTTAAATTCTATGACATTTAAAAGCTTAAAGAGTAATCTTAAATTTATCGAGTTTAATAAAGTCAATATTTCATCTTCTCAATTAAGAAAAATTTGATAAGGTTTAAATTTTTAATGGATAAAATATCAGAGCTCAAAAAAATCATAATACAAACCTTAGATATCAATAAAGCATTGGATATAGTCAGTATTGATTTAAAACATAAAAGTTCTATGGCTGATTATATGATAATAGCCAGTGGCACATCATCTAGACATATTCAATCTTTGTCCGAGCAAGTTTTAGATAAATTAAAGGACAATGGTATTAAAGATTCAAAAATTGAAGGTAAAGATAGTAATGAATGGAAATTAGTAGATGGTATTGATCTAGTAATTCATATTTTTCATCCTGAAAAAAGAAAATTTTATGAGTTAGAAAAAATGTGGGCAGAATTAATCCCAAAAGAAAAATTAATAATATAATGAAAAAAAAAATTTTTATAATAATCACTCTATTGAATTTATTTTTTTTCCAACTTGTAAATTCATCTGAACAAAACATTTATGAAAAAATTGATTTGTTTGGTGAAGTTCTTGAAAAAATTAATAAAGAATATGTTGATGAGATTAATCAGTCTGAAAGTATGGACTCTGCTATAAACGGTCTTCTCCAGTCTTTAGATCCATATTCTGCTTATATGTCACCTGAAGTTTTTAATGAAATGCAAACTGAAACAAGTGGAAAATTTGGTGGACTTGGTATCGAAGTAAGTATGGAGTCTGGTGTTGTAAAAGTTATATCACCTATTGACGACACACCAGCCTCTAAAGCTGGTATTAAAGCAGGAGACTATATTGTCAAAATAAATGAAATTCAAGTTCAAGGAAAATCTTTGAGCGAGGCAGTAGATTTAATGAGGGGCCCAGTTGGTTCTGCAATTGAACTAACGATTAGAAGAAGGGGTGAGAGAAAAGCTTTAACATTTAAAATTGTAAGAGAAATAATACAAATCCAATCTGTAAAAGCTGACTTATTAGAAAAAAATATTGGATATATAAGATTGACTTCTTTTAATGAAAATAGTGATACCCAAGTAGAAAAACAAATCAAAGAATTAGAAAAAAATAAAAATGTAAAAGGATATATTTTAGATTTAAGGAACAACCCGGGTGGGCTTCTGTCCCAAGCGATTAAAATTTCTGACTTTTTTTTAAATAATGGAGAAATAGTCTCAACAAAAAGTAGAAAGGCCTCTGAAAATAGAAAATGGTTTGCTAAAAAAGGTGATTTAACAAATGGAAAATTGTTAATTGTATTAATAAATTACGGTTCGGCCTCAGCTTCTGAAATTGTAGCAGGCGCTTTAAAAGATCATAAAAGAGCAATACTTTTGGGTGAAAATAGTTTTGGAAAAGGATCAGTGCAATCAATAATACCTTTAAAAAATGATGGGGCTATTAGGTTAACAATAGCTAAATACTATCTTCCCTCAGGGAAATCTATCTCAGAAGTAGGTGTTTCTCCAGATATTGAAATTGCGGAAGAAACTGATGAATTTAGAATTAAAACAGAAACAGATAACCAATTAAACTACGCTATAAAACTACTCAACGGATAAGGTGAAAGAAAAATTTAAAAATTTACCTTTAAGAAATGGAGTAGGTATTGTTGTTTTAAATAATAAGAACAAAGTTTTTGTAGCAAAAAGAATAGATAATCCCAAAAATTATTGGCAAATGCCTCAGGGTGGAGTCGATGAGGGTGAGGATTTTTTAACAGCTGCTTATAGGGAACTTGAGGAAGAAACAAGTATAAAAAATGTAAAACTCATTAAAGAAATTGATGGCACAATGACGTATGAACTTCCTGATCATTTACTGGGTGTAATTTGGAAAGGAAGATATAAAGGTCAAAAACAAAAATGGTTTTTAATGAGATATTTAGGTGATGACAAAGATATAAATATTAAAACAAAAAAACCTGAATTTTTAGAATGGAAATGGATTGATCTTGATATGATAACTAATGTAGCAGTAGACTTTAAAAGTCACGTATATGAGGAAATTAAAGATAAAGTTAAGAAAATAATTAATTAAGTGATTTCAAAACTTCAATTTTTTGATCAATTAAAAATCTCGATTGATCATCAATTTCTTGTTTACTAGCCTCTTCTTCTGCTACTTTGATCAAATTCATTAGCCTACTTTTTTCTATTTTTTTTAGGTCAAAAATTGAGCTTGTTAATACTGATAAGTTGTTGTCCTTAAATTCAAATATTCCATCCTCAACATAGAATTTATGCTCTCCTGACTTAGTGTGAATTGTTAATATACCTGGTTTTAAAAAAGAAATTATAGAAATATGATCTTTAAGTATTCCCATTTCACCCTCAAATGCAGGAACTATTACTTCAGTAACATCTTCTTTTGATAAAAAGGACGCCTCGGGATTAACTATTTCTACTTTAAATTCCTCACTCATTAAGCAGCAGTATCTTTTTTCATTTTTTCAGCTTTTTCTATTGCTTCCTCAATAGTTCCAACCATGTAAAAAGCTGCCTCTGGTAAATGATCATATTCTCCCTTACAAATAGCATCAAAACCTTTTATTGTTGACTCTAAATCCACAAGTTTTCCTGGTGATCCTGTGAAAACTTCAGCAACAAAAAAGGGTTGAGATAAAAATCTTTGAATTTTTCTTGCTCTTGCAACTATTAACTTATCCTCCTCAGATAATTCATCCATTCCTAAGATTGCAATTATATCTTGCAAAGACTTGTATGTTTGTAAAATTTTTTGTACTTCGCGAGCTACTCTGTAATGTTCATCACCAACTATTCGTGGATCAAGAATTCTTGATGTAGAGTCTAGCGGGTCAACCGCTGGATAAATACCGATTTCTGCAATTTGCCTAGAAAGTACGGTAGTTGCATCCAAATGAGCAAAAGATGTCGCTGGTGCTGGATCAGTTAAATCATCCGCCGGCACATAGATTGCTTGGACAGAGGTAATTGATCCTTTATTGGTCGTTGTAATTCTTTCTTGCAAATTACCCATGTCAGTAGCTAATGTAGGTTGATAACCTACAGCAGATGGTATTCTCCCCAAAAGAGCTGAAACCTCAGAACCTGCTTGAGTAAATCTGAATATATTATCTACAAAGAACAAAACATCTTGTCCTTCTTGATCTCTAAAGTATTCTGCTACCGTCAACCCTGTAAGAGCAACTCTTGCTCTAGCTCCAGGAGGTTCATTCATTTGACCATATACTAAAGCAGCCTTTGATCCAGGACCATCAGATTTAATTACACCTGACTCCATCATTTCGTGATAAAGATCATTACCTTCTCTAGTCCTCTCGCCAACTCCTGCAAAGACAGAAAATCCTCCATGAGCTTTAGCTACATTGTTTATAAGTTCCATAATTAAAACTGTCTTTCCAACTCCAGCTCCACCAAATAAACCAATTTTTCCACCTTTGGCATAAGGTGCCAGCAAGTCAATAACTTTAATACCTGTTACTAGAATTTCTGTTTCTGTTGATTGGTCATTAAACTCTGGTGCTGCCCTGTGAATTGGCCAATTTTCTTTTGTTTTAACTTCTCCTCTTTCGTCTATTGGCTCTCCAACAACATTTATTATTCTTCCTAAAGTTTCTGGTCCTACTGGAACTTTAATCGGTGCTTTTGTATTTATTACCTCGTCGCCTCTTTTAAGTCCCTCTGTTGCATCCATTGCAATAGTTCTTGCAGTAGACTCACCTAAGTGCTGGGCAACTTCTAAAACAAGTCTGTTGTCGCCATTTTTACACTCTAAAGCTGTTAAGATTTCAGGTAGTTCTCCCTCAAATTTTACATCTACTACTGCCCCAATAACTTGTGTGATTATTCCTTTGCTCATAATTATAAACTTTCTGCTCCTGATATGATTTCTATCAGTTCTTTTGTAATTGCTGCCTGACGACTTCTATTATACTGAATAGTTAATTTATCAACCATCTCGCCTGCATTTCTAGTTGCGTTATCCATTGCACTCATTCTTGCACCTTGTTCACTAGCTGAGTTTTCTAACATAGCTTTGAATATCTGTGTAGAAATATTTTTTGGTAACAAATTATTCAATATTTCGTCTTCATCTGGTTCAAATTCGTAGCTATCCTCTAATTTATTTTCATCTTCACTCTCTGTGTTTAAAGGAATAATTCGTTGAGCCTGAGGAATTTGAGTTATTACATTTTTAAATTGATTATAAAATATTGTGCATATATCAAATTCTTCCTTTTCAAACTTCTCAATAATTATCCCACCAACTTTTTCTGCATCAAAGTAATTGGCATTTTTTGAATTTTTAAATGAAATATTCTCAATTATTTTATTTCCATATTGTCTTTTTAGTTGATCGTTTCCTTTTGATCCTACTGTTATAATTTTTAATTCTTTTCCTTCTTTCAATATCTCTCCGAAATAAGTTTTAGCTTTTTTAATTATATTAGAATTAAAACCACCACATAGACCTCTGTCAGATGTCATCACAACGCAAAGATGGATTTTATCTTTTCCAGTGCCAGAGAGTAACTTAGGAGCAGTTTCTTTATCTGAAATACCGTTAGATAAATTTAAAATTACATTATTCATTTTTTCTGAGTAAGGTCTTCCTTTTTCTGCACTTTCTTGAGCTCTTTTTAATTTAGCTGCTGCAACCATTTTCATCGCCTTCGTAATTTTTTGTGTAGATTTTACACTTGTAATTCTTTTTTTTAAATCGTCTAAACTCGCCATAAATTATTAAGACTTAAAATTTTTCTTTAATTTAGTTATTATATCGATTAATTTTTTTTCAGTATCATCATCTAATTTCCCAGAACTTAAAATTGCTTCTATGATTTCAGGTTGATCCGCTTTACACCTTTCAATTATTTTATTCTCAAAGTCTACAATTTCTTTTAAATCTAAATCATCTAAATAACCTTTTACACCACAGAATATTGAAATTACCTGTTCTGCAACTGTCATAGGAGAAAATTGATTTTGTTTTAAAAGCTCTGTTAATTTGGAACCTCTATTCAAAAGTTGCTGTGTTGAAGCATCTAAATCAGAACCAAATTGCGCAAATGCTGCCATTTCTCTGTATTGAGCTAATTCTAGTTTCATAGATCCAGAAACTTTTTTCATTGCTTTAGTTTGGGCAGCAGATCCAACTCTTGAAACTGACAAACCAACATTGATTGCAGGCCTGATACCTTGATTAAATAATTCTGTTTCCAAAAATATTTGCCCGTCTGTAATCGATATTACATTAGTAGGTATATATGCAGAGACGTCACCTCCCTGCGTTTCAATAATAGGTAATGCTGTTAGTGACCCACCGCCGTGTTCATCACTTAACTTAGCAGCCCTTTCAAGTAGTCTACTATGTAAATAGAATACATCACCTGGGTACGCCTCTCTTCCCGGAGGTCTTCTTAAAATTAATGACATTTGTCTATAAGCCACAGCTTGTTTTGATAGATCATCATAAATTATTAAGGCATGCATTCCATTATCTCTAAAGTATTCACCCATTGCACAACCTGTATATGGAGCTAAAAATTGTAGTGGCGCTGAGTCTGAGGCTGTTGCAGCAACAATTGTTGTATATTCCATTGCGCCAGCTTCCTCTAAAGTTTTTTGTATTTGTCTGACGGTTGATCTTTTTTGTCCTATAGCGACATAAATACAATAAAGTTTTTGTTTCTCATCACCAGACTCATTTATTTTTTTTTGGTTTATAATTGTATCAACAGCAACAGCCGTTTTTCCTGTTTGCCTATCACCGATAATTAGTTCACGTTGTCCTCTTCCAATTGGTACTAGGCTATCTATTGATTTTAAGCCTGTTTGCATTGGCTCACTTACTGATTGTCTTGGTATAATACCTGGCGCTTTAACTTCTACTCTGCTTTTTTTTACAGATTTATCAAGGGCTCCTTTTCCATCAATAGGATTTCCAAGGCCATCTACTACTCTACCCAGTAGCTCTTTTCCAACGGGGGTGTCCACAATACTTCCTGTCCTTTTAACAACATCTCCCTCTTTAATGTTTCGATCATCACCAAATATCACAACACCTACATTTTCGCTTTCCAAATTCAAAGCCATTCCCTTAGAGCTATCAGAAAATTCAACCATTTCTCCTGCCTGAACATTATCCAAACCATAAATTCTTGCTATTCCATCGCCTACAGACAAAACTTGACCTACTTCAGATATTTCCGCTTTTTCACCAAAGTTTTTAATTTGTTCTTTTAATATTTTTGTTACTTCTGAAGGATTAATTTCCATATTATGCCTCTATCATCTTATTTTCTATTTGTTGTAATTTATTTTTTATGGAAGTGTCGATCATTGTACTTCCTACTTGCACAATCAAACCTCCAATCAAACTTTGGTCGTACTTATAGTTTAATTTTATTTTTGATTTAAAGTTATTTGAAAGTTCGTCAGTAATTTTGTTAATCTCAGTTTCAGATAGTTGTTTTGCAGATTTAATTTCTGCTTTAATCTCACCTCTTTTTTTAGAACATATTTCTTCAAAACTTTTTAGAATTTGTTCTATATAAAAAAATCTTCGCTTTTTTACCAAAAAACATAAAAAATTTTCAAATAAATTTTCTAATTTAAAATTTTTGGATATTTTATTAATAATATTGGTCAAATTATTTTGGCTTACCGTTGGGTCTTTAATAAGTTTATTGAACTCATCATTAACACTAATCAAATTTAATAGTTCAGATGAGTTTTTCTCAATATTCTCGAGTAAATTGGACTCACTAGCCAGTTCATATAAAGCCAAAGAATATCTATTAGCTGATGTGTCAGAAAATCCTTTATTATTACTCAATTTGTTACCTTAAGACTTGGTTATTAATTATAAAAACACGATTTAATTAACATATGGCCAAATACTGTTCAAGCAACACATTCGTCCAAAATGACTTTTTTTTGGTTTAATTGAAGCTTATTGGATCAACATCAACTGAAAGTTTTATTCCTGAAGGAAATTTATAATTATAGATTGCTGCAGCTAGAGAATTTTGCAATTTTAAAGATTTTTGGCCACGTATTAATAATCTAATTCTATATTTCCGTTTAATTTTAAATATAGGAGCACTGACTGGTCCTAAAACTTTACCTTTAATTTTATTCACAATGAGACTCTTTAAATTTAGAGCTTCTTTTTCTAATTTAATATTATTTTCACCAGTTAAAATTAAAGAAATAAATCTTTGAAAAGGAGGTAGATTGTTTTTTCTTCTAATTTCTATTTCCTTGTTTAAAAAAACTTCAGGGTTATTGCTTGTTATATCTGAAATCATTTTATTGTTAGTATTGTAAGTTTGAAAATAAACAGTCGAAGAATTACCTGCTCGCCCCGCTCTTCCGGATAATTGATGATATAATTGTAAATTTTTCTCTGCTACTCTTAGATCATGCCCTTGTGATGATAAATCAACATCAACCACAACAATACAATTTAAATTTGGAAAATGAAAACCTTTTGAAATCAACTGGGTACCAACCAAAATTTCAATTTCATTATTAATGATTTTTTCAAGTATATTTCCTGAGCTTTTTTTATTCATTGTGTCACTCGAAAAAATTTCAATTTTTTTTGATGGAAAGTATTTTTTAACTTCTTCAGAAATTCTTTCAACACCAGGTCCTGTAAATTTGAAATCACATTTTTTTCCTTTTAAACAATCTTTTATCAAAGAAGTCTTGAAACCACAGTAGTGGCATAAGAGATTATTCTTATTTTTGTGGTATACAAGATTAATAGAACAATTTGGACATGAATAACTGCTTAAACATTTAATACAAAAAACATTAGGTGAAAAGCCTCTTCGATTTAAAAAAAATAAAACCTGATCTTTTTTTTTTAAATGATGATTAACTTTTTCAATTATATTTTTAGAAAGCCAAGATTGTTTATCTAAATTTACATTATTTAAATTAATTATTTCATAGTTAGGTAAAGAAGCGTTTTGATATCGGCGATTCAATTGAGAAAAAGTGTATTTCTTTTTTTTTATATTTTCATATGTTTCAATTGATGGTACTGCTGTCACCAAATTTATTGGTATATTCTCGAACAATGCCCTAGAAATAGCCATATCTCGAGCATTATATATTATTCCTTCATCTTGTTTATAAGACTGGTCGTGTTCCTCATCAACTATAATTAGTCCTAACTTTTTAAATGGTAAGAATAATGATGATCTTGCTCCTATAACAACTTTTATTTTATCATTAATAATCCCGCTCCAAATTATTTCTCTATTTTTTTTTGTAATCCCCGAATGCCAAATCGCTGGTGAAAAGCCAAAAAATTCTTTAAATTTTTTTTCAAATTGGTTCGTTAACCCAATCTCTGGTAGCATTATCAAACCTTGGAATCCCTGTTTTAAAATTTTTTTCAATGCTTCGAAGTATACTATCGTTTTTCCTGAGCCTGTTACGCCCTGTAACACGTGAACATTAAATTTCTGATTATATTTATTCATTTGATTTAATGAGTCCTTTTGTTCTTTTGTTAAATTTAAAGGGTAATCTTTTATTTTTGAGTCGAAATTTTTATAAAACTTTGTGTCGAACTTGTGTACAGTTTGGCCACTTAATAAAACAAGCTTTAGTGCCATACCTTTTGGGACAATATTGTACTCTGAAAACCAATTTAAAAATTTTACAATATTTTCATTCAGTCTTGGAATATCGAGTTTTTTTATGACTCTTTTAATTTTAAAATCTTTATTTTTCTTTTCTTCAAAATTGTCCCAAACGACACCTGTTTTTTTTGATTTCCCAAAAGGCACTTCTACAAAGTCTCCAACATTTAATTTTAAATCACTTTCATAAGTAAATGGATAATTAAAAATATTTGGTAAAAGAATCGGAAACTTCATTTATGAATAATATGAAAAAATTTTAAGAGTGTATTGCTCTTTTATCTACAGATAATGCTGCTTCTTTTACCGCTTCTGAGAAAGTAGGATGTGCATGGCAAGTTCTAGCAATATCCTCTGAGCTAGCACCAAATTCCATTGCAACACCAATTTCAGCAATCAATTCTCCTGCATGTGGACCAATTAAATGCGCACCCAATACTTTATCAGTTTTTTCATCTGCTAGAATTTTTACAAATCCTTCAGCATCATCAATCGCTTTTGCTCTGGAATTAGCCATAAATGAGAATTTACCAATTTTATATTTTATATTTAATTCTTTAAGTTGTTCTTCTGTTTTTCCAATAGAAGCAACTTCTGGAGTAGTGTAGATTACTCCCGGTATAGTATCGTAATTTACGTGTCCTGATTGGCCTGCTATATTTTCTGCAACAGCAATGCCTTCATCTTCTGCTTTATGCGCTAGCATGGGCCCAGCTATTACATCTCCTATCGCATAAATGTTATCTTGATTTGTTTTAAAGTTTTTATCTGTTTTAATTCTATTTTTTTTATCTAAATCAATATTTACTTTATCTAAATTTAATCCAATTGTGTTTGGTTTCCTGCCGACCGAAACTAAAACAACATCACAGTCAAAATCCTTTTTTTTACCCTCTTTATCTAATGTGGAAACTGTTGCATTTGTGCTATTCTTTTTTATTTGTTCTACTTTGTGCTGCAAATGAAAATTTATTTTTTGTTTTTTGAGAATTTTCATAAACTCAGTTGAAATTTCTTTGTCCATACCAGGTGTAATATGATCTAAAAACTCAACCACGTGAACCTCAGTTCCAAGTCTGGACCAGACTGATCCCATCTCAAGACCAATATAACCTCCTCCAACTACAACCATTTTTTTTGGAACTTGCTCTAATTTCAATGCACCAGTTGAGGATACAATAACTTTTTCATCAAATTCTACACCTGGCAAAGACAGAGGTAAGGAACCTGTTGCAATTATAATTTTATCTGCCTCTACATGTGTTTCTTTATTCTCACTATCTTTAATCAGAATTTTATTTTTTGATTTAAAACTTCCAGTACCCTTAAAGTAAGTAACTTTATTTTTTTTAAGTAAAAATTCTACACCTTTGGTCAAAACTGTAACCGCTTTATCTTTGCTCTTCATCATTTTTGATAAATTTAATTTTACCTGTCCAACCTCAATCCCTTTATTTGATAAATCTTTGACTTTATGAAATTCTTCAGACAAATTAAGCAAACTCTTAGATGGTATACAGCCTATATTCAAACAAGTTCCACCTAATGAACCTCTAGACTCTATACATGCAGTTTTCAGACCCAACTGTGCAAGTCTAATTGCACAAACATAACCTCCAGGGCCACCTCCTATAACAACTGCTTGAAATTTTTCTGCCATTTAAATATCTAAAAATAATCTCCTTGGATCTTCTAAATTCTCTTTTATTAATTTTAAAAAAGAGACTGACTCTTTTCCGTCTATAATTCTGTGATCATATGACAAGGCTAAATACATAATTGGTCTAATTTTTATCTCTCCATCAATTGCTGTTGGTCTATCGACTATATTATGCATACCTAATACTCCAGACTGAGGTAAGTTTAATATTGGAGTAGACAACATCGAGCCATAAACACCCCCGTTGCTTATTGTAAAAGTCCCCCCTCGGAGGTCTTCTATAGTTAGTTTTCCCTCTCTTGCTTTTTCTGAAATATCTTTAATATTTTTTTCAATATCTGCAAAAGATAGTTCATCAGCATTTTTCAAAACTGGGACGACTAATCCTTTATCAGTTCCTACTGCAAAACTTATATTGTAATAATTTTTGTAAATAATTTCATCACCCTCTATCTCAGCATTTACTGCTGGAAAATTCTTAAGCGCAACTACACACGCTTTAACAAAAAAGGACATAAACCCAAGTTTAATCCCATAACGACTTTGAAAATCATCCTGATTTTCTTTTCTCATGTTCATTATATTTGTCATATCGACTTCATTAAAAGTAGTTAATAAAGCTGCATTTTCTTGTGCCTGTTTTAATCTCTTTGCTATGGTTTGTCTCAGCCTGGTCATTTTAATTCTCTCTTCTTGACCATATTTAATTTTTCTCTCTGACGGTGGTGGATTTACCCCCATTAAATCAATCAAATCACCTTTCAAAACTCTGCCATCTTTTCCTGAGCCTTTTATATTTTTAATATCAATTTTATTCTCACTCACAATTTTTCTAACTGCTGGAGATAAATCTAAATTTTTTTTAGGTTCTTCAATTGGTTTCGTTAATATTAAAGGCTCATCTAAATTTTGATTATCTTGTACTTTTTTTTCTTCTATAACTGGGGAGACAAATAATTCCTCTTTTTTTTCTTCAATCTTAGGTTCTATAGATTTTGTCTCTTTAACCTCGTTCTTTTTTATTATTTCACCATTTGTAGATATTGAACCTAAAGTAGCACCAACTTCAACAACAGAACCATCTTTGGAAATTATCTTATCTAAAACACCTGAGGCGGGAGAGGGCACTTCTAAATTTACTTTATCTGTTTCCAATTCTACAATAGGTTCATCTGCTTCAACTGCGTCGCCTTCACTTTTTAACCATTTAGAGACTGTTGCCTCTACAATGCTTTCGCCAAGTACTGGAACTAAAATTTTTTCACTCATTTTAATCAAAAACTTTCTTCAGAATTTCTTGCTGTTGTGACATATGCCTCTTTAAATATCCTGTTGCAGGTGATGCATCAGGACTTCTTCCAATATAAGAAATTATATTATTACTAGCCTTAATATTATCTAATGTCCATTGTATATAATCTCTAACAGAAAACCATGCACCCATATTTTTAGGCTCTTCTTGGCACCAATAAAAATTAGCATTTTTTGAGTAGGGTTTAAGCTCCTCAGCTAGCGTTTTTGCAGGAAATGGGTAGAGTTGTTCAATTCTAAAAAACACTACATCGTTTCTTTTTAGTTTTTCTCGTTCCTCTAATAGATCAAAATAAATCTTTCCTGAACATAGAATTACCTTCTTTATTTCTTTTGTTTTTTTCAGCTTAATGAAACCCTTTAGTTTTGGGTCCATAGCATGATCCCATAAAATTCTATGAAATGTATTCTTTTTACTAAAATCCACTAAGTTTGACGTACAGTGCTTGTGTCTTAATAGTGATTTTGGTGTCATTATAATTAATGGTTTTCTAAAATCTCTGTGCATTTGTCTTCGTAATGCATGAAAATAATTTGCAGGAGTTGTACAGTTCATAACTTGCATATTGTCATTTGAACACAGTTGCAAAAACCTTTCTAGTCTTGCAGAAGAATGTTCAGGTCCTTGACCTTCATATCCATGAGGCAGTAGCATAACTAAGCCAGATGCTCTTGACCACTTTCTTTCTCCGGAAGCGATAAATTGATCAATTACTACTTGTGCACCATTTGCAAAGTCACCAAATTGTGCCTCCCAAATTGTAAGTGTATTTGGCTCTACTAAACTGTAACCATACTCGAAACCTAAAACTGCTAGTTCAGATAAAAAACTGTCAACAATCTCAAATTTTTTTTGTTTTTCTGAAATATTATTTAAAGGTATATATCTTGAATTATCCAATTGATTTCTTAAAACAGAATGTCTTTGACTAAATGTTCCTCTACCAGAGTCTTGGCCAACTAATCTAACAGGATAGCCTTCCTCTAAAAGTGAACCAAAGGCTAGTGACTCTGCTGTAGACCAGTCGATTTCTACTCCTTTTAAAACGTTGTTTTTTCTAATATCTAGAATTTTTGATATAGTTTTGTGTATATTAATCTCTTTTGGAATTGAATTAATTTTTTCTGAAATCTCTAACAACTTTTTTAAATCTGAGCCTGTAACCCCTCTTTTATCTTTTCCTTCATCAGGTTTATATCTAGACCAGGTTCCCTCAAACCACTCAATTTTTGGTTTATAATTTTTTGCATTTTTAAATTGTTCATCCAACAAATCTTTAAATTTTTTGATTGAAGCGTCTAAAAATTCTTTAGAAATTGAATTTTCATTAACTAATTTTTCGCCATAAACTCTTATTGCTGACGGATGAGAGCGTATTTTTTTATACATTAATGGTTGAGTAAATGATGGTTCATCACCCTCATTGTGTCCAAATCTCCTATAACAAATCAAATCAATAACAACATCTCGGTTAAATTTTAACCTAAAGTCAGTAGCGATCCTTGCTGCATAAACCACAGCCTCTGGGTCATCACCATTAACATGAATAATTGGAGCTTCAACCATTTTAGCAATATCTGAGGGATACGGGGATGATCTAGCAAATCTTGGGCTCGTAGTAAAACCAATTTGATTATTAATTATAATATGAATGGTTCCACCTGTATTGTGTCCTGGTAGTCCTGACATTGCAAAACACTCTGCCACAACCCCTTGTCCAGCAAAAGCAGCGTCTCCATGAATTAAAATTGGAATTACTTTTTTTCTCTCTTTATCATTGTGAAAAAATTGCTTAGCCCTTGTCTGGCCTAAAACAACTGGATTTACTGCCTCTAAATGTGAAGGGTTATCTGTTAAACTTACATGAACTGAATTTCCATCAAACTCTCTATTTGATGAAGCTCCTAAGTGATATTTTACATCTCCAGTATCATCCTCTGATTTTGAGCTTATTTCACCTGCAAATTCATTAAATATTCTTTTATAAGATTTTTGTAAAACATTAGCTAATACATTCAATCTACCTCTATGTGACATTCCAATTTTAACTTCTTTGATATTTGATTGTCCCCCAATCTTAATTATTTGTTCAAGTGCGGGTATCAAACTTTCGCCTCCATCAAGACCAAATCTTTTTGTTCCCACGTATTTAGTGTGTAAAAACTTTTCAAAACCCTCTGCCTGTATTAACTTATTTAGAATTGCTTCTTTCCCATTTTGAGTAAATTTAAAGTCATCATTTTTTTCAACTCTATCTCTAAACCACTTTCTTTCTGTAGGATTAGAGATATGCATGTATTCATAACCAAGCGAACCACAATATTTTTCTCTTAAAAAAGCCAATATTTCATTGATACTTGAATACTCTTTATTTATTACACCGTCTAAAAAAATTTTTTTATTATAGTCCTCTTTTTTAAATCCATAAGATTCTGGATGAAGTTCATCTAAATACTCAGACTTTAACAAGCCCAAAGGATCTAATTTAGCAATTAAATGCCCTCGTTGCCTATACGATCTAATCATAGCAACAGCTTTTATTGAGTTTGCATTTGACTTAATTAAGTCTTGGTCATCTTTAAAATTATTTTCATTATTTTGAACTTGAAATTGACTTACAGAAAATTTTTTGGTTGGACTCCAAGATGGACCGTTAATCTCATCAACAATGGTTTCAAGTTCATCTCCAATTTCATTAAAATAGTTTCTCCAGCTGTTAGGTAATGACGGGTCGTTATTTACAAATTTCATGTACATTTCATCTATAAATGTACTATTTGATTTACTTAAGAAATCTGTTTTCTTTAATTCGAAATTTTTAGAAGAAGACATTTATGGTTAATATAAACCTAGCGGAAAATTTTTCAATTAGACAATTTATTGAACAATGTTTTTCCAATTTTTGAGGGTGAGTTTGCCATAGTTATTCCACATTCCTCCATCTTTTTCATCTTTTCCTCTGCACCTCCCTTACCTCCAGAAATTATTGCACCAGCGTGACCCATCCTTCTTCCTGGTGGAGCTGTGATTCCAGCAATAAATCCAACAATTGGTTTTTTTATTTTATGATTCTTTATGAAGTCTGCAGCTTCTTCCTCTGCAGTTCCTCCAATTTCTCCAATCATGAGTATAGACTGTGTTTCCTCATCATTTAAAAATAAATCTAAACAATCTATAAAATTTGTACCGTTAATAGGATCACCACCAATTCCAATACAAGTCGATTGGCCTAAGCCATTTTCAGTAGTTTGAGCAACTGCTTCGTAAGTTAAAGTACCAGATCTTGATACTATTCCCACGCTTCCTTTTTTATGAATATTACCTGGCATTATTCCAATCTTACATTCCTCTGGGGTAATAATCCCTGGGCAATTTGGACCTATTAATCTACTTTTTGATTTTGATAATCTTTGTTTCACTTTTAACATATCTTGGATGGGAATACCCTCAGTAATACAAACAATCAGTTCAATTGATGCATCAATTGACTCAATAATTGCTTCAGCTGCAAATTTAGCTGGTACATAAATCATAGAAGCATTAGCATTCTCAGCATCTTTCGCCTCTTTCACCGTATTAAAAACAGGTAATCCTAAATGTTTTTGACCACCTTTTTTTGGAGTAACACCACCAACTAATTTTGTTCCGTATTTGATAGCTTGTTCAGAATGAAAAGTACCGTGTGAACCAGTAAAACCTTGGCAAATCAGTCTAGTGTTCTTATTTACTAAAACTGACATTTATTTTATAGCCTCAACAATCTTTTTTGCTGCATCGTCCAGGTTTTCAGCAGAAATCAATTTTAAACCTGAATTATCTAAAATTTCTTTACCCTCTTTAAAATTTGTACCAGCTAATCTTACAACTAGTGGAACTTCAATATTTATTTCTTTTGCTGCATCCACTACACCTTGAGCGAGGACATCACATCTCATAATACCGCCAAAAATATTAATCAAAATTCCTTTTACATTTTTATCAGACAAAATAATCTTAAATGCAGCAGAAACTTTTTCTTTAGAGGCTCCTCCTCCAACATCTAAAAAATTTGCTGGCTCTTCTCCATATTGTTTAATTATGTCCATTGTGGCCATAGCTAAACCGGCACCATTAACCATACATCCAATATTTCCATCTAATTTTATATATGCTAGATCATGTTTGCTAGCTTCAATTTCTGCAGGTTCCTCTTCATTCAAATCTCTTAATTCTAAAATTTCTGGTTGCCTGAATAGAGCATTGCTGTCAAAATTTACTTTAGCATCTAAACAAATAATTTTTTCTTCTTTCGTAAGAATTAAAGGGTTTACTTCAACCATATTTGCATCTGTTTTAACAAACATTTTATAAATAGATTTAATCAAAAAAATTGCCTCATTTTTTGAATTTCCTTTTAATTGAAAAATCTTAATAATAGTTTCACACTCTTCATCAGAAATTTCCTCTTTTAATTCAACTTTAGTTGTTAAAATTTTATCAGGCGATTTACTTGCCACTTCCTCAATATCCACTCCACCTTGATCACTAGAAATAAACGCAATTTTTGAAGACGCTCTGTCTACTAAACAAGATAAATAAAATTCTTTATCGATATTTGAGGACTCCTCAACATAAAGTCTTTTTACTTCTCTTCCCTCTGGTCCTGTTTGATGTGTTATTAATTTCTTGCCAAAAAGCTCTTTTGCTGATTTTTCAAGTTCACTTAAATTATCTAAAATTTTAACGCCTCCAGCTTTTCCTCGACCACCTGCATGAATTTGGGCTTTTAAAACGTACTTATTTGTTTTTAATAACTTGCATTTCTCTAAAAGTTCCTCGACTGTAAAGCCAAATACTCCCTCTGGAATTGGTACACCAAATTTTTTTAAAATCTGTTTAGCTTGATGTTCGTGTATATTCATTATTTTTAGGCTAAATCTGGATCTATTTTAGACGCTGCCTCCCAAAGTTTTTTTACTGCATCAATTGAATGAAGAAATTCAGATTTTTCTTTTTCATCTAATTTTATTTCCTCAATTTTTTCAACTCCATTTTTACCTATGATTATTGGTACACCAGCATAAATGTCTTTTATTCCATATTCTCCATTTAGAAAAGCTGCGCAAGGAAGCAATTTTTTTTCATCATTTAAATATGCTTTTGCCATCTCAACACCTGACGCTGCAGGGGCATAAAAAGCAGAACCTTTTTCTAAAAATTTGACTATTTCTGCTCCACCGTCCCTAGTTCTTTGATTTATATCCTCTAATCTTTCTTTAGAAATTTTCCCTTCCTTAACTAGATCTAACAAAGGTTTTTGTGAAACTTTAGTAAATCTAGGTAAAGGAACCATTGTATCTCCATGGCCACCCATTACCATTGCTTCTATTTCTTTTACTGGAGTATTAAATTCTTCGGACAGAAATAATTTAAACCTTGAGCTATCTAGTATACCAGCCATCCCAACCACTTTACTAGGTAATAAACCTGAGAATTTTTGAAATGCCATTACCATTACATCTAAAGGATTAGTAATACATATTACAAATGCATCTGGAGCATTTTGTTTTACTCCTTCAGCAACTTGTTTGATTATTTTTAAATTAATGCCAAGTAAATCATCTCTACTCATTCCAGGTTTTCTTGGCACACCCGCTGTTATGATAATTACATCTGATCCTTTAATATCATTATATTTGTCTGTACCTGAAAATTTTACATTAAAACCATCTACTGAGGACGATTGAGCAATATCTAGTGCCTTTCCTTTTGCAATACCACTTGCAACATCAAACAAAACTACCTCACTGACCAATTCTTTGATTCCAATCAAGTGGGCTAAAGTTCCACCTATTTGCCCTGCACCTATTAAAGATATCTTGCTCATTTTTTTTTATTTCATTGTAGGCATCACAAATTCAGCATTTGATCGAATTCCTGAAGGCCATCTTGAAGTTATTGTTTTTAATTTTGTATAAAATTTTATTCCCTCCATACCATGCATTGCACTGTCACCAAACAAAGATCTTTTCCAACCCCCAAAGCTATGAAATGCCATTGGCACAGGTATTGGTACGTTTATCCCAACCATTCCAACTTGGATTTTACTGGCAAATGTTCTACCAGCATCCCCATCTCTAGTATAAATACTAACTCCATTTCCATATTCATGTTCATTAATTAATTTTGAGGCTTCCTCAAAAGTCTTCACTCTCACAACAGAGAGTACTGGTCCAAATATTTCTTCTTTATAAATTCTCATATCTTTTGTGACATGATCAAATAAACAACCTCCAATATAAAAACCATTCTCATACCCTTGTAACTTTAAACTTCTTCCATCAACCACTAGCTTAGCTCCTTCTTTTACTCCTAAATCAACATAGCCTTTTACTTTTTCTAAGTGTTCCTTAGTCACAAGTGGTCCCATTTCTGAATTTTTATCCATTCCAGGACCGACTTTTAAAGCCTCTGCTTTTTTTGATAATCTAGATACCAATTCATCTCCGATATCACCAACTGCAACAGCAACTGATTGGGCCATACATCTTTCTCCAGCAGAACCATAAGCTGCACCCATTAGACCATTAACAGCACCATCTAAATCGCAATCAGGCATTACCACCAAATGATTTTTTGCGCCTCCTAAAGCTTGAACTCTTTTTTCATTTTTAGCTGAGTTTTCATAAATATATTTAGCAATTGGAGTTGACCCAACAAAACTTACAGCCTTAATATCTTTATTATCTAAGATTGCATCTACTGCAACTTTATCTCCATTTATAACATTGAATACACCATCTGGCAGGCCAGCTTCTTTTAACAACTCAGCTAATCTTATAGAGCACGATGGATCTTTTTCTGATGGTTTTAATATAAAAGTATTTCCACAAGCAATAGCGATTGGAAACATCCACATAGGTACCATCGCTGGAAAATTAAATGGAGTTATTCCAGCTACTACTCCCAAAGGCTGTCGCATTGACCAACTATCAACGTTTGTTCCAACATTTTCTGAAAATTCTCCTTTAAGTAAATGAGGAATTCCACATGCAAATTCAACAACTTCTAATCCTCGTGTCAAAGATCCTTTTGCATCTTCATAAACTTTTCCATGTTCTTCGACAATTAATTGTGTGAGTTCATCTGAATTTTTCTCGATCAGTTCTTTGAATTTAAAAATTACTCGAGCTCTTTGAAGAGGGGGTTTTAATGACCATTCTTCAAATGCTTTTTTTGCAATTATAACTGATTGATCTAAATCAGATTTAGATGCTAGCCTAACTTCTTTTTCTTGTTCACCAGTTGCAGGATTAAATACTTTTCCTTTTTTGTCAGAAGTTCCAGAAATTATTTTTCCACCGACAAAATGCTCTATTAATTTCATGAATACGATCTTTTAGAGTAAAAATACTTGTTAGTCTATTGTTTAAATATTAGCTGTTGCTAACATTTTTTTTATTTCAGCTATAGCTTTTGCAGGGTTTAATCCTTTGGGACAAGCACTTGTACAGTTAAGAATTGTATGACAACGATAAAGTTTTAGCTCATCAGCAACCTTTTTTAACCTAGCTTGTCTTTCATCATCTCTACTATCTATAATCCATCTATAAGCTTGTAGTAAAACAGCTGGACCTAAATATTTATCCCCATTCCACCAATAGCTTGGGCATGACGTTGAACAGCATGCACACATTATACACTCATAAGCACCATCTAACTTTGCTCTATCTTCTTTTGATTGATAAATTTCCTCTGTTTCTGATTTAGAGTTTGATTTTAACCAAGGTTCGATTGATTTATATTGTTTGTACAAACCATCTAAGTCACCAATTAAATCTTTTTTCACTTTTAAGTGAGGCAGAGGATAAATATCAATATCACCCTCGATTCCTGCATGCGGTGTTGTACATGCAAGGCCATTTTTACCACCCATATTCATTGCACATGAACCACAAACTCCGTGTGCACAGGATCTTCTATATGCTAGAGTTGGATCTATCTCATTTTTTATCTTATTTAAAATATCAAGCACTTTTGAGGGACAATTATCCATATCAACTTCATAAGTATCAATTCTTGGGTTTTCTCCTGAAGATGGGTCCCATCTATAAACGTTTACTTTTTTAAGATTTTTTGAACCTGTTCTGTCTTTAAAATATTTACCTTTTTTAACTTTTGAATTTTCAGGTAAATTTAATTGTACCATTAATAAACTCGCTCATGTGGAGGAAAATATTGTACATCATTAGTCAATGTTGATTTATGAACTTCACGGTAGCTTATTTTTGTCTCTTTGCCATTACACCAGGCAAGAGTATGTTGCATAAATTTTTCATCGTCTCTTTTAGGAAAATCCTCTCTTGCATGAGCGCCTCTACTTTCTTTTCTGTGATAGGCTGAGTCTACAGTCGCAACTGCCTGTCTAATTAAATTATCAAACTCTAAAGTTTCAACTAAATCAGTGTTAAATATTAATGATTTATCTTTTACGGATAAAGATTCTAATCCATCATAAGTTTTTCTTATTTCGTCAACTCCTTCTTTGAGTGTTTTTTCAGTTCTAAAAACTGCACATTTTGATTGCATTGTTTTTTGCATTGATAGTCTTAGTTCTGCAGTCCCTATTTCTCCATCTGCATTCCTAATTCTGTCAAACCTATCAAGACATTTTTGTGTTTCAGACTCTCCAATTTCTTCGTGAGGTGTTCCTGGTTTAATTAATTCTGCAGCTCTTTTTGCGGCTGCTCTTCCAAAAACTACAAGATCGATTAACGAGTTAGAACCTAGTCTGTTTGCGCCATGAACTGAAACACATGCTGCTTCACCTATTGCCATTAAACCTGGCACTACTTTTTCAGAGCCATTAACTGTTAGAACTTCGCCTTTATAATTAGTTGGAATTCCACCCATGTTATAATGTACAGTGGGCACTACTGGAATTGGATCTTTAGTTACATCTACATTAGCAAATAATCTTGCAGCGTCTGTTATCCCTGGTAGTCTGCTTTCTATAACCTCTTTATCTAAATGGCTTAAATTTAGATGTACGTGATCTTTATCTTTTCCAACTCCTCTACCTTCATTTATTTCTATTGACATTGATCTGCTTACTACATCTCTAGATGCTAAATCTTTAGCTTTAGGTGCATATCTTTCCATAAACCTTTCACCTTTAGAGTTCGTAAGATATCCTCCTTCACCCCTTGCTCCCTCTGTTATAAGTGTTCCATGACCATATATTCCAGTTGGATGAAACTGTACAAATTCCATATCTTGCAATGGTAACCCTGCTCTTAAAACCATAGCATTTCCATCACCAGTACAAGTATGTGCAGAAGTTGCAGAATAATAAACTTTGCCATAACCGCCTGTAGCTATAATTACTGAGTGAGCTCTAAATCTGTGAATAGTTCCATCATTTAAATTCCATGCAATTAAACCTTTACACTCACCATCTTTCATTAATAAATCTAATGCAAAATACTCTATGAAAAACTCTGTTTTATGTTTCAGGGCTTGTCCATACAAAGTATGTAAAATTGCATGGCCAGTCCTATCTGCAGCTGCACAAGTTCTTTGAACAATTCCATTGCCATAATTTTTAGTCATTCCACCAAAGGGTCTTTGGTAGATTTTTCCGTCCTCTGTTCTACTAAAAGGAACTCCATATTTTTCTAACTCTATAACTGCTTTAGGAGCCTCTTTACACAAATACTCAATACTGTCTTGATCACCTAACCAATCAGCTCCTTTCACAGTATCATACATGTGCCAACGCCAATCATCTTCACCCATATTTCCAAGAGCAGCGGAAATACCGCCTTGAGCTGCAGAGGTATGACTTCTAGTAGGAAAAACTTTTGAAATACATGCAGTTTTTAAGCCAGCTTCACTCAAACCAACAGCAGCTCTCAAACCGGAACCACCAGCTCCCAATACTACTACATCATATTCATGGTCTATTATTTTATATGAAGTCATAAATTATTTACTAATATAATTGTAATTAAAGGAATTACCACAGCTGATGTATATAAAAGTCTGTTTGCGACATTTTTGATTTTTTCATTTTTAATATAATCCTCAAAAACCTCACTTATACTTAAAGCAGAAAAGAAATACGCATTAATAATAAATAAGCTAAATAAAAAATTAGACAACGGGTTTGTAAAAAAATTAACTATATCTAAATAACCTTGGTCATAAATTTTTATAAAATTTATAATAAACCATAGCATTGATGGAACTAATATTACTCCACTAATTTTTAAAAAAATCCATTTTTTTGTTGCGTCAATCATTTTATAAAAAATTTTTTCCAATTAAAAAAAAAATCACAGTCAACAATACTGATCCAAATATAACAATTAAACCAGTTATTTTTGTTGTCTTTAGTTCAAAACCGTAACCCAAATCCATAATTAAATGTCTAATCTCACTTAAAACTTGAAAACAAAAAGACCATGTAATTCCAAGAATAAAAAATTTTCCAATTGTTGAAATTAAAAATAAATTAATCATTTCATAACTATTCTGACCAAAAACAAGGAGAGAAGCTAACAAACAAATAAAGGTAATTGCAATTATATTAATTATTCCTGTTATTCTATGTGAGATGGATACCAACGATGAAATATGCCACTTATAAATCTGAATATGAGGTGATAAAGGTTCTTTATTTTCCATAAAAATTATTTTTAATTAATTTTTCAGCTATTTCTACTGCATTCAAAGCCGCGCCTCTTAGAAGATTATCAGAAACAATCCAAAGATTTAATCCATTTTTAATTGTATGATCCTCTCTTATTCTTGAGATAAACGTCTCGTCTCTTCCTTCCGCCTCCAAAGGTGTTATATATCCACCATCTTCTCTTTGATCTATCACTTTGCAACCCTCAAAGTCATTTAGTGCCTCTTTTACTTTTTCTAAAGAAAATGGCTTTTCAAATTGTAAATTAACTGACTCAGAATGAGATACAGATATTGGTAATCTCACGCATGTTGCTGTCAAATTAATTTTATTATCCAAAATTTTTTTCGTCTCATTACTCATTTTTAATTCCTCTTTTGTATAACCATCATTCGAAAATACATCGATATGAGGAATTGCATTAAATGCTATTTGTTTAGTAAAATTTTTGGATTCAACTTTTTTTTTACTCAAAACTAATTTTGTTTGTTCAATCAATTCATCCATGGGTGCTTTACCACCACCTGATACTGATTGATATGTAGAAACAACTACTCTTTTTATTACAAACAAATCATGTAATGGTTTTAAGGCGATTACTAGCTGAGCTGTCGAGCAGTTTGGGTTTGCTATAATATTTTTTTTTATATTTTTTAAGTCGTTAGAATTCACTTGTGGCACAACTAAAGGCACATCTGGATCCATTCTGTAATAACTTGAATTATCAATAACTAAACAATGTTTTGCTGCTTTTTCTGCAAATCTTTCTGAGATAATTCCTCCTGCAGCAAAAAAAGATATTTTTACTTTAGAAAAGTCAAAGGTTTCTAGATCAAAAACTTCATGGTCTTTTCCCTTAAAACTTATTTTTTTTCCAGAACTTTTTGAAGAAGCAACCAAATATAAATTATCAATAGATAAATTTCTTTTCTCAAGAAGTTCTAAAGTTTTTCTACCAACATTTCCTGTAGCTCCTACTATTGCAATATTCATGATCTAGCTTTTATACTAGATGAAAGGTAAATCGCAAACTTTAACACTAACAGAATTTCCATCAATTTTTAACTTGCCTTTTGCTGACGATTTACAGTATGGCTCATTAATCATTGCAATTCCTATAACTTCTTTAAAATGAGGTGAATAACAGGCAGATCTTAGCTCACCCATCATTTTACCCTCATTATCTGTAATCTTTAAAGATTTGGTTAAACTAATTTTATCCGTTTCAAGACGAACACCCATTAATTTTCGCTTTATTCCCTCTTTTTTTATTTTCCTTAATTTTTCTTTTCCTAAAAAAGTCACCTCAGAATCTAAATTGACGTATTTTTCAAAACCACATTGAAAAGGATTGTCGTTATTATCAAAATCATTTCCATAAGAAAGAAGACCACTTTCAATTCTTTCTATAAGATTTGGACATCCAGGTTTCAAATTAAACTCTTTGCCAATTTCAAAAAAATAATCGTATAAATCCAGGCCCGACTCAGTATTTTCTATATATATCTCAAAACCACCTTGTTTTGACCACCCAGATCTTGCAATTAAATGTTTTGTTCCTTTAAAATCAAAATAATCAAAACCAAAAAACTTCAATTCTATTATCTTTTTGCCGAAAACTTTTTCCATCAAAGCAAATGATTTTGGTCCCTGAATAGCAATGATATCAACATTAGGTTCAAAAATTTCAACTTTAAAATTATTACCTGCGGCTAAACCTTTTGCAAAAAAAATAACATCTGAGTCTGCTATTGAAATCCACCACCTATTTTCAGCCAACTTTAAAATTACAGGATCATTTACTAAGTTGCCATTATCATCTATTATTGGACAATAATAGCACCTGCCTATTTTTGATTTTGATAAATCTCTACAAGTCATTAATTGTACGAGATTTGCTGCATCCTCACCAAAAATTTCGACTTGTCTCTCAGCAGCCACATCCCAAACTTGGACATCTTTTTTAAGATGTTCACATGAATCCTCTATCGAACCAAATGCAGCTGGTAATAACATGTGGTTATAAACTGTGTAGGCTGTAACTCCTTGTTTTTCTATTCTAGATGTAAAAGGTGTACTCCTTACTCTTCTCGATTTTGTAATTGGGTAACTTTTCATTTAAAATATGTTCTTAAAATTTTTTCCTTAACTCAAATTTTTGAATTTTTCCAGTCGAAGTTTTTGGTAGCTCACAAAAAATAACTTGCTTTGGAACTTTAAATCCGGCAAGAGTTTCTTTACAAAAACTGATTAATTCTTTCTCAGTAGCTGGCTTATCTTTTACCAATTCAATAAACGCACATGGAACCTCACCCCATTTTTGGTCAGGCTTAGCAACAACCGCAGCAATTGAAACCGAAGGGTGTTTTGCCAAAGTATTTTCTATTTCTATTGACGATATATTTTCTCCTCCTGAAATAATTATGTCTTTAGATCTATCTTGAATTTTGACGTAACCATCAGAATGCATGACTGCTAAATCACCAGAGTGAAACCATCCACCATCCATAGCTTTATTGGTGGCATCTTTGTCCTTAAAATACCCTTTCATAACAACATTTCCCTTAATCATAATCTCACCAATTGTTTTTCCATCTTTAGGTACTTCTTTCATTGTTTCTGGATCCATCACTGATATTCCTTCAGTATTAGGATATCTTACTCCTTGTCTTGCTTTAATTTCGTTTTGTTTTTCTTCATCAAATTCATTCCATTCATCGTTCCATGCACATTGGGTAACATGTCCATAAGTTTCTGTTAATCCGTAAACATGCATTACCTCAAATCCAAGTTCCCTCATTTTTTTGAATATAATACTTGGTGGAGGAGCTCCAGCAGTTAGCACATAAACTTTTTCTTTTAATTTTTTTTTGTCAGTTTCAGGAGCCCCAGTAATCATATTTAATACAATTGGAGCGCCACCAAAATGAGTAACTTTGTATTTATCAATTAATTCAAATATTTTTTTTATATCAATATTTCTTAAACAAATTGTTCTTCCATTTAACATTGGGACAGTCCACGGATAACCCCAGCCATTACAATGAAACATTGGCACAATAGTCAAAAAATTTAATCTATTAGGCATATTCCAAGCAACAGCGCTTCCAGTAGACATCAAGTATGATCCTCTGTGATGATAAACAACTCCCTTAGGATTCCCTGTAGTTCCTGATGTATAACTCAATGATATTGCTTGCCACTCGTCCTCTGGCATTTTCCAATCATAATCTTCATCACCAGTATTTAAAAAGCTTTCATACTCTAAATCGCCTATTTTTTCACACTTAGATTGATCAGCAAATTTATCAACAATATCAATGATGGTAATTTTTCTTTTTAGGACACTTAATGCTTTCTTAACTTCTATATGTAGCTGTCTATCTACAACTAATACTTTCGCTTCACTATGATCTAAAATATAAGCAATCGTTTTAGCATCTAATCTTATATTAATTGTATTCAAAACTGCACCTGTCATTGGCACAGAATAATGACCCTCAAAAATTTCAGGAGTGTTGAAAGCTAAAAATGAAACAGTGTCACCTTTTTTAATGCCAATTTTGTTAAGCGCGCTTGCAAACTTAACAGTCCGTTTATAAACCTCACTCCATGAATATTTTCGATCTTCATATATTACAGCTTCATAATTTGGATAAATTTCTTTAGCTCTTTTGATAAAAGTTAAAGGGGTTAAAGGAACATAATTTGCATTATTTTTTTCTAGATTGGTATCGTAATGACTCATTTAACTAAATTTGAAGTTCATTATATTTAAACTTCCGGTAATTGCAGATTTATAATGTTGTTCAGCTCTTGGTAGCACTTTGTCAAAATAAAATTTAGCAGTATTTATTTTGTCATCGTAGAATTTTTTATTCTCCTCATAGTCTTTGAAACTTATATTAAGAACTTTTATCCATGAAAATGCTAATGATATATAGCCAAGAGTTTTTAAATAATCATTTGCAGCTGCGCTTACATCATCTTTATTAGTTTTTAATCTTTGAATAGTCCAATCACTAAAGTTCTTAAGCACATCTAAATAATAATTAAATTCTTTTATAAAAGGCTTGATTTTTTCGTTATTTGTATTTGTTTCAGTTTTAACTAAATCTAAAAATTTATCTATTATATTTCCATTCTTATTTAATAATTTTCTAAAAACTAAATCAGCAGCTTGAACAGAATTTGTTCCCTCGTAAATTGGTGTAATTCTGTTATCTCTGTATAATTGCTCTATACCTTGATCTTTAGTATAGCCATACCCACCAAAAATTTGCATTGCATCGCTCGTAATTTCCATTCCTAAATCTGAAAACAAAGATTTTACAACGGGTGTCATTAATGAGACCATGTCTGAAGCATCTTGTTTTATTTTCTGATCATCGTGATTTAAACTTACTTCAGTTTGTTGCGATAACCAGAAACATAAAGCTCTCTCTCCCTCAATTATAGATTTCATGTTCAACAACGTTTTACGTATATCTGCATGTTCAATAATTGCATCAGCATTTCCATTTTGAGATTTATTATTGTTGCTTTTTCCTTGCTTTCTTTCTTTGGCATAACTCAATGAATTTTGATAAGCAATTTCTGAAATTCCTAAACCCTGAATTCCAACGACAATTCTTTCTAAATTCATCATTGTAAACATTTGACTTAGTCCTTTATTCTTAGGACCAATCATAATTCCAGTTGCATCGTCAAAATTTAAAACGCAAGTAGCTGAACCTTTAATACCCATTTTCGTCTCTATTGATCCAGTGGATATTCCATTTCTAGCACCAATAGTTCCATCTTCTTTTACAATAAATTTTGGAACTAAAAATAGACTTATTCCCTTGGTACCTTTTGGTGAGTCTGATGCTCTAGCTATCACAAGATGAATTATATTTTCTGTTAAATCATGATCACCAGATGTAATAAATATTTTTTGTCCAGTGATCTTATATGTTCCATCGGGTTGCTCTACAGCTTTTGTTTTAAGTAAACCTAAATCTGTTCCACAAACTGGTTCTGTTAAACACATAGTGCCACTCCATTTTCCCTCAACCATTTTTGGAAGATATCTATCTTTAATTTCATCTGGGGCATGGTGGTGAATACAATTGTAGGCACCAAGTGATAATTCACTATAAAGTTTAAATGCTAGACTAGCTGAAGATAACATTTCATCGAAAAATGCACTCACTGTTCTAGGCATACCTTGTCCTCCATATTTTGGATCACAAGATAAAGAAGTCCAACCATCCTCGATGTATTTCTGATAAGCTTCTTTATAACCCGGGGGTGTTCTTACTACTCCATTTTCTAATGTAGCTGGATTTTCGTCTCCAGCTTTTGCAAGAGGTAAAATTAAATTTTGATTTATTTTTGCAGCTTCCTCTAAGATATCTTTTACTAACTCTGGGTTAACTTCTTTATATTTCTCTAGCTCATTATAATTTTTATTATCCCTTAGTTTCTCATAGAGAAACATCATATCTTTTACTGGTGCATTATAGCTAGGCATATTTTAATTTTAGAATAAATAATTAGTTATTGCAATTTTGAAATAATCGCATCACCCATTTGTGATGTCGATATCTCTTTCATTCCTTTAGATAAAATATCTTTTGTTCTTAATCCATCATTTAGTACACTCTGGACAGCTTTTTCTAGAGATTCTGCTTCTTTATCCAGGTCTAAGGAGTATCTCAAAGCCATAGCAAAACTTAGTATAGTTGCAATCGGATTTGCAATGCCTTTACCTGCTATATCAGGTGCAGATCCATGAATTGGCTCATACATTGCTCTCATCTCTCCCTCATTATTTTTGGCTCCTAGAGATGCGGATGGCAAAAGACCTAAGGATCCAGTCAACATGGATGCTTGATCAGACAACATATCACCAAATAAATTGTCAGTCACAATAACATCAAATTGTTTAGGATTTCTAAGCAATTGCATTGCACAATTATCAGCTAGCATGTGGCTTAACTCAACATCTTTATACTCTTTCTCATGAAGTGCTTGGACTTCCTCTTTCCAAAGCTGACCTGCTTCCATCACATTCGATTTTTCACAAGATGTGACTTTATTTGATCTTTTTTTTGCTAAATCGAATGCAATCCGAGCGACTCTTATTATTTCGCCACTAGTGTAAGAGTGTGTATTAATTCCTTTTCTCTCACCATTTTCTATTGGTTTGATACCTCTAGGTTCTCCAAAATAAATTCCACCGGTAAGCTCTCTGACGATCATAATGTCTAAACCTGAGACAACATCTGGTTTTAATGTTGATGCATCAACTAACTGTTTAAAACATATTGCTGGTCTTAAATTAGCAAAAAGTTTCAACTCTTTCCTTAATTTTAGAAGAGCTCTTTCAGGTTTCTTAGAGAATTCAACTTGATCCCATTTTGGCCCTCCAACAGCACCTAACATTATAACAGCGCTCTCTAAAGCTTTATAAAATACCTCATCAGTAATTGGGGTACCATGTTTGTCATAAGAACATCCTCCAGCCAAATCTTCATCAATTTCAAAATCTAAAGATTTTTTGTCATTAAACCAATTTATTATCTTTCTAACTTCACCAATGACTTCAGGGCCTATGCCATCACCTGGTAATAGTAATATTTTTCTTTTTTTAACCTTAATCATTAAAGATCCATGGTTTTTGACTTTTCAGATCTTTTTCGAAACTTTCAATTTTTTTGAATTTATTAAGTGATAGCGCTATGTCATCTAAGCCCTCTAATAGACATTTTTTTTTGAATGGGTCTACTTTAAATCTAACTTCATTATTTCCATAAATTACTTTTTCCTCATTAAGGTCTACAAAAATTTCCTCTTTTCTATTAGCATACTCTGATAATTCTTTAATTATATCATCATTAAGAATGATTGGTAAAATTCCATTTTTAAAACAATTATTGTGGAAAATATCAGCAAAACTTGAGCTAATCACACATGTGATGCCAAAATCTAACAATGCCCAAGGTGCATGCTCCCTTGAAGAGCCACATCCAAAATTTTTCCCAGCTATCAAAATTTTTGACTTGTTAAATGGAGTTTTATTTAAAACAAAGTCATTAATTTCTTTACCTTTATCATCATATCTCATTTCAAAGAATAAATTCTTACCTAACCCAGTTCTTTTAATAGTTTTAAGAAATTGTTTAGGGATAATCATATCAGTATCAATATTGACAATCGGTAAATATGCCGGAATACTTTTAAGTGTACTAAATTTTTGCATCTAATTTTGGTACTTTCTCACATCATCAAGACTACCAGATATTGCTGCTGCGGCGGCCATGCCTGGACTGACAAGGTGTGTTCTTCCACCTCTACCTTGTCTTCCCTCAAAATTTCTATTTGAAGTAGATGCACATCTTTCCTCAGGTTTTAATTTGTCAGCATTCATTGCTAGGCACATTGAACAACCTGGCTCCCTCCATTCAAAACCTGAGTTAACAAATATTTTATCCAATCCTTCCTGCTCCGCTTGCTCTTTTACTAAACCCGATCCAGGAACGACCATCGCATGGACATGGGAGGCTATTTTTTTGTCTTTCAGAATTTTCGCAGCCTCTCTTAAGTCTTCAATTCTACCATTTGTACAGCTTCCTATAAAAACTTTATCTATTTTAATATCTTTTGCAGCCATATTAGGTTTTAAGCCCATATAATTTAGCGCTCTTTCTAATGAATTTTTCTTATCTTCATTTTTTTCATTTTGAGGGTTGGGAATCTTGCCATCTATCGTGATTACATCTTGTGGAGAAGTCCCCCAAGTTATCATTGGTAAAATTTCTTCAGCTTTTAAATTAACTTCTTTATCGAATTTTGCACCATCATCTGACTTTAAATTTTTCCAATATTCTAAAGCATTTTCCCAATTTTTCCCTTTAGGTGACATAGGTTTACCTTCAAGATATTTAAATATTTTTTCATCAGGGGCAATCAGTCCTGCTCTAGCTCCACCTTCTATAGTCATGTTGCAAATAGTCATTCTTTGCTCAACACTCAAAGATCTAATTAAGTCTCCAGCATATTCTATTACACATCCAGTTCCACCAGCTGTTCCAATTTTTCCTATTATTTGAAGAATTACATCTTTTGACGTTACTCCTAATGGGAGTTTACCCTCTACATTAATTCTAAAATTTTTTGCTTTTTTTTGAACTAATGTTTGGGTAGCTAAAACATGTTCTACTTCTGATGTTCCAATTCCAAAAGCTAAAGACCCAAAGGCACCATGTGTCGCTGTATGGCTATCTCCACAAACAATTACTGTTCCCGGTTGCGTGAAACCTTGCTCAGGTCCAATTATATGAACTATACCCTGTCTCTTGTCACCCATTCCAAATAATTTAATACCAAACTCTTTACAATTTGCTTCTAATGTATCTACCTGAATTTTAGACTCTTTATCAGATATTCCTTTTGATCTATCAGTTGTTGGTACATTGTGATCTGCAACAGCTAGAGTAAGTTTTGGATGTCTAACTTTCCTATTTGAATTTCTTAGACCTTCAAAAGCTTGTGGGCTAGTTACTTCATGAACCAAATGCCTATCTACAAACAATAAAGCTGTTCCATCGGTCTGTTGATCTACTAGGTGATCGTTCCAAATTTTATCGTAAAGAGTATTGGGCATTGAGAAAAAAATTATTTTTTTTCTGAGGGATTTTCAAGTTTTTTTTCTGCTTTAATATCAGTCTTGGGTACATCTATTTGAGGTTCTTTTTCAGTAGTTTCCTCTTTTTTTACATCTGATGTTGACACAGCCTTTGTATTTATCTCAGTTTCAATTTCTTTATTTGTTGGGGCAATATTTTCCTCATTTACCGTCTCAGGCTTTACATCAATATCAATGCCAATTTTTTTTCTTATTTTTTCAGCAATCCTTGCTGATTTTCCTGTTCTATCCCTTAGATAATAAAGCTTTGCTCTTCTTACTTTGCCTGAACGAATTACTTTAATAGAGTCAATCACAGTCCCATATAGCGGAAAAGTTCTTTCAACACCTTCTCCAAATGAAATTTTTCTGACTGTAAATGACGAATTTAAATCTCTATTTTTCTTTGCAATACAAACACCTTCGAAGTACTGAATTCTTTCTTTTTTACCTTCTGTAATTCTGACTCCAACTTTAACTACATCTCCAGCAAAAAATTCAGGAATTTTTTTCTCCGATAAAATTTTTTTAACATTATGTTGGTTTATTTCTTCGATTGTTTTCATTCTATAATTGTTCAATTAGTTTTTCTTATATTTTTGCCACAAATCTGGTCTTCGGTCGCGAGTTATAGCCTCAGATTGAGATAAACGCCAGTCTTTAATTTTAGCATGATCTCCAGATAATAATACCTCGGGTACTGATTTTTCCTCCCAAATTTGAGGTTTTGTATATTGAGGGTACTCTAAAAGACCATTTTCAAAGGTTTCATCAATTGCAGATTTTTCATTTCCTAGCACACCAGGTAAAAGTCTTAAAATGCTATCGAGCACAACTAATGCAGCAGTTTCTCCACCAGACAAAACATAATCTCCTATACTTATTTCCTCTATATTTCTTGTATCTAAAATTCTCTCATCAACTCCTTCAAAATGACCACAAATTAGAGAAATAGATTTTTCTTTTGATAAATCTCTTGCAAATTTTTGGTCAAATTTTTTTCCCCTAGGTGATAAATAAAAGATTCTTTCATCTTTTTTTACTCTTTGGTCTATCGATTTCGCTAATATATCTGGTTTAAGTAACATTCCTTTTCCACCTCCATACGGAGTGTCATCAACAGTTTTATGTTTATCTGTTGCTGCGTCCCTTATATTTACAACATTTAAATTCCATAACTTATTAGACAGAGCTTTTCCATACAGGCCCTTAGCAAGAGGGCCAGGAAAAAATTCTGGGTACAAAGTAAATACTTGGGCTTGGAACATAATGATTTTTTAAATTACTTTTTTTCCCCTTTTGGAGCCTCTTCTTTTTTAGGAGCTTCTTCTTTTTTAGCTTCTGCTGCTGGTGCTGCATCTGCTTTAGGAGCCTCTTCTTTTTTAGCTTCTGCTGCTGGTGCTGCATCTGCTTTAGGAGCTTCTTCTTTTTTAGCTTCTGTTGATGTTTCTTTTTTTCTATCTTTTTTTGGAATAGCTTTTTGAGGATTATTTCCGTTAACAGGCATAGGCATTAACTCATTTTCTCCTAGAATTCTTGCCACTCTTGTAGTTGGTTTTGCTCCCTGACCTAACCAATATTTAATTCTTTCAGCTTCAAGTCCTATTCTCTCTTTTTTTTCTTTGGGAAGTAACGGATTAAAAAAACCTACCTTTTCTATAAATCTTCCATCCCTTGAAAACCGACTGTCTGCAACAACTAACTTGTATACTGGTCTTTTTTTTGTGCCACCTCTTGATAACCTTAACTTTAACATTTGCTCTCCTTTTTATTTTAATTGATTAAATAGCTCTGGTGGTATTCCTTTATCAGACATACCTTTCAGATTTCCCTTTGACATTTTTTTCATCATTTCTGACATCATTTTAAATTGTTTAAGCAATTTATTGATAGTGGCTGGATCTGTACCAGAGCCATTAGCAATTCTTTTTTTTCTTGAACCATTAATTATTTTTGGATTCTCTCGTTCTTTTTTAGTCATCGACAAAATTATTGCCTCGTTTTTTGTTATAACACTTTCATCTATTCCAGCAGCTTCCATTTGGGACTTAACCTTAGATACACCAGGCATAAATGACATCACACCTTCTATTCCTCCCATTTTTTTCATCTGTCTTAATTGTGTTAAATAATCCTGCATTGAAAATTGACCTTTTTTTAAATTCTCTTCAGCTTTCTTTATATTTTCCTCACCTAAATCTTCAGCTGCTTTTTCTACAAGAGATATGATGTCACCCATACCAAGAATTCTATTTGCTATTCTATCTGGATGAAATAATTCGAGATTTTCAATTTTTTCACCAATACCTAAAAATTTAATTGGAACTTGTGACACAAATTTCATACTCACTGCTGCTCCACCCCTTGCATCTCCATCTGCTCTAGTTAAGATTATTCCTGAAAGGTTAACAGTGTTTTTAAATTCTTTTGCGACGGACGCTGCCACTTGTCCTGTTAATGAATCCGCAACAAGAAATATCTCTGAAGGGTTAATCGTATTTTCAATTTGCTTAATTTCAGTCATCATCTGCAAATCTATTTGTGTTCTACCAGCGGTATCAAATAGAACTATATCTGCACCATTTAAATTTGCAGCACTTAAAGCTCTTTGACAAATTTCAGTTGGTTGCTGACCTTCAATTATCGGTAAAGTTATTATATTATTTTGTTCACCTAATAATTTTAATTGTTCTTGTGCAGCAGGCCTATAGATATCTAAACTAACCATCATTACTTTCTTTTTTTTGGTATTCTCTAGATACCTTGCTAGTTTGGCAGTTGTAGTAGTTTTACCAGAACCCTGAAGTCCAACCAACATCATTGGTACAGGCGGGACTGCGTTGAGATTTAAATCATTATTTTTTTCACCAAGCAAACTGACTAATTCGTCATAAACGATCTTCACAACCATATCCCCAGGAGATGTCGATCTGATGATTTCTTTACCTAGGGCTTTTGGTTTTACTTTTTCAATGAAGTCTTTTGCAACTTCAAGGGATACATCTGCCTCTAACAAGGCTTGTCTAATACCTCTTAATCCCTCATCTACTTGATTTTCATCTAGTGATGGTGCTTTTTTTAAAGAGGAAAAAACTTCCTCAAATTTATTTGTCAAATTTTCAAACATATATATTACACACAATAGTAATCGCACTAGTGGGCGAACCCTCGCAGACTAGTGTCGATCTCTTTGTTTCCAAAGACACCGCAAATTTAACGTTTTTGCGGAAACTGCAACAAACTATAATAGAGGTTCAAAAAGTCAATAAATAAGTTAAATAACCATATATGAACATTAAAGCATTTAAAATGGATGGTTTAGGTAATGACTTTGTAATTATTGATAATAGACAAAAAATTACCAATTTAAATAAAGAGCAAATAATTAAAATTTGCGATAGAAGTTTTATTGGTTGTGATCAATTGATTTTGATAGAAAACGACAATTCAGCTGATGCATACTTGAAATTTTTTAATTCTGACGGTGGAGAGTCAGGAGCATGTGGTAATGGAACAAGATGCATTGCTAATTTCATTTCAAAAGAAACAAATAACAAAACTATAATTTTGAAAACATTTTCTGGACTTTTAAAGTCTGAAATTTTAGGAAATAAGATTGTTACAACAGAAGTCGGTAAAGCTAAAACAGAGTGGAGTGAAATACCCTTGTCGGAAAAATTGGATACAAAAAATTTAAATGTAAAAATACTTGATAAAAATAATAAAGAGCATATTGGTGGCACTGCAGTGAATGTCGGAAATCCTCATATCATTTTTTTTGTTAATGAACTTGACGATTTCAATATTAAAAAGATTGGTCCAGAAATTGAAAATCACTTTATTTTCCCTGAAAAATGTAATGTCACAATTGCTCAAGTAATAAATAAAGATTTGATTAAAGTTAAAGTCTGGGAAAGAGGAGCTGGATTGACTAAGGCATGTGGTACCGCTGCTTGCGCAACTGCATTTGCTGGTAAGATAAATAATTTAACAGAAAATAAAACAGATATAGAATTTTCGACAGGAAAATTGTCGATATGGATTGATGCAAAAAATTCAATACATATGAAGGGTCCTGTATCAGATGTAGAGGAAATTGAAATCAAATTATAATGGGAATTTTTGATAAATTTAAAATAGGCTTTCAAAAAAGCGCTTCCGCACTTACATCCGGTCTAAAAGAAATAATAATAAAAAAAGAGATAAATGATAAAAATTTAGATAAAATAGAGGAATTTTTGATTCAATCAGATGTAGGAGTAGAAGCTGCATCAGAAATAAAAGAAATTATTTCGAATAAAAAAATCGATCCAAACAAAGATCTAACTAGTGAGATAAATTATATTTTAAAAGAGTACATAATTTCTTTAATGAAACCTTTAGAGAATAACTCATTTTTTGAGAAAAAAGAAAAACTTAATTCAACTTTAGTTTCAGGAGTAAATGGAGTTGGAAAAACGACAACTATCGGTAAAATTGGTAAAATTTTAAAAACTAATGGCAATAAAGTTATGTTTGCAGCCTCAGATACTTTTAGAGCAGCAGCAATTGAACAACTAGAAAATTGGGCAAATAAAATTAATGTTTCAATTACCAAATCTTCTCAAGGTGCTGATCCTGCATCGGTGGCATATAAGGCAGTTGAAAAAGCAATTAACAATAATTTTCATCAAGTATTAATAGATACAGCCGGCAGACTTCAAAATAAAAAAAATCTTATGGAAGAATACAAAAAAATAGCAAATGTTATAAAAAAAATTGATACTGAAGCGCCCCACAATGTTATTTTAGTTTTAGATGCTACATCTGGACAAAATATAATTAATCAGGTTGAAGAATTTAATAAAATAATTCCTATAACAGGTGTTGTAATGACCAAATTAGATGGAACAGCAAAAGGTGGTATACTTTTAGCATTAGCTAAAAAATATAAACTTCCCATCATTGCATTAGGCTTAGGTGAAAAAGAGGATGACCTTCAGTTATTTGATGCCGAAAAATTTGCTGAAGCATTTACCCAAGTTAATTAATCAAATTACTAGAAATTAATGGTTTGTAGATATTACATTTGTAATTATCTTTAAATTTATAATACCCACAATTTTTTGAAAATGATGAAATTATAAAGTCAAACTTTCCTGTAGTGGGATAGAGTTCTAATTTTTTCTTACTGATATCATACTTAAAATTTGCATTTAAACTTTTTACTGCACTAATCATCACCAATGTTTTGTCATCCTCTAATAAGTAATATGCAAAATCATCAGGAAATACTGGAAAGTCATATTCCTGTAGAAAATATTTTGCTTGAGATGGAAACCAATCATAAGAAATTAAAGGAGAAGATGACTTAGTTGAATAATTGTAAATATACAAATCTTTTGGATAATCGTTTATATAATTACTTTCCTCACCTCTTGCTAAAATAGATTTTTCTCTGCCTTTAAAATATAAACTAAATTCTTTGTTATGAGAATCCATATTATCTATGTGAAATAAATCATCAGGCTGGAAAAATTTTTCTTGTGAATTAACAATATTTGTAAATGTTAAATAAGATAAAAGTATTAATAAAAATTTTCTCACATTATTAAACTATAAAAAAATTTTGAAATATATTTGTTGAGATTATGGCTTAATTTAAACTTTTCAAAAAAGATTCAAGCGCAGATATCAAATCTTCATCATATTCCATCATATGATTGTCATATTTTGTAAAATAGGAATATTTTGGTCTATTAGCTAATTCATAAATTTTTTTACCCATCTGAAATGGAACTATTTGATCTTTTTCTCCATGCATCACTAGTAATGGTATATTTATATTTTTTAATTTTTTAGAATTTTCATACTTATCTTTAAGTAGTAACTTGACTGGAATATAAGGATAGAAAGTTTTGGCAGCATCTATCATAGAAGTAAATGGTGTTTCCAAAATTATTCCTGCAAAATCTTTGTTTTGTGCAAGATGTGTAGCTACCCCAGTGCCTAAGGACTCCCCATAAAGGATAATATTTTTTTTTCTTACACCTTTTTCAATAAGCCAATCGACGGCACTTTGACCATCTTTATACAAACCTAATTCTGAGGGGTTACCTTTATTTCCATTAAAACCTCTCCAAGCTATAATTAAAAAATTTAAATCCATGTTTTTGAAATGATTAAGCTTATGAATTCTATTTTCTAAAGATCCTGCATTTCCATGGAAGAAGACTAGTGTTTTATAGTCTTCGAGATTTTTCTCATGATACCATCCAAGTAATTCAATATTATCCGAAGTTAATATCTTAACTTTTTTAATTTCAACAGAAATTTTATCTCCAGAATAATTATTTTCATTTGGGTGATATAATAAATTTCTTTGGTTAAAGTACAAAAAGACTAAAATTGAAAAATAAATAAAAAATAAAATTAAAATAATTTGAATCAATTTTTTCCTAAATTTGTTTAACATTTTTCTTCTTCGCTAAATATACGCCAAAAAATACTAAAACTGTTCCAATTAAATGGTAATTCTCAAGTTTTTCTCCAAATAAAAAGTAACCATAAATCGCACCGTAAATTGTGAAAATATATAATGTAAATCCAGTTAGAGAGGCACCAAGTTTTTTTTGAGCCACAGTATAAAGAGTGAAAGCTATAATTCCTGGAGAAATAGCAGCAAAAATAATCCACATAAAAAATTCATTACTAAATGCTGTTCTCTCAAAAAAAAGTTCTTCGCCAATATAAAAAGGAAATAAACTCACAGCACCAAAAAATGCGATTAAGGTAAATCTTTGAAAAATTTTGAGCTTTGACTTCCAGTGAAATAGATAAATTGAATATAAGGCCCAACCAATAGCAGCTGCCAGCATCCATAGATCACCAATTGTAAAATTAAGATTAATCAATAAATCAAAATTTCCCTTAATAATGATTGCAAAAACACCAATTAAACATGAAATTAGACCGATTATCTTTGTAAAATTAATCTTTTCGTCAAAAAAGAAACCAGATATTAGAATAATAAAAATTGGGGAAGAAGTATAAATTATTCCCATATTTGTAACTGTAGTAGTTTTCCCAGCTAGAAAAGGGAAGGCTCCACACACTCCGCATCCCATGGCTCCTAAAAATAAAAGTTTTTTAAATTCATTTTTTATAATCTTATAATTTTTTCTCAAAGACAAATAAGTAAAAGGTAAAAGGATAACAAAAACTAATGTCCATCTCCAAAAAGCTAGAGAAATTGGCGGAACATATTCAACTCCACCTCTCGCAACAACTAAGTTTGATGCCATAAATATTGGCTGAATAAGCAAAAGTGAAAATGCTAAAAGATTTTTTACTTTAGTATTCAATCGTTTAAAATTTTGAATAGTTATTTTTTATCAAAGAAAGCTTCATAGACCATCATAAAAATGGCAATACCCATTAATATGTAAACAGGTAACACATCAAAAAAACCTATCATTGATGATCTAGTTAGTGTAAATGCAAGACCCACTAAAAAAGCTATGGCGAGCAAAGATCCTAAAAATGTCGTAAACTTTTGCATTTAGTTATTACATTCCTTTTCTAGCCAATTAGCAACACCTAAAAATCTGTGATCATCGTATCTATTTCCTATGAGCTGTACTCCTAAAGGTAAATTATTTTCACCTTCAAGTAGTGGAAGAGATATGCAAGGCGTTCCCAGGTATGACCAAACTTTATTGAATTCTGCTGTGCCTGTACTTTTTAGACCTTTTGGAGCAACACCAGGACTAGCAGGAGTAAGAACACCATGATAATCTTCGAAAACTTCTTGATAAGACTCATAGCTTCTTTTTCTAAAGTCAATTGCTTCAGCATAATCTTTTGCAGAATGTTTATTGCCTTTAGCTATAGCGGTTTGCATAAACTTTGATAATTTATTTTTATATTTTTTGTAATATAAACTAAAATTATTAGCTAAATCAGTTTCATGAATAATTTGATGATATTTATGAATATCTTTAAAATAAGATGGTGTATCGAATACCTCAATATTTTTGAATGACTTTATAAAATATTCAAAGGACTCTCTTGATTTTTTATCCACTATTTTCCAATAATCTGATTTATAAAAGATAAATTTTGGTTCAAATAGTGGTCCTTTTTTTGTTTCCTCTAAAATATTTTCAGCTGAATAATAAATAGTTGCAGGATCATACTGATCCTTTTTAATTAAAACTTTAGCTAATAAAGCAACGTCCTCTACATTTCTTCCAAATAAGCCGATATGATCTAATATATATGAAGTTCTTAAAACTCCATTTCTTGAAATGAGACCATATGTAGGTTTGTATCCTACTACTCCACAATAAGAGGCAGGTCTAATGACCGATCCTCCTGTTTGAGATCCTATTGATAATGGGGCCATTAATGACGCTACTGCTGCTGCAGATCCACTTGAGGAACCTCCTGGTGTTCGGGAATAATCATGAGGATTAGTTGTTTTTGGAGGTCCGAGATAAGCTAGTTCTGACGTAGCAGTTTTACCCATGACAACGGCACCAGCAGAATTTAAAAGCTCAACTATTTCAGCATTCTGAGAATAAGATTTTCCTTTTCTTATAGGTGTGCCACACTCTGTTGGCATATCTACTGTTCCAATTATATCTTTTAAAGCTATAGGAACACCGTGTAATGAACCTACAGGTTTTCCTGACTTTCTATGCTCATCTGACTCTGCAGCTTTCTCCAACAAAATTTTTTTATCAAAATGAGCCCAAGCTTTTACATCTTTCTCAAACTTATTTATTCTTTCAATGTACTTTTCACAAATTTCTACCGAAGTAATTTGACCTTCTTTAATTTTTTGGGCCATTTCTTCAACTCTTAACGAAAAAATATCAATCATATTTATTAGTCAGCAAACAAAACGTCTGGGAGCCAAAGTGCAATTCCAGGAAACATATACATTAAAAACATTCCAAAAATTACAATACTTAAAAATGGCATAATGCCTCTAAATATCTCCAACAATTCAACGTTAGTTTTTTGGACACCTTTAAGATAATATGCGGACATTGCCATTGGTGGTGTCAAAAAAGATGTTTGTAAGTTTAAAGCAATTAACATTGCAAAAAAATATGGATTAACATCGAATATCTCAAGAAGTGGTAAAAATATCGGAACAAATATAATTAAGATTTCTGTCCATTCTAAAGGCCATCCTAATAGAAAAATTATTATTTGAGTTATGATTAAAAATTGCCAAGTAGTTATGTTTATTGATGTGAAAAAATGTTCAAATACTTCATGACCTCCTAGATAGGAGAAAACTGAAGAGAAGGTCCAAGATCCAATAAAAAGCCACATTATCATGGCGGTAGTTTTTGCTGTTAAAAAAACTGACTCTTTAAAATTTTGCCATTTAAGTGTTTTATAAAACCAAGAAAGTATTAATGCACCAAAAGCTCCTGCGGCTGCAGCTTCAGCAGGGGTTGCAATTCCTGCTAAGATCGTTCCAAGCACTAACATTATTAAACCAAATAAAGGAACAAAAGAGACTAACACCTCTTTTAAGATCTCTGATCTTGGAGGAATATCTTCTTTTGGAGGTCTTGGTGCTAGTGAAGGATTTAACCATGCTCTTATCACTGCGTAAGCGATATAAAGACCTGCCAACATCAATCCTGGAAAAATCGCAGCAGCAAACAATCTTAATGGAGATAATTGGGCAATAACAGAATAAACAATAAGCATAATACTAGGTGGTATTAAAATACCCAAACATCCACCGCTACAAATTATTCCTGAAGCAAATTTTTTATCATATCCAGCTTTAACCATTGCTGGCCAAGCTAATAATCCCATCAAAGTTACAACAGCTCCAATAATACCGGTTGCAGTTGAAAATAACGTGCATGTTATTAATGCTGCTACAGCCATGGATGCTGGTAATCTATGAGCAGCTAATCTTATTGCAAAGAAAAGTTTAGCAACAATACCAGCTCTCTCAACTAAATATCCCATGAATAAAAAGAGAGGCACTGCTGTAAGAACGTTATTGTCCATAACTGTATAAGTATTTTTTACAAATAAAGAAAAAATTCTATTATCGAAGAGATGATCCATCAAAACTGGATCGTAATAAGCATAATAACCAAAACCAATTCCCATTGCCATTAGAGTAAAAGCAATTGGAAAGCCTAACAAAACAGAAAAAAGGAAAACACCCATCATTAAAATTGCAACTTCAGGATTAGTTAAGCCAAACATAATTTTATTTATTTTCCTCTTGAGAGCTTCTCATTAAAATTTTTTCTGTCTCTTCAGCGACTACCATCCTTGCTGGCCAATGACCTGTTTGAATACAAATTATTGATCTAAATACCTCACCTATTCCTTGAATAATTAACATAATTCCTGCAGCAGGAATCATTGATTTGACCATATAAATTTGAATTTGAGCAGGGCTACTCCAACTTGTCTCTTTTACTTTCCAAGCTTGAGCTGCGTACTCGTAACCATAAAACGCTAATGCCAATACACCTGGAAAGAAAAATACAAAATAAAGTATTAAATCTATCCAAGCCTGAGTTTTTTGGCTAAATAATCTATAAATTACATCTCCTCTTACATGAGCTTCTGTTGCTAGGCAGTATGCACCTGACATCATTAGTATAGCTCCGTACATTTGCATACTGAAATCAAAATTCCATAGTGTTGGCTTATTGAAAGCATATGCCATTACCACTTCATAAACAGTCCCTCCCATTAAAATAACAATACACCATGAGAAAGCTTTTCCCATTGATGTGCTAAGTGTGTCTGCAAATCTAATGTAAGATGACATCATATTTTTAAAGTATAGTAAATTTAAGTAAAAAAAAAGGGGGTTTTTAAACCCCCTTTATTTTAATTTTTAAAAGCTAATTAAATTTTAACTTTTGCTATTGGACCAAACTCATTTTCATAAGCTAATTTGTAGTTCGGTTGATTCATCAACAGATACTTCATTGTTCTCTTAGCGTATGCTTTCTGAGATGCTATAATTTTCTTAAAGAAAGGATCTTTTCCAGAAAATTCAGCTACTATTTTATCCCAACCTTTTAACTGTTCAGCTAAAATAGCGTCAGATGTTTGGTATACATTTACTTTATGCTGGTTCATTAACTTAGCTAAGTCAGCAGAATATCTAACTAAAGCTTTAAAGTAGTTATCTGAGTTAGCAGCATAAGCAGCATTTTTCAATATAGCTTGATGAGCTGGTGAAAGGCTGTTGTATCTTTTCTTGTTCACCGGAATCTCGAACATTTCTTGAGATTGGTGGAAACTACCTAAATGATAGTGTTTAGATACATCTTGCATTCCAAACTGTGAGTCTGATGTTGGGTTGTTAAATTCAGCAGCATCAATCAATCCAGTTTTCATCGCTGGTTGGATTTCACCACCTGGTAATTGTCTTACAACCATTCCCATAGCAGTTAAAACGTTAGTCGCTAGACCAACTGTTCTATACTTCATCCCTTTAACATCAGATACTTTTGTTACATTCTTTTTGAACCAACCAAAAGGCTGTGCCGGCATAGGCATATGGAAAAAACCGATATAATCAAATCCTACTTTAGCAAGAGTTTCATCATACAATTTTCTTCCTCCACCGTACTCCATCCATCCCATTACTTCTTGAGATGACATTCCATACGAAGGACCAGTTCCAAAAAGTGAAGCAGCAGGATTTTTACCATACCAATAAGCTGTTACCCAGTGACCCATATCTAGGTTACCGTCACTAACAGCAGCTCCAATTTCTGAAGTTTTTACAACTGCTCCAACTGGTTGAAGGTCTATCTTTAGTGAACCTCCAGACATTTCTTTAACCATGTTGCAGTAGTCTCCAGCCATTTCAAAAAAGATGTTTGCTCCTGAAGGCCAAGCTGCTTGCATCTTTAAAGTTACATGACCATCCGATCTTGCAATATTTGGCATTGCAACAGTAGCAGCAGCAACAGCTCCTGCTTTTGCGGCAGTCTTGAAGAACTTACGTCTTGAAGATGTTTTAATCTTCAACGATTTATTTTCTTTCGTCATTATTTCTCCTCTAGTAGTTAATTAACTAAATAATTAAAACACAGAATTAGATGGGAGTCTTTCTAAAAAAAGGCGTAGATGTCGCATAAGTTGAATTTTATACAATCCTGAGTAGAATTAATTGACTTTGTTTTTACAATTTCCCGTTTTAAAAAATTCATCAATATTATCTATTGCTAAGTTTGCCATCGCTATCCTGGTGTCTTTAGTTGCACTACCAAGGTGAGGTAAGATAAATGCCGATTTTATCTTTAAATAACCAGGATTTAAATTTGGCTCATTTTTATAAACATCTAAACCAACCGCGTAAATTTTTCTACGATTTAAAGCATCGATAAGGGCCTCATCGTCTACTATGTCGCCTCTTGCTACATTGGTTATCACTGCTCCTTTTGGAAAATACTCAACAGTTTCTTTATTGATCATATTTTCAGTTTCTTTTGTTGCAGGACAACAAATAGACAAAACATCAGAGACAGAAAAAAGGCTTTTTAAATTATCGTGATAAATAGCGCCATCTTCTTTATCAGCACTCAATTTTGATCGGTTATGATAATGTATTATCATACCTAAAGACTTTGCTATCTTTGCAATTTTTTGACCAATCCTTCCCATACCTAAAATCCCTAACCTTGAACCTGTTAATTGTTTTCCAATCAAGTAATCTGCAGACCATTTCCATCCACCTTCTCTTGCTGACTCTATTCCTTCAGCAGCTCTTCTACATGCGCCTAAAATTAACAAAACACCTATTTCTGCTGTGGCGTCTGATAATACTTCAGGAGTGTTTGTTACTGCGATGCCTCTTTTTTTTGCTGCCTCTAAATCAATATTTCCAAAACCAACAGCAAAATTTGAGATAATTTTAATTGTATTTGGCAACTTATTTATTGTGTCTTTATCCATTTTATCTGTTAATGAAGTTAGAACTCCATCACAACCTTGGCTCATTTCTATCACTCTTGATTGAGAATATAATTCATCATTTGAATTAAGTTTAGCATCAAAAATTTTAAGTGCTTTATCCTCGCTATCTTTAATTAATTTTCTTGTTACTAAAATTTTTTTCATCTACATCAATTAGTTTAAATCAAATATTTTACCAGGATTCATTATATTGTTTTGATCTATACTTCTTTTAATACACTTCATTAATGGAATACAATCACCATGTTCTTGTAAAAGATAAGATTTTTTATGTAAACCTACTCCATGCTCTCCTGTAATGGTTCCATTTAAATCTAGAGTTTTTTTGATTAATAGATCACTAAAATCTCTAATCTTATTATATGTTCCTTCCTCTTTAGGATCGTAAGGTAAAATCACATGAAAATTCCCATCTCCTAAATGACCAACCATTGGGGCTCTCAAACCAAGTTTTTTTGTTTGTTCCTCTGCGAAATTTACACATTCAGTTATATTTGAAATTGGTAAACACACGTCAGTAGAGTAAACACGTCCATTATTTATCAAAGCTTTGACAGAATAATAAACATCCCATCTTGCTTTCCACAGTTTATTTCTCTCTTCTAAATCTTTAGCCCACTTAAATGAACTCCCGTTATTATCATTAGAAATTTCCTCTACAATTTTTATATTTTCTTGATTTGATGCCTCTGAACCATGAAATTCAAAAAACAATGTTGGTACAGCCTCTATATCTTTCAATTTTGAATAATTAATACTAATTTCCATCTGTTCTTTATTAAGCATTTCTATTCTAGCAATCGGCACGCCATGTTGAATAACTTGTTGAGCTGTCTGAACTGCCTTTTCTAAAGATGGGAAATGACATACAGCGCTCATAATGCTCTCTGGAATTGGTGATAATCTCAATTGAATTTCAGTAATAATACCTAGAGTGCCTTCCGAACCAATAAAAAGGTTTGTCAAGTTATACCCTGCAGAGGTTTTCTTAGTTCTGCTTCCTGTCTTTATGATATCTCCATTTGGTAAAACAACAGTAAGACCAGTAATTACAGTTTTCATAGTACCGTATTTTACTGCCATAGTTCCTGAAGCAGAAGTTGATGCCATTCCACCTATCGCAGCATTAGCTCCAGGATCGATTGGAAAAAAAACCCCATCTTCTCTTAAATATTCATTTAATTGTTCTTTAGTTACGCAAGCTTGTACCCTACAATCAAAGTCTTCTGCATTAACACTTAAAATTTTATTCATTTTTTCTAAAGAAATAGTAATACCCTTCTCATTGCCAACTACGTTACCCTCTAAAGAAGTTCCTGTGCCAAATGGAACAACTGGCACTTTATGCTTATTACACAGACTTAAAACTTTTGAAACTTCTTCATTTGTCTCCGGAAAAACGACAGCTTTTGATAGGACTGGATCATAAGTATCCTCTCCTCTAGCATAATTGGTCCTTGTTGAAACTGAGGTAGAAAATCTTACATCAAAGATCTTTTTTAATTCAGACTGAACCAGATCATTCATTTAATGAATATTATTATTAATTAAACAAAAAATACAGCTTATTTAGTCAGCATTTTTTTTATATTTTCTAAAGCCTGTGAAATATTATCCCTAGATGCTGCAAAACTAAATCTCACATAATCATTACAGGTTTTACCAAACGCTGTCCCAGGCACAATTGCAACACCTGCATCATGCATGGCTTTTTTGCAAAACTCTGCACCAGTCATACCAGTGCCACTAACTTTTGGAAAAGCGTAAAAAGCTCCTCCAGGCAAACTACATTCAACACCTGGTAATTCATTTAAACCTTTATGAATTAAATCTCTTCTTTGTGTAAACCTAACCATCATCTCATCAATAGAATCATCTGGTCCATCTAAAGCAGCAATTCCAGCAAACTGAGCCGCTGCATTAACACATGAAACACTATTTATTAAAAGCTTGTTTACATGCTCAACTAAATTTTTTGGCCAAAAGCTCCATCCTAATCTCCAACCTGTCATAGAATATGCCTTGCTCCAACCCTCTAGTACTATCAATCTCTCCCTTAATTCTGGATAATTAAAGAAAGTTGGCATTTCTTTACCATCAAATATTTGTCTACTATAAATTTCGTCACTTAATATTGTAACATGTGGATGTTTTTTTAAACCTTCAGCTAAAACGTCTATATCCGATTTGTCAACAAAACTTCCAGTAGGATTATTTGGATTTATCAGAATTAATAATCTAGTTTTGTCAGTTATTAATGATAAAATCTTCTCTGGATTAAATTTAAGATCCTTATCTTCAGTTAAATCATATGGAACTGGTTTAGAACCAGTATAGTTAATCATTGACTCATAAATTGGAAAAGCAGGAGTTGGATGAATAATTTCTGCACCTGGTTCACCAAAACATTGAATTGCATAAGTCATAGTGGGTTTCCCACCGGGCATAATCAAAATTCTTTCAAAATCTATATCAACACTATAACGTTTTTTTATCCATCTAGTTACAGCCTGTCTACATTCTGGAATTCCATTCGACATAACATAACCATGATGTCCGTCATCTAATGCTTTCTTTGCCGCATCAACAACATGTTTGGGTGTTTTGAAGTCTGGTTGCCCTAAACCTAAATGAATCATAGGTTTGCCTTGAGCTTCTAATTTTTTTGCCTCAGCTAAAACTGAAAATGCTGTCTCTGTGCCTAATCGATTTAAACTCTCTGCTAATTTCATCTTATATCCTTTTTTTTTAAACTCTATTTCTATAAACTAATTTTGAACTATTCAACTCTTTTAAATTTTTACAGCCCATAAGAACCATATTTCTATTTATCTCATCGTGCATATTTTGTAACAAATGTTCTACTCCTTTCTGACCACCTGCGGCTAAAGAGAACAAAAACATTTTGCCGAAACTGCAAGCTTTTGCACCTGCAGAAACTGCCTTTAACACATGTGTGCCTCTTCTTATGCCTCCATCTAAAATTATTTCTAATTTATCACCTACAGCATCAGAAATAGCCTTTACTTGATCGAAAGGTGACCTTGAACCGTCTAGTTGACGTCCTCCGTGATTAGAAATCATAATAGCTGTACATCCAATATCAATTGCTTTTTTTGCATCGTCAACAGACATGACCCCTTTGAGAGCAAAAGGACCATCCCATTTTTTTGCACAATACTCTGCATCTTTCCAGTTCATCATTGGATCATATTGCTCGTTGATATACTCAATTACAGACTTTGTAATATTTGTGCCTTTATCTGTCTTTTTTTTAACATTCGATAGCTCAAATTTTTTTCCAAAAAGATAATTAAATACCCAATTAGGTTTTATTGCAAAACTCATCAAACTTTTGAGTGTAAGTTTTGGAGGTGTGGTAAATCCTGTTCGATGATCTTTTTCTCTATTACCAGCAACTAAAGTGTCTACGGTTAAACACATTGCGTCAAAACCAGATCTTTTGGATCTATCAATTAAATCATCTGTTATTGATTTATCTTTATGTACATAAAGTTGAAATAATTTAGGGCCTCCAGAAATATTTGATATTTCTTCAATTGAATTATTGCTCATCGACGACATACTATAAAAAGTACCATATTTTTCTGCAGCTCTTGCTGAAGCCTTGTCGCCTTCTGGATGATAAAGTCTTTGCATTGCCGCTGGAGATAGAAAGATTGGCATGTCTATTTTTCTTCCAAACAATGTCGTTGATAAATCTGGTTTCCCAACGCTTGCGAGAATATTAGGGACTAAATCACAGTCATTAAATGATTCAGTGTTTCTTCTTAAAGTAGTTTCGTCATCCGCACCCCCATCAATGTAATGAAATATAGGTGAAGGTAATTTTTTTTTTGCTAATTTTCTAAAATCTTCAAAGTTATAACAATCTTTTAAACTCACTATCTTCTGAATCTTAAATTACTTCTATTCAGATCACTTATTTTTGTACAACCCATGAGCTTCATATCTCTTTGTAACTCAGCTTTATATTGTCCTAAGGCTCTCTCAACACCATCTTGGCCTGCAGCTGCTAGCGCATAAAGATAAAGTCTTCCACCAGAACAAGCTTTTGCACCTAACGATAATGCTTTGAGCATATGTGTTCCTCTATGAATTCCTCCCTCACAAATGACATCTAGCTTATCACCAACAGCATCAACAATTTCTGCAAGTTGATCAAAAGGTGCTCTAGATCCATCTAATTGCCTTCCACCATGATTTGATACCATTATACCAGTGCATCCAATGTCAACTGCTTTTTTGGCATCTTCTACACTCATAATTCCTTTCAGTGCAAAATGACCTCCCCATTTAGAGCAAAGATTTTCAGCATCTTTCCAGTTCATAGATTGGTCCAACATAGTAGAAAAATAATTTCCAATTGATGAGTTAACATCGGTACCTTCTTTTACAAAATCTTGTAGATGAGGTAATTCAAACTTACCTTTAGTTAAATAATTAATTCCCCACATAGGCTTAGTCGCAAAACTAAATAAACTTGCTAAAGTTAACTTTGGTGGAGAAGTAAATCCTGTTCTTAAGTCCCTCTCACGATTTCCTCCAGTAATAGTATCAACTGTTAAAGCCATAACATCAAAATTTGCAGCTTTAGCCCTCTCTAAACAAGAGTCATTTAAACCTCTGTCTTTATGAAAGTAAAATTGAAACATTTTTGGAGTATCTATCAAAGAAGAAATTTCCTCTACACTTACTGTGGCTAATGCTGAAACACCAAACATTGTATTAAATTTTTTTGCTGCTTTTCCAACCGCTCTTTCACCATCATAATGAAAGAGTCTTTGAAGTGCTGTCGGTGAAAGGTAAAACGGTAAATCCAATTTTTTTCCAAATATTGTAGTTGATAGATCTACATTCTCTACTCCTCTTAAAACATTTGGAACTAAGTCAACATCATCAAAAGAACTAGTATTTCTTGCATAAGTTATCTCATCATCAGCAGCCCCATCTATGTAATGAAAAATCGGGGATGGTAATTTTTTTTTAGCTAGTTTTCTAAAATCTTTAAAATTGTGACAGTCTTTTAAATTCATTTTTTTATTATGTTAAAATTGTTGAAGAAAGTTAAATGAATAACTATTAGCACCAGGATTTTTATCACCTAAACTTGCATTTGATATATGGTTATATGAAAAACCCAGTTGACTATTATTTTTTGGTAATTCAAGCGATATTTGCACTTCACTTTTGAACTCAAGTGAATGACCAAGATCTTTACCATCTCCCTTATTGTAATACCCTGGTGCAAAACTTGGAGTAAGGTTTAAAACACCAAGCGTGTATTCTGCTTGAACTCCAGTGTAAAAGTAAGAAGCATTGTCTGCTGTTAACATTGCACCTGTTATTGGAGATAAGTTTCCGATGAAAGAGTTTCTTCTTAAATTTTCATTCTGATGTTGAATTCCAATTAAGGTTGATCTTTTTCCATTGTCACTAAAATCAAACATTCCTGTATAAACGTTTAATTCCGTAGATTTATCTTTCATTTTAATTTCCTCAGACGTTGTTGCCAGAGGAAATGTAAATAATATTAATACAAATAAACTTTTTAAAATTTTCATCGAGTTAATATGCTCAATTTTTTTTAATTTTCAAATTTTTAAATATTATTGCACCTCCAATTAGAAATAACAATAAGGGTAAAAGCCATAAAATATAGGTTTTTTGGTTTAAAGCTGGGTCATATAATATCCATTCTCCATATTTTGTCTTAAGAAATTCGTAAATTTCATTCTCCGACATTCCTTCTGTAATCTTTTTTTCAACAACTAATTTTAGGCTGTTGGCAAACTCAGTATCAGAATCATGAATTGATTGTCCTTGGCAAATTAAACAACGTAAATTTTTTGTAATTTTGCTATTTAAATTTCTATCTTTGGCATTTGATACATTAAAATTAAACAAAAAAATAATTATTACTAGGAGATTTAATATTTTCATTTTACTGCGCTCTCAATTTCTTTGAAAAGGTTGTTATTCATAGGTCCTATAATTTTTTTTATAATCTTTCCATTATAGACTAAAAAAGTCTCAGGTACTCCGTATGCTCCCCATTCAATTGCAATAGTCCCATCTGTATCTGATAGAATTAAAGTATACGGATTATTTAATTCGTTTAAAAAATTATTAGCATTCTTTACTTTGTCTTTATAATTTAAACCAACAATTTTTAATTTTTTATTCTTTTTTAATTCCATTAAATAGGGATGTTCGTCTCTACAAGGAATACACCATGAGGCCCATATATTTAGCAAATAGTAAATATCATTTTTAAAAATTTCTATCGAGCTTAATTCTTTTTCTGAATTAAAAACTTTTACTTTAAATGTTGGAATTTTTTCATTAATTACTGTCTCTGGTATATAAATATTTGAGCGATTTAAACCCACATAAAGAATAAAAAAAATAAATAGAAAAGAAACAATTGCAAATGGTAATAAGATTTTATTTTTCATATTTTTTTTTGAAAAAGCTGAGCAACCCACCGAAGCTAATTATTATTACAGAAAACCAAATCCAAATCATAAAAGGTTTGATCTGATACCTAATATTAAAATACTCCTGATTTTGAACTAAATTCATGGTCATAAATTTGTCTGATAATAAATCTGTCTTAATATCAGCTTCACTTGTAACTATATTTGGTTGATTATAAATTCTCAATTCGGGTTTTAATATATCTACTAATTCGTTATCACTTTTTACATTAAATTTACCTATAATTGCCTCAAAATTTTGTTTTTTAATTTTTTCTATCCTTTCAAAGTTTATTGATAGTTCATCAGATTTGTAAGTTTCTCCAACTTTTAAATTTGTTATTACTTCAGTTGATAAAAAATTATTAAATAGGATACTCAGTATTAACAAGCTAAAACCAAAATGAGCTATATTTTGAGCCAGGTTTTTAAATTCCTTAATAAAAAAATCTCTCAAGGTAATAAAAAATAAATAAAAAGCTGAAGTAAATAAAATCGTATTCACTAAAAAACTAATTTCTAATATTCTGATTATTAAAAAAGATAATATTAATGAGATTGCAAAAAGTAATAATAAATGGGATTTATTTTGAAGATTTGATTTAATCCAATTCAATTTTGGACCGATCGCCATCGCCAGAAGAAAAGGAATTAAAAATGGAATTATTAGTTTATGATAAAAAGGTGGACCAACTGATATCTTTTGTGAAGTTAAAACATCTAAAAATATTGGATATATAGTACCAATTAAAACAACCGCTAGAAAATACATCATAAACCAATTGTTAATTAATATTGATGTTTCCTTACTTAACCAAAAAAAAGTGTTGTTGTTTTGTCCGTCAGTTTTATGCAAAAAGAAAAAAATAAAAAGTGAAAGAAATATTAGAGTGAACAAAAATATTAATATATATAATCCTCTGTCTGGATCATCAGCAAAAGTATGTACAGAATTTAAAATTCCTGACCTAACTAAAAAAGTACCGCACATACTCAAGGTAAATGTTGCTATCGATAAGACGACAACCCATGATGTTAAAAGTAATTTTTTTTCTAATACTAGCACGCAATGAAAAAGTGTGGTCAATGCTAACCAAGGCATTAGTGAAACATTTTCAACGGGATCCCAAAACCAAAAACCGCCCCAACCTAATTCATAATAAGCCCATATAGAGCCTAATAAAATTCCTAAAGAAAGAAAAAACCAAGAAATGAGTACCCACTGTTTAATATGCTTTGCCCATTCTTTTGAAATATAATTTGTTGATGAGGCAGCTAAAACAGAAGAAAAAATAATAGATGATCCCACATATCCCAAATATAAAATTGGAGGGTGAATAGCTAAAGCAGGATCTTGTAAAATTGGATTTAATCCAAGACCCTCTGATGGCACTGGATAAATTTGGGCGAAAGGGTTTGAAGTTTGTATCAAAAAAATTAAAAAACCAATTATAATTATTTGTTGAAATAATAAAGTTAAAACTCTATATTTTTTTGGTTGTTTTTTAGAACTTATTAGGAATAAAAAAAGAAACAAAGTTAATACCAGCAACCAAAGTAACAAACTTCCCTCATGATTTCCCCAAGTTCCAGAAATTTTATAAAATAAAGGTTTAGTTGTATGTGAATGGTTAAATACTGTTGAGTTACTAAAATCGGAATTTACAAATGATATAATTAGTCCAAAAAAGCTTAAAATAATAAATAGCAATTGTAAAAAGGTGAGAGATAAAAGCTTGTTATCAAAATTAATTGTATCTTGTAAGTTTTTAAAAGAAAAAAATAAAATTAAAATAGAACACCCAAGACTAAAAAATAACGAATAAAATCCAATTAAACTTGCCAAAGTCTATTTCCCCTCAATTGCAGCTTTTACCTCTGGTGGCATATAGTTTTCATCATGCTTAGCTAATATTTTAGTAGCTAGAAAATAATTTTTATCTTTTAAATATCCTTCTGCTACAACCCCTTTTCCCTCTGCAAAAAGGTTTGGTACAACACCTGAATAAGTAACTATTATTTCATTTTTAAAGTCAGTAATAATAAAATTCAATTCTTCTGCTTGAACCGATATTGATTTATTTTTGACCATTCCACCCACTCTAATCTTTTTTTTATTTAGTTCTGGTAAACTTTTTATTTCTGATGGTGATTGAAAAAAAACTACATTCTCCTCGAGTGATTTTAAAATTAAAAAAATTGTCAAAGATAATGTGACAAATATTAATAAAATAAAGAAAAATCTTAATTTAACTTTACGACCATACATGGTTTAAAAGCTAAATGCTTGAAGTGTTTGATAAGATTTCTTTGTTCATACCTTGAGATTTAGCTAATGATACTCTCTCAGAATTTAAAGTTCCAAATTTAACAATAAATTTATTTCTCTCTTTTATGTATTGAGTTTTAGTTATAAAGTATAGCGATGCAAAACTTACCAAAGTAAATGCAAAAGCAGACCAAACATAAAGTCCGTATCCGTTCATAATTAAAATATCATTTATCATAATCTATCAAGGCCTTTATTCTTAATCTTTATCAGTTCTGTATTATATTTCATTAAAAAAATTAATAGAGAGAATAGAGCAAATGCCGCAGTCATAATCATTAATGGAAACAGCATCGAAATATCAATTGAAGATTTAGTAAAAATATTAATAGATGCTGGTTGATGTAAAGTATTCCACCAGTCTACTGAATATTTAATTATTGGTACATTTATTATACCAAGAATTGTAATTATTAATGTTGCTTTAAAAACCTTATCTTTATCTTCAAAAACTCTCCAAGCTAAAAGATATAATAAATAAAATAAAGCTAAAATTAACATTGCAGTAATTCTTGCATCCCATGCCCACCATGTCCCCCAAGTTGGTCTACCCCAAATAGATCCTGTAACAAGAGCGATTATATTAAATATAAAACCAGAGGGAGCTAAGCTTTTAGAAATTAAGAAAAAATTCTTAATCTTGAATATATATCCAATTATTGACAATAAGGTTATCAACGAAAATATCCCGAGGGAGATCCACGCAGACGGCACGTGCACATACATTATTCTAACCGCATCCCCTTGTTTATAATCCTCTGGAGAAAATATTAATGCCTCTAACAATCCTATCGAAAGCACAATAATAAATAGAAATAAAACATACCTAGGTGCCTTTGATGTTATTAAAAAAATTTTATTTAGTTCAAAATATTTAAACATAAACTAATGGTATATTACGGAATTTTTATCTGATCAAGAATGTAGAGGGAGATAATGAAGGGTAATAATTTAACACTCTTGATCAGAATTAGTATTAATCTAGTATTTGGCTGTGTCAAAGATTTGAGCTAAATGTGTTTAAAAAAAGATTTATCTAATTTGAGGGCTTAAAATAACTTGAACCTTTTTTTCCTGAAAAAATTTCCTCAATTAAAGGATGTTTGATAGGCTCACCAGAGTCGTCTACTAACAGGTTTTGTTCAGATACATATGCTTCATAAGTAATTTCATCATTTTCAGCTAGTAAGTGGTAAAATGGTTGATCTTTCCTAGGTCTTACATTTTTTGGTATTGATTGATACCATTCTTCAGAATTATTAAATTCGAAATCGACATCATAAATCACTCCTCTAAACTCGAAATGTTTATGTTTTACAATATCACCAATAGAAAATTTCGCTTTTTGTACTGACATTAACTTGAGTATGGGTATTTAAATTTAAAAATCAATAAGAAAAATTTTAAATTTTCACAAAAATAAAACCTATGTTAATATCTTAAAAGTGAACAAATCTTTTATAAAGTTTCTTACTGATTTTGGGCCATTAGTAATTTTTTTTTACTATTATTATGATAGTAATAAAGATTTAAAAATTGCAATTCCTCCTTTCATAATTGCGACAATAATAGCATTAGGTGTAATGTGGTTTTTGGAGAAACAAATACCTAAAGTTCCCTTGTTAAGCGGGATATTAATTACTTTTTTTGGAGGATTAACAATTTATTTTGATAACCCCGTCTTTATCTACATCAAGCCTACAATTATAAACGTTATGTTTGGGTTTGCCTTAATATTTGGAAAATATTTTACTAAAGAGCCAGTTCTCAAAAAATTGTTAGGTAAATCAATTTCATTAACAAATGAAGGCTGGGAAATACTTAATAGAAGATGGATTTATTTCTTTTTTGCTTTAGCAATCTTAAATGAACTTGTATGGCGAACACAATCAGAAGAATTTTGGGTTAATTTCAAAGTGTGGGGTTTACTACCTATTACATTTATTTTTACAGGATTCCAAATAGGGCTTATTAATAAATATAAAACTAATGAATAATAATTTAAGACTTGTAATAAATAATATAAAAAACAAAAAATTAGATGAAAAACATTTTTTTGAGAAAGAAGAATTAAAAATTATTTTAGATTTATATGCAAAAATGGTTTCTCAAGGTTCATGGAAAGATTATGGACTTTCTATATCAAGTAAACAGGTAAGCTTTAGTGTATTTAAAAATAGTACTGAAAATGCTTTGTATAAGATATGTAAAAATTTTAATCCTAAGAACAAAAACCTTAAATATTTAATAACTGATGTTAACGGAAAAATTCTAAAAAATTCTTTTGAACTTGAGTTACTATTAAAAAAAACTGACTGGAAAAAACTAACTTAATAAAACTATCTTCTTTGACCGAAGAGTCTTAATAGCATTATAAACAAATTAATGAAATCCAAGTAAAGAGTTAAAGCTCCCATCACAGCTTTTTTACCCATTAATTCTCCTGTATCACTAGCTGTATACATGTTTTTTATTTTTTGAGTGTCATATGCCGTTAGGCCAACGAATATTAAAACACCTAAAATCGAGATCACAAAATACATCATTGAGGATTTCATAAAAATATTCACTATTGAAGCTATAATAATTCCTATTAATCCCATCATTAAAAAAGATCCTAATTTTGTAAGATCTCTTTTAGTTGTATAACCGTAAATACTCATCGCTCCAAATGTTGCGGAAGTTATGAAGAAAACTCTTGTAACACTCATGCCAGTGTAAACTAATAAAATTGAAGATAAAGATAATCCCATTAACGCAGCAAAGATCCAAAATGTTGTTTGTGCTTTTGAGGCACTCATTTTATTAATTCCAAAACTCATGTAAAAAACAATTCCAAGTGGAGCTAACATTACCAACCATTTTAAACCTGACATATAAATTGCATTGCCCATTTGTGTTAGACCAACAATTGAACCAGAAGCATCAGTGACAACTGACATTTTAAATGTTATCAGTGCGATTATTCCTGTAAGCAATACCCCTGTTGCCATATAATTGTAAACCTTGAGCATGTAAGCTCTTAAACCTTCATCTGTGACAGCAGTTTCTTGAGCTGCAGCTTTTGCTCTTGCGAGTATTCCTTTTTTATTAAATTCCATGATAAGGGAAATATATAATCTTTTACTAATTATTCAAGATGCCTTAAAAGATTAACAAAAATTAACACTTAAAAAACCTAAATGAATTATAAAAAATTAGGGAATACTGACCTTAATGTAAGTACAATTTGTCTCGGTACAATGACCTGGGGTGAGCAAAATACTCAAAAAGAGGGTTTTGAACAAATGGATTACGCCTTAGGTGAAGGCGTAAATTTTTGGGACACTGCTGAAGTTTATTCCATACCGATGAGGAAGGAAACGTACGGTGAAACTGAGAGGATAATTGGAAATTGGTTTGAGAAAAATAAAAAAAGGAAAGAGGTTATTCTTGCAACTAAAGTATGTGGTAATACATCCAACAAATATATTCGTGGAGGTGGCAATAATTTTGGCAAAAAAAAAATTAGTTTAGCGTTAGAAGAGAGTCTAAAAAGATTAAAAACTGATTATATAGATTTGTATCAACTTCATTGGCCAGAGAGAAATACAAATTTTTTTGGTAAACATGGTTACGAACACGATGAAGATGACAATGATTGGACACCTTTTGAGGAAGTTTTAGAGAGTCTAAATCAATTTATCATTCAAGGTAAAATTAGATATATAGGCTTATCAAATGAAACTGCATGGGGTTTATCTAAATTTTTAGAATTGTCTAAATTAAAGAAATTACCCAAAATGATGTCAGTTCAAAACCCCTACAATCTTCTTAATAGAACCTACGAAGTTGGATTAGCTGAAATTTCTGTTAGAGAAAAGAGTGGATTATTAGCATACTCACCGTTAGCGTTTGGCTACCTAACAGGAAAATATAGAAATAATAATCTTCCTGAAAAATCTAGAATGAAATTATTTAAAGACTTTACCAGATATAAAAATGAAAATGGTCAAAAAGCTATTGAAGAATACTACAAGATCTCAAAAAAATTTGATATCGATTTTACGCAAATGTCATTGAAATTTTGTGAAATACAGCCTTTTATAACAAGTGTAATTATTGGTGCAACGACAATGCAACAGTTGAAAACAAACATAGAAAGTGTAAATGTAACTTTATCAAATGAGATAATTAATGAGATTAATAAAATTCAAAAAAAATATCCAAATCCATGCCCTTAATTAAAAAATTTTTATTTTTATTAGTCATAATTTCAGTACTATTTACTCAAAAAACATTCGCAGCAGATCTAAAAAAAGTTGGCAAATACAAGGATTGGGAAGTAATGGTAATCTCAGAACAATCAGGAAAAGTTTGCTTTGCACAATCAATACCTGTTTTGCAAGCTCCAAAAAAAAACAAAAGAGATGCAAGATTATTTGTAACTTTTAGGTCAAGTGAAAAAATTTCCAATGAAATTAGCACCACTGCAGGTTATGAATTTAATAAAAATAATTCTGTGCTAGCAACCTCAGGAAATAATAAATTTAAATTTGATATAAAACAACAGGGCTTCGCATGGATGACAAGTAGTAAGAAAGAAAATATAATGGTTAAAGTGATGAAAAAAGGTTCTAGAATAATGATTGCTGGTTATAACGAAAAGGGTTCGCAAACCATTGACCATTATTCACTGTTGGGTTTCACTAAAGCATATAATACTGCCAAAAAAGCTTGCAGTTAGTTAATGAAATTAAAAAAAAGAATTGTTCTTGCTTACTCTGGAGGTTTAGACACATCAATAATTCTAAAATGGCTACAAGAAAACTATAAAGCTGAAGTTATTTGTTATACAGCTGACATAGGACAGAAAATTAATAAAAAAAAAATTATTTCTAATGCAAAAAAACTTGGCGTAAAAAAAATAATCATTAAGGATTTGAAAAACATATTTGTAAAAGATTATGTCTTTCCGATGTTAAGAGGTCATGCAATTTACGAAGGTGTCTATTTGTTAGGAACCTCAATAGCTAGACCACTGATAGCTAAAGACCAGATTAGAGTCGCAAAAAAATTTAATGCTTTTGCAGTTTCTCACGGGTCAACTGGAAAAGGTAATGATCAAGTGAGGTTTGAGCTAGGTTATCATTATTTTGGGCCAAAAATAAAAATAATTGCCCCCTGGAGAATTTGGAAACTAAAGTCTAGATCAGATTTAATAAATTATGCAAAAAAAAATAATATATCAATTCCAAAAGATAAAAAAGGTGCTCCACCTTTTTCTGTTGATGATAATTTATTTCATACCTCTACTGAAGGAAAAGTTTTAGAAAATCCAAAAAACTCAGCACCAGAATATATTTTCCAAAGATCTATTTCACCAGAAAAAGCTCCTAACAAAGCAACTTATTTATCAATTAAATTTAAAAACGGAGATCCGATTGAAGTTAATGGAAAAAAATTACAACCAGCAAAATTACTTGAAAAGCTAAATCTAATAGCTGGAAAAAATGGTATAGGCAGAGTTGATCTTGTAGAAAACAGATTTTTAGGAATTAAATCGAGAGGAGTTTACGAAACTCCAGGTGGAACACTATTAATTAATGCGCACAGAGCTATAGAGTCTGTTACTTTAGATAAAAAAACAATGCATGACAAAGATAATATAATGACTAGGTACGCTGAGCTTATATACAATGGATATTGGTTTTCAAAAGAAAGATTAAAACTTCAAAAAATTGTAGATTATAAAAAGAATAAAGTTAATGGAATTGTAAAACTTAAACTTTACAAAGGAAATATCATGATTGTTTCTAGACAAACAAAAAGTTCCGCCTACTCTCTAAAAAGAGTTTCTTTTGAGGAAAATAAAACATTTAATAAATTTTATGTTGAAAAATTTATTAATTTTCACAAGAAAAAACTACAATCTTAATTAATTTTAGGACAATTTATTAATTGTTAAATTTTTTAGAAAACTATAGTCTATCTTCATGGAATCATTTAAAAATTGGATGAGAGATACTGCGAACATTTTGTTTGATGATAGTAAAAATGATTTAAGGTCTCTTCCTAAAACAGTAAGACTGCAAATTCTTTTGGTATTAAGTTTTATTTGGACTACTGTTTTCAGTTTATACGTATTTTCATATACAACCTTTGCTTTTGGATGGGCAGGACTTTTCATAGCTCATGTTGGATTAATATTTGCAGTATACATGACATTTAAACATTTCCACAGAGCTGAAGAGAGTTCAGCAAGCGTTTTTAAAACTAAAAATTTTGATCCATTTAAAATAATGGTTTTAGTTTTTGTGATCGTTTTTATATTTGTTTTTTCAAAAGGGATAGAGGTCTTAACTAGTCCTAATCCGTATTCGTATTCTATTCCCTATGATGGTTCTTCTAAATCAGTATTTGAAAAATGGTTACCATTTAGTAAAGATAAATAATGGAAAAGATAACTAAAAATTTGCAGCTAGTTTTGATGGTTATTATTTTAATAAGTACTGTGATAGCAGTTGGAATAGAAATTAATAAAATGTTTTTAATTCAATCAGTTACTCTGGCTGATTTACTTTTAATGTTTCTTTACTTAGAAGTATTAGCAATGGTTAGGGTTTTTTGGAACCAACAATCAATCAGTATCACATTGCCATTATTAATAGCTATTACTGCGTTAGCGCGATTTATTATCCTACAAGGAAAGGAAATGGATCCCACTGCATTAGTTTATGAGGCAGTGGCAATTGTTTTAATTGCAGGTGCAATTGTTATCTTGAGGTTACGACACAGCGATAAATTAGGTCTTAAGAAAAAAAAATCGAAATAATTTTAAATGAATTTTGAACCTTCACGGGCTAAAGCCTTGGATAAATTAAATAATTTTGTTGAAAATAATCTATCTGAATACTCAAAGTTTAGAAATTTTGACTTTGGACCAGAAAATAGATCTAATATTTCTTGTTTGTCTCCTTATATCACGCACGGTATTATCAGTGAAAAAGAAGTAATAAACAAATCATTAAGTAAATTTTCATTTTCAAAGAATGAAAAATTTATTCAGGAAGTTTTATGGAGAACTTATTGGAAGGGTTGGTTAGAATTAAGACCGAATGTTTGGACAGACTATTTAATAGAATTAAATAAAATCAGAGAAGATTTCAAAAATAATCAGAATTATAATAATGCTATTGAAGGTAAAACAAATATTGAATGCTTTAATATATGGGTTAATGAACTAAAGGAAAACAACTATTTACATAATCACACAAGAATGTGGTTTGCTAGTATTTGGATTTTTACCTTAGAATTACCTTGGCAATTAGGTGCAGAATTTTTTATGCAACATCTTTATGATGGAGACGCTGCATCAAATACTCTTGGATGGAGATGGGTTGCTGGAATTCAAACACAAGGAAAACATTATTTAGCAAGTGAATGGAACATTAAGAAATTCACTAATAATAGATTTAATAACATTAAATTAAATGAAAATGCTCCCCCAAAAGTTTCAGACAAAACTTACTCAATAGTTAAACAAGATTTTAGTAGTAAAAATATAGATGATAAAAATCTTTTTATTTTTGAGAATAATCTATCATTTGAAACCACTGATTTTCAAAATGAGAAATTTGAAAAAATTTATATAATTTCAAATAAGAATGAAAACAGATCTATAAAACTAAGTGAAAAAGTTATTAGATTTAAATCTCTTTTAATTAATGATCAAAAACAAAGATTAGAAAATAATTCTATCGCTTGCGAAATAATAGATATAAGTGAAATTAAAAATATAAATGAGAAAGTTATTGCCTTATATCCAACTGTAGGTGAAAACCTGGATTATTTAAACTTAAATAATTTTAAATTAAATTTTCTATATAGAAAAATCGATCAATATTCTTGGCAATATTGTAATAAAGGTTTTTTTAATTTTAAAAATTATATCCCTAAAATAATTACAACTTTAAATTAAAACCACCTAAACATTCCGATAATCCCTGCTGTGGCATAAAAAAATTGTAAAAATAATATTCCTCTATGACCGCCCCTATAAGCCCAAATTCCAATTAAGATTGCAGATATAAGTAATAAGCAAAAACCAAAAAACTCTATACCAATATTCAAAGCTACAAATAATGAGTATAATATTGCTGTAATAACACCTGCCCACTCAAAAATCTTATTATTCATAAATTCTATCTCGCAAGTTTGATGAAAATATCACCCATACCTGCGTTTAAATTATCTATAGGTGTGTTATTTCTTAATTCGCAAAATCTACCAGTTACCTGATGACTTTTTACAAAATCTATCTCGTTCTTTGTACAAATTTTACCATTATGTAATAAACCAATAACTATTCGACCGTTTAGTTCATAAACTTGTTTGTCATTAATTTTGGATCCATTACAGAAATAATTTTTATTTACCCTGTTGGGAAAATCTTTTTTTCCACATGGATTTTTAATCGTAAAAACAAAAAACTCCTTGAAACCATCTTCAAATTTATGTTTCATTTTTTCAACCTCAGAGTATTTCATGATATCGCAGGAACATGGAATACAGCATTTATAGTAATCACCACATATTTTCTTTTTGGTTTCTCTTTCATTGACTAATAAAAAATCTGGCTCGCTATTCGGATCAATCAATGAACCAGATACAGCACAATAAAGTTTGTTATATTCAATAAAATCATCATAATTTATATCTTTATCAATTATATATTTGAAGAATTTTGGACCAGCAGCATTTCTGTTACTGTCTGGAAAGATTCTAGACCAATCTGTTATTAAATCTTTGTAATAATTTTTTTCTACGGAATTTGAAATATTGGAAAAAGATAAAGCTAGGATGAAAATAATTACAAATTTGAAGATACTTTTTGAGAAATTCATCTATTTAATTAATTTTAAAAATTTTTATCATTTGTCGCACCTAATTTACTTTTAAATTATAAATTTAAAGCTATTAAAGTCCAATGAAAAAATTTTGTGCAATATTTTTTACCCTAACCATGATGATTGTTCCAACAATAGCATTTGGAAATGTAATTGATAAACTTAATGAGGCTGGGAAATTCACCAAATTAAATGAAACTCTTTCTAAATCAGGTCTTAGTGAAAACTTAAAAGGTAAAGGACCTTTTACCGTTTTTGCACCTTTAGATGACGCATTTGCTGCCATTAGTGCGCAAACATATTATGGTTTATTGAGAGAGGATAATAAAGATAAACTTGTAAATATTTTAGGACGACACGTTTTTTCAAAAAAAATAACCTCTTCCGATATAGATAGTGAAATAAAACTAAAAGCAATTAATGGTGAGGAAGTAACTATAAAAAAAGTTAATGGTATAGTTTATATAAATGAGGCTGAAGTTGTAACTGCAGATATTGTAGTTTCAAATGGTGTGATTCATTTTATCAATAGAGTTCTTCAACCTTTAAACTGATTATTTTTGGTTTAAAGTTATTGTTTGGTTTAATTCTTTAACTGAAATTGTTTTAGTTTTACCATTTGTCCATTTTATTTGAATTTTTATATCTTTTTCATTTTTTCTAATTCCATAGTGAGCAACTGGCTCCATTTGGCAAAGATATCCGGATCCAGAGTCAATTGTTTTTGAATGTTTTCTTAAATTAGAAATCAATGTTACTGTTGCTCCTCTAGCGGGTGCACCATATTGGTTTAAAGGTTTTATCCTTAAATATTTATTATCAGGATCTACTTTTGCCTTATACAATGACAGTGGTTGATCCCAACTTTCTCCATGAGAAACTAACAATTCTAATACACCGTCGTTATCTATGTCAGCTACAGCTGCTCCAGTTCCATATCCATCTGGTTCTAAACCAACATCTAGAGGTATTTGTTTTATCAAACCATTTTCTAAAATTCTAAAAAGTTTGTTGGGTTCACCAATGTTATTCAAGAATACTTCGTCGTAACCATCGTTATCTAAATCAGCTGAAATAACAGTTCTTATTCTTGATGGCTCATCAAAAGGTGGTTTTGCTATATCCTCAAAAATATCATTTTTAAGTACGTATGCTCTATGAAATCCACCCCAATTTCCATTTAGGATATCAAGCCTTCCTCGATAATAAATATCTGACAAAGCTGTACCCCTCCCATTTTGAAGGACGTCTTGAACCCTATATTCATAAGCGACGTCTAAAAATTTACCCTTATCATTTTTATATAAAAAATTTGCTCCTCTTTCATTAGCTGCAAATACATCAATTTTATCAGAAATAATATGTCCTGCCACGACAGCACGACCACCCGTAACTTTCGCCAGGTTCAATTGAACCGATTTATCAACTAATATGTCATCATTATATTCGTAGTATCTTGTGGGTCCTCCATAATTAGCAACATATACACCATAGTTACCATCTCCTTTTCTATCAACACAAACAACTGACCTACCTGCAGTTAAATTAAGATCTTTCTGATTTTTCTCGATTTCAAATAAATCAATAAACTTACCTTTCTCTAAATCTATCAATCTGTCTGAATATTTTTTTGTTCCACTATATGTATCAGTGTTGAGAAAATATATTTCCTCATATCCATCTCTATCTATATCACATGCAGCAACACCAATTGTACGTCTAAATTCATCAGAAAATTTTTCTTGATTTGCAATATTAACCAGTTTTCCATTCTCGTAGGATAAAGCTAAATTCAAATAACCAAATCCAGTAACTATAAAATCAAAATTTCCATCTTTATTTACATCGGTGACAGAAACTCCATAACTAAGTCTTTTAGGATTCTCGACAATTTGGCTTGTTATATCCTCAAAAAAATCAGCATTCAGATTATTCGGAATTAATAGAAAAAATAAAACTACTAATTTCTTTAAATAATCAATCATTTTTATTTTCATTTTTTTTACTTTTATACTTTTTCATCCAATCACCAAATATTTTTATAGCATCCTCCATACCCTCAGTTTTGTTAGGATGGTTCTTTGCTCTACCCAGCATAGTTGCAATGACATTAACCTGATACTTAATCGAACGATTTGTGATAGTTTTAATTGTGTAAAGAGCTTTTTCCTTGTTTTTAAACCCCAAACCTTGAGTGGTGGTTTTGGGATTATAATCTGAATACAGTGACAAGTTTATGGGTTTAAATTTTTTACTTATTGGCATTTTGTCTATTATTTTAAATACCATTTTATAATTAAGTTTATCCATCATCTTTTTAGATTTTCCATCAAAACCAATTAGATTTATAGAAGGTTTTTCTTTTTTATTAATCTTACAAATTAATTTTACATATCTTTTATGAAAATCTTTTATTTTATCTTGATATATTTTTTTAGCCTTTAGATAAATTCTATCCTTATAATTCGGGGTAGAAACAAGTAAAATTCTACTTTTCCATTTGTATTTTTCTAAGCTCATATTTTTTTACTAGAACATCTTTTTGAGCAGTACTTAACTCTTTCCCAATTTAACTTCCATTTTCTTCGCCAATTGAAAGGTCTTTTACAAACAATGCATATTTTAGATGGAAGATTTTCTTTTTTCACTAAAGTGTGTTTTGTTTAATAAATTTTTCTGCAGCAGGAAGAATTAATTTTTTTCTATCACTTTTCATTTTGTCGAAAATTCTAACCATCATGGATAACCTTGGATTTTTCAAAAAAAATTTTCTATTTCTATCAATAAATCTCCAATACAACCCATCCATTATGTTACACCAATCACCTTTCTTGAAATCCATCATTTTCATGAAATAACTTGATCCACATATATATGGTTTTGTAGCAAATATTCCTCCATCACTAAATAATCCCATACCATAAACATTAGGTACCATTACCCAATCTGAGGAATCTACAAACATTTCCATAAACCATTTATAAACAATGGTAGGTTTTATTTCACAAAGATTCATGATGTTGGATAAGATCATTAATCTTTCAATGTGATGAGACCATCCATGATTTAAAGCATTTTTAATTGCGTAATCCAACGGAGGTAAACCAGTCGTTCCGTCATACCATGAATTTTTCATTTTACGATTTTGTTTAAAAAAGTTTCCAGTTTCCATTTCGTTTGAATAACTTTGATAAATTCCTCTCATAAATTCTCTCCATCCTATAACCTGACGCACATAACCTTCTAAAGAATTTAATTTGATTTTTTTACCCTTATGAAAATCTAAAACTTTTTTAATAATAAATTCAGGTGTGATTAAGCCTAGGTTGATATAAGGACTTAAAGCACTGTGAAATAAAATATTATCTTTTTGATCAACTGCGTCCTCATAATCGCCAAATAAATTTGATTTTTCTTTAATAAAAAAATTTAATAATTTAACCACGTCATTATATTCTGTAGCAAGCCAAAAGTTTTTGGTTGTTCCTGGATGACTCTTGAATAATTTTTCAATAATAGGTTTTAATTTTTTAGTGTGATTAGTCTCATTAATTTTTGGAAACTTTGGAATAGAAATATTTTTTGGTAACTTGTTTCTATTATCCTCATCAAAACTCCATTTACCTCCTATAGGATTTCCATCAGAACCCATCAATATTCCAGATTTTTTTCTCACTTCCTTGTAAAAAGTTGCCATGAATGGTTTTTTTGATTTTGAAAGATATTGTTTGAAATCATCTCTTGAGTTCAAAAACATTGGAGTTTGAAAAATATTCCATTTAATTTTTTCTTTTTTAGTAAACTGATCTATTTTTTTTTCAAAAAATTTATCCTCAACTTCAAAACTGGAAATCTCTTTTATTTTTTTTGAATTAATGGTTTTTTTTAATTTCTTTAAATAATCGTCTTTAAATTCTTTGTCCTCAATTTTAAAATACTCTAATTTAAACTTATCTTTTTTAAGGGTTTCCGCATGTGAACGCATTGATGATAAAAAGAGAAGGATTTTATTCTTGTGATGTTTTTCATAAGTGCATAGTTGGTAATCTTCTGCCATAAAAAATAGGTGGTCTTTTTTGAAGCGGTCCAAGTATTTTGGTGGAAATAATTGATTGCCAAGTATAAAAAATAACTTCATATTTAAATATAACTAATTAAAATTTTTATGTCAGAAAAATATCTAATTTTTGGTGCGACAGGTTCCATCGGTTCTAGTTTAGCTGAACAATTAGTAAATTCAGGAAATCCAATTCATTTAGTAGGTAGAAATGAAAATGAAACTAAAAATATTTCCGAAAAATTAGGTTGTACATTTACAATAGCTGATGTTTTGAAGGATGGATTTCTAGATAAGGTCAAAAATGATATTTCTGAAGTAAAAGGTATTGCTTATTGCGTAGGATCAATTGATCTAAAACCATTAAGAATGGTAAATGAGCAAGATTTTAACAAATGTATGAAATTAAATTTATATTCAGCTGTAGAAATTATAAAAGGATACCAGGATAGTTTAAAAAAAAATAGAGGTTCAATTGTTTTATTTTCCACAGTTGCTGCTCAAAGAGGTTTTACAAATCATGCGATAATTGCATCTACAAAAGCTGCTGTTGAAGGTTTGACAGTTTCTTTAGCTGCAGAATTTGCTCCAAACATTAGAGTAAACTGCATTGCACCTAGTTTAACTAATTCAAAAATTGCGGAACCAATGTTAAAAAATAAAGCATTAGCTGACGGGATAGCAAAAGCTCATCCATTAAAAAGATTGGGTGAGGGGAAAGACTCAGCTTCCCTTGCAAAATTTCTCATCACAGATGATAGCTCATGGGTCACAGGTCAGATAATTGCTGTTGACGGAGGAAGATCTAAACTGTCTTAATAATTTATGTATATAGCAATGAATAGGTTTAAAATTGTTTCAGGAAAAGAAAAAGAGTTTGAAGATGTTTGGAAAAATAGGGATACACATCTAGAAGGAGTAAAGGGTTTTAAAAATTTTAATTTGATTAAAGGTGATACTAATGAAAAGTTTTCTTTATATTCTTCTCATAGTACTTGGGATTCAAAAAACGACTTTATAAATTGGACAAAATCGGAAGCTTTTAGATTAGCTCATAAAAATGCTGCTCAACACAGAGATCTATATTTAGGTCCGCCTGACTTTGAAGGTTTTGAAGTAGTTTTTTAAATGACATGAAAATCTTTTTCATATTATTGGTTTTTTTAGTAAATTTTTCCCAGACATCTAACGCTTATTTTAAATTAAGTAAATTAGTTGAATTGGATGATCCTTGGGGAGCATCATTCCTAAATGATAAGGAATTAATAATAACTGAAAAAGGTGGGTCGATAAAAATTTTAAATCTTAATTCAAATAGTGTTAAAAAAATTAAACATAAATTAAATATTTTAGAACATGGACAGGGTGGATTACTAGATATTCTTTACAAAGATAATTTTATTTATGTATCTTACACAGAGAGTAGAGGAGACTGGACATCAAGCACCTCTATCGCTAAAGCCAAATTTAATATAAAAGAATTAAAATTCAAAAATATCTTTCAGGCAGAACCACCTATAGACTCTGGTTATCATTTTGGTTCAAGATTGGTTATTAAAGATAACTTTTTATTTGCGTCCGCTGGAGAAAGAGGAAAAGGTATGATCGCTCAAGATCCATCTAAACATCCTGGTAGCATCATAAGAATAAATATTGATGGAAGTATACCTAAAGATAACCCTAAATTTGAGGACAAACCAGACTGGTTACCAGAAATTTATCAAATAGGAGTAAGAAATCCTCAAGGTTTAGCATTGTCTGCATTTGATCAAAAAATTTATATGAGCAATCACGGAGCGCGTGGTGGTGACTGGTTTGGCGAGGTCAAAAAGGGAGAAAATTATGGATGGAAAATATTAGGCTGGGGTGGAAAAAATTATTCAGGATTGCCAATTGGTCCTAAATGGAAACCAGGATTTACAAAAGCAATTCAGTACTGGGTACCTTCAATAGCGATTAGTAATATTGCAATTTATAAAGGAAAAGAATTTAATGAATGGAATGGTCATGCTCTTATAACTTCTCTTAAAGATAAGTCGCTGAGAAAATTGATTTTCAATGACGAATCTAATGTTAAAGAAGATATAATTTTTAAAGATAAAATTGGAAGAGTAAGAGATATAGAAATTAATCCAAATAACGGAAAGATTTACCTTTTGGGAGAAAATAGTTTGTGGTTAATGGAGAAAGCTAAATAAATTTTAGAGATTATTGATTTCTTATAAGTGGATAAACCTTTGGATTTAAATACTTGATGTTAGTTAATAATATCAGAACTAAAGTTACAAAACCAATAGATAGTCCAAGGTAAATTAAGACTTCAAGATTAAACTTCCAAGATAACTCAAAAATATTTTCAATTATAAATTTGGAACCAATTACAGCAAAAAAAATTGCAATCATTATTACTGATATAAAAATGATCATAAATTCAATTAATGAAGAAAAGATAATCTCTTTTCTTGAAAACCCTAAAATTTTAAAAACTAAATTTTGATATTCCCTTACTTTTCCTTGAACCATAATCGCACTTGATATTACTATTAAGCCAATAACAATTGTGACTGTTGAAATTACAATAACTGCTATGAAAACTTTATTTAAAACATTTGTGACTTTATTTAAATAATCTGCAATTTTAATCATTGATAAACTAGGGAAAATTTCAAGCATTTTTGTTTCATTAAATTTATTTAAATTAAAGAACTTTGTAGTCGCTAAATATTCGTGAGGAATATTTTTTGCAAAGTCAGGATTAAACAACATTGCAAAATTTATATTAAGATCTCTATAATCAACTTGTCTAAAGTTGACTATTTCACCATCAACTTCTCTACCATAGATATTTAAAGTAAATATATCCCCTAATTTAATGTTAAAATCTTTTGCAACCTTAGCGTCTAATGATATCTGAAGTTGGTTTGGTTTAGACAAATCCCACCATTTACCATCAATAATTAGATTATCGTCAGGAACTTCTTTTATCCAAGATGATCTCCGTTCACTACCTATAACCCAATAACTGTCATTTTCAGGTGTAATATATGTATTTGGGTTTATACCATTAATCCTTACTATTCCTGAAGAAACCATTGGCACAATTTCAATATTAGCAGCAGGATCCATTGATAAAATTATTTGTTCAAACTTTCCACGCTCTCCATTTTGAATACCCACAAAAAAATAATCAGGAGCGATGTCGGGGATTGATTTTGCTATTTCTCTTTTAAAATTAGTTCCAACTAATGCCAAAGTCAAAAGTAATGTAACACCTAGGCCTAAAGACATAATTGTTATAGGTGTGATACTTTTTGATTGTGTAATATTTTTAATAGATACTTTTAAAGTGGTGCTCGAATTGAATTTAATCTTTTTTAATGAAAATATGATTAATTTTGAAAGTAGAAAAAATATAATCAAACAAATAAAAAATGCCCCAAAATACCCAAGACTATAAGTAAGATTTTCTGATCTATAGGTAAATATTAAAATCAAAATTGATAACATGAAAATACTCATAAAAATTAATTTCTTTGAATAATAAAATTGTAAATTTTGGAAAACATTTCTAAATAAACTTGATGCTTTGACTTGATCAATAGAACTAATTGTAGGAATCGAAAAAATTACCAAAACTAACAAACCTATTAAAAATATTTTAAAAAAATTAAAAAAAGAAAAAAATAAATTTATCTTAAGTCCAAAGCTACTTGACAAATATTTGTCTGCTAATGGCACAATTAGTAAACTACTGAAATACGCCAAAATAGTAATTATAAATAATAGTATTACTAATTGAAGATAATAAAGTTTTTTAATATTACCAGAATAGAAACCTAAAGCCTTTCTTACTGCTATAGACAAGTTATTTTGATTTATAAATGACAGAAGAGTATTAGCAATTCCAATACCAGCAATTAGCATCGCACTTATTGAGACAAGGGATAAAAATTGAGAAAAGTTACCAATTACTCTTTTTAATCCACTTGCTGCATTTTCTGGATATCTAATTTTTACCTTTTGATCGTCTTTAAAAATATTTTCGATTTTTTTTATGATTATTTCTGGGTCATCATTATTATTAAATTTTACTTTGTATTCGTAATTTAAAAAATTTCCTATTCCATTAAGTTTTAAGATATCCAAAGTTTGTTTACCTGTTAAAACCCAATCTCCAAAAGTCACAAATCCACTTACATCTGGAACAGATCTTACCTTACCAATAACTAGAAATTCTTGATCTTGAATTTTTACAATTTCATTTGTCTTGATATTTAAGGTTTTTGATAAACTCTCATTAATTAAAATTGTATAAGGTTCATTTTGCATTCTTTCATAAGCACCAGCAGGTTCATAAGTTACCTCACCATATAAAGGATATTTTTGATCAACAGTTTTTATTCTAGTGAACAAAGATTTATTTTTCTTTCGATTTGTTGTTGAGAGCATTGTGCTAAATTCAACCATCTCTGAAATAATTGTAAACTCTTCAACTTTATTTAATAAATCTATATTTCCTTGATTTCTATTATAATCAATTTCCAAGTCTCCACCTAAAAGCTCTTTGGCATTTTCTTTGAGTTCTTTTTTCAAACTATCCTCAATAGTAAATATTGCACTTAATATAAAAAGACTTATGAACAGGGTGATGATTATACTTGAGATTTTTTTATAGTTTCTTTTTAAATCTCTCAGAGCATATATTAAGATAAACTTGTATTGATAAAATTTATTTAATTTTTCCATCTTTAATTTTAATTTTTCTGCTTGCACGGTTAGCAAGTTTCGGGTCGTGTGTTACCATAATTAATGAGGAACTTTCCTCTTTAACATAACTAAATAAAATTTTAGAAATCATATCGGAATTTTCTGTATCTAAATTTCCTGTAGGTTCATCAGCTAAAATTAGCTCTGGCTTCATAGCAATAGCTCTCGCGATAGCAACACGTTGTTGTTCTCCTCCAGATAACTGGCTAGGTAAATTGTTAAGTCGATGTTTTAGTCCAAATCTATCTAAAAGAGATTTTGCTTCTTTCTCAGGATTTTTGAATTTATTTAATTCAAGAATTAAGGTTACATTTTCTAGGGCTGTATAATTGGGGATTAGATAAAAAGACTGAAAAATTATACCAATATTTTTTTTTCTGATTTTTGATACTTCGTCTTCACTCAATTTTGTAATTTCTTTGTCTAGAAAGTATATCTTGCCTGAAGTTGGACGCTCTAAACCACCAATTAACATGATTAAACTTGTTTTGCCTGAACCGCTTTCACCTACTATTGAAATAGTCTCTTTTTTTTTTGTGGTCAAATTTATGTCTTTCAAAACGCTAATATTATCTTTACCAGTTTGGTATTTAAGATTTATTTTTTTTAATTTAAGAAGAGTGTTCATGAACAAAAGTTTTATTATTAAAATAATTATTATCTGTCTACTAACCATTAATGCATATGCACTCGAAAAGGTTGTGTTATTTGGTGATAGTTTGATGGCGGGTTATGGTTTATCTGATGCCGATAGTTTACCAGTCGTTTTAGAAGAGAATTTAGAGGCAAAGGGTTATAATATTGAGATTGTCAATGGCAGTGTTTCTGGTAGCACATCTTCAGGTGGTTTAAATAGAGCTGATTGGACTTTAACTGAGCCAGATATAGATCTGATAATTTTATGTTTAGGCGCCAATGACATGTTAAGAGGTATCGAGCCAAAAGAAACAAAAGGCAATTTAGAAAAAATAATAAAAATTGCTCAAGATAAAAATATTGAAATTATTCTAGCTGGAATGATTGCGCCAACCTCACATGGTTTTACTTACAAAAAAAAGTTTGACAAAATTTTTCCTGATTTAGCCAAAGAATTCAAAATTGAGCTTATTCCTTTTTTACTAGAGGGAGTAGCCATGAAGCCTGAATTCAATCAAAGTGATGGCATACATCCAAACGAGAAGGGGACAATAATAATTAGTAGAACCTTAGAAGAGATAATAATAAAAACTCAAAATAAAAAAAATTAGTCAAAATGCAAAGAAAACCTTATCACCATTTAGTAGACGGTACTTTCAGAAATCCTGAGGGTTCACCAAAAGCTGACCCTAACATTAGATGGTCCTTCAAAATTTTTAATAAAGAAAAAAAGAAACTAGATATGACAGTTCCTAAAGAACATGTAATTGAAAAAAAAAAAGTTTTATCAGATCTGAAAAAATATCAAAAAGATGATTATGTGGCTTGGATTGGGCATGCAACGTTTTTAATAAAACTTGGTCAAACTACAATAATCACAGACCCTGTGTTCTCTAAAAACGCTGGGCCACTTATTTTTGGCCCAAAAAGATTTACAGAACCAGCACTTGAGCTAAATGAAATTCCTAAGACAGATGTTTTTTTACTTACTCACAATCATTATGACCACCAGGATATGATGACGATAAGAAGATTTCCTTTTAAAAAAGTTAAAGTTTTACTTCCACTAAAACTTGGAAAGTATTTTAAAAAAAATGGTTATGAGGATGTAAATGAAATGGACTGGTATGATGAAATCGAAATAAACAAAAATTTAAAGATTACTCTTTTGCCAGCTGTTCATTGGTCAAAAAGAAGTCTTGCAGACACAAACAAAACCTTATGGGGAAGTTTTTTGATTGAATATAAAAGTAAAAAATTATTATTTGGTTGTGATACAGGGGTTGGAAATATCTATAAAGACATAGGTAACAAATACGGTCCAATTGATCTTACATTTATTAATATTGGTGCATACAATTTTTTTCCAATTATGCCTTATAAAGATAAATCTGTTTATCATACTAATCCTGAAGAAGCTTTAGAAGTTGCGAAAAATTTAAAGAGTAAAAAAGTAATTGGAATGCATTGGGGTACTTTTGTTTTATCTTTAGAACCTATAATGGAACCACCAGTAAGATTTAAAGCTAGTGCAGAAAAATATGGTTTTAAAAAAGAAGATGCTATTATTTATAAAATAGGTGAGTTTGGCTTATTAAAGACACTGCTTAATTATAATTAATTATCTAATAATTTTTTTTTTGCTTTTTCAAATTCTTCTTGTGTTAAAACCCCATCTTTTAAAAGTTGGTCTAGTTTTTGAATTTCATCACTTAGTTTATTTTCCTCATTCAAGGTCTCCTCAATTTTTTCAGTCTCAATATTTTCATTTGTTTTATTTGCACTTTTAGCACTAAAACCTTTCATAATGGCTGTAGCACCCAAATATAAGACAAAACCAAGAATTGGTATCACTAAAGTAAAAAAAATTATTTTTTCCATATATTAATCCTCATCTTCCTCACGCCAATTTTTTTCATACATTAACCAAGCTGCGTATATAACTGAAAATGTGCCAACTATCATACCATAATCATATCCGGTTTGTCGGTCATATAAATACCAACCTAGTTGAGTTGCTCCTATAGGCGGAACGGTAAGTATCATCATTAAAATTGCTATTCGGTAAGGGTATTTTGGTTTTTTCATTAAATTATTTTAATTTTTTTTAAAAAAATAAACAATTACAAAAGTTTAATTTTAAACAGATTTAATGTTTAATACTTTATTGTCGCTTTTTTGATATTTTACTATTTCTGGAATCTTCTAAAACAAGTTATCGTATTCTTCAATAAACAAGCAATAGTCATAGGTCCAACACCACCTGGCACTGGAGTTAATGCCTTTGCATTTTTTGAAACTTCTTCAAACGCTACATCTCCAACTATTCCTTTATCTGTTTTATTAATACCTACATCAATAACAATTGTATCTTTTTTTACCCAATCTCCCTTAACAAGTTCTGGGATACCCACTGCTGCAACAATAATATCTGCCTCTAAACATTCAGCTTTTAAATCTTTTGTTTTTGAATGAGTAATTGTTACTGTGCAATTTTCTTTCAAAAGAAGCTGAGCCATTGGTTTGCCATTTAAATTTGACCTACCAATGATAACTGCCTTTTTTCCACTTAAATTTGGTTCAATCTTTTTAATAAGCAAATAACATCCTAAAGGAGTACATGGCACTGAACTTTCATAACCAGATGAGAGATTTCCTACATTCATTGGGTGAAAACCATCAACATCTTTTGAGGGAACAATCGTTTCTATTACCTTTTTTTTATCAATATGTTTTGGTAAAGGTAGCTGAACTAAAATGCCTGAGACTGTTTCGTCATTATTTAGCTCTTGAATCTTATCTAATATAACTTTTTCCTCTACAGAGTCTGGATACTTGACCACATCTGATTTTAATCCAACTTCATTTGCAGACTTCTCTTTGTTTCTTACATAAATTTGACTAGGTGTTAAGTCACCTATTAAGATTACCGTTAAGCCTGGAACTTTATTGTATTTAGCTTTTAAGTCAGAGACTTCTTTTTTAAGTTCCTCTCTAAGTTCCGCAGCAATTTTCTTTCCGTCAATTAAAATCATAATTTAAAAAATTATAGGTGCAATGTAGAGCTTCATACACATTTCTATAAACCAAATCAATAAAAGTAAAATGATTGGAGAAATATCTAAAGAACCTAAATTGGGTAAAAAACGTCTAATTTTATTTAAAATTGGGTCTGTAAGACGATAGGTAAACTCTAAAATTGAATAAACAAACCTATTTTGTGTATTCAAAATATTAAATGCAATTAACCAACTAATTATTACATTAGCTATAACGACATATGAGTAAAGTTTAAGTATTTGTAAAACCAAATAAAAAATTGCAATCATTTTTTTTCAATATAAATTGAGGAGCTTGGAAACGCGAATGATGCTTTGTTATTCTCTACAATTTGTTTGATTGCTATAGCTAGCCGCTCTTTTACTGAAAGCCACTCATTCCAGCTATTTGTTTTTGTGAAACAACGAACATACATATCAATTGAGCTATCCGAAAATTTATTCACTCTTACAGCAATTCCTATATTTACATCGAAATCATCACTTTTATTAATATGATCTTCTATTTGATTTCTAATTGTTTTTAACTGATCAACAGTAGTGTCATATTGCAGAGTGATTATCCAACTTATCAACCAATTAGATGTTTCACTTACATTTACAACTGCATTTTCAGCAAATTGAAAATTCGGAATAATCGCTAATGATTTATCAAATTTTCTTATTGTTGTTGATCTAAAGCCAATTTTTTCAACTATACCCTCGATAATTCCATCTACAGAAATCCAGTCGCCTATTTTAAATCTTTTTTCCACAAGAACTAAAATCCCTGAAATTAAATTTTTAAATAAATCTTGAGCACCTAAAGCTACTGCCACACCAAATAAACCTAATCCTGCAATAATAGGGCCTATTTTAATTCCCCATAATTCTAAAACTGCAGCTAGTCCTAAAATGAATATCAGTATTTTTAATGATTTTATAATCCATCCAATTAATTCTTTTGTTAAAAGTTTATCTAGACCACTTAAAATATAAGAAACTGGTTCAATGATTTGATGAATTACCCAAAAAATAAGAATGGTGATTAAGGTTCTGTTTATGGTATCCACAACTTCTCTACCTTCTATAGAAAAAGTCATATAATAACTTGCAATAAAAAATCCTATAACTATTGGAGTAAATCTAGCTGGTCCATCTAGCGCTGAAACAAAAGTATCATCCAACTTGTTTGTTGTTCTTTTTGAGATGACCTCTAGTTTTTTTATTATAAGTTTACTAATTAATCCCCTAAAAATAAGAAATATTAAAAAAATTCCAATTCCAATTAATATTTGAAAAATATCAACACCTAAAATGCCTTTGTTCCAAACAGACATAAAAATATCAGAAAAATTATTAATTATTTCCATAATCAAATTTTATATAACAAAAACTCCTCTTCTCCAGGGTTAAAAAGAAAAATCTTTTTCCACTTAATTTCGTTCAATATTGATGAGGTTTTTTCACCAATACACATTAAATTAGTATTCATCCACTCACCATCTAATTGATGAACTTTTATAAAATTTAGAAAACTAGATGCACTATTCTGTGAATAAATATAAACTATTTCAGGAATATTAAGTTTTAAATCATCAACAAATTTTTTATCAAATTTTCGAATGTGATTTGTTCGATAATTAACCACTCTTTTAATGTCGTAACCCTCATTTATTAATTGTCGATCAAGGTTTGCTGATATAATTTCCCCACTAAAGTAAATTAGTTTTCCATTTTTTTTATCAAAATTTTGTAAAATTAATTCTCTTAAATTTTCAACACTACCGCTAGCAGATATAACGTTTTGAAAACCCAAACTTCTTGTTTTTTTTTCAGTCGCATTTCCTACACAAAAACATAATGTTTTTTTATCAATTTTTTTTGTATCTAGTAATTTGACCGCATTAGCACTAGTAAAAATAATACCTTTAAATTCTGAGAAATTTATCTCACCAAAATTTATTTTCTCAACATTTAATAATGGGAGATGGGAAACTTGATGCCCCAACAATTTAAATCTTACTATCATCTCTGAACAATCTTCTAGTGGTCTAGTTAATAAAATGTGCATACTATTTTTTATAAGAGTTATTCGATTTACTTTTCAAACTTTTACCTACTTCGATACCAAGTTGTTTAAATTTATCTATGGTACTTGTTTTTTTTTCATAAAATCTGACTGTGCCATCTAAGGAAAATAATTCTGCCTCTAAAATAATCTTGTCTTTATCAATTATAGCATGAGCCCCTACTGCAGTTTCACAATCACCCTCTAAAACTTTTAAAATATTTCTTTCAGCATGAGCCCTTTTATAAGTTTCACTATGATTAATCTTTTTTAAAATTGAAATAATTTTGTTATCTTTTTCTCTACACTGTAAAGCTATTATTCCTTGGCCTGCACTTGGTATAATCTTATCAATAGAAAAAATTTCGGAAATTTCATTGTCTAAATTCAAAAATTTAATTCCAGCATAAGATAGAACAATTGCATCATATGTACCTTCTTTGAGTTTTTTAATCCTTGTATCAATGTTTCCTCTTATGAGCTTACAAACAATATCAGGTCTCATTTTTTTTATTTGAAATTCTCTTCTAAATGATGAAGTTCCTATAATTGATTTCAAATTTAACTCACTAAATTTTTTCTTATCAACAGATAACAGAATTTCTCTTGGATCATTTCGTTCTAAAAACGTCTCAGTCATAAGTCCTTTTGACTCTAATGCTGGCATATCTTTAAGTGCGTGAATAGCTATATCAATATTTTTATTCAATAATTCTTTTTCTATATTGCTTGAAAATAAACCTTTACCTCCAAACTCAGATAGTCTTTTGTCTTTTACTAAATCACCTTTTGTGGTTATTGGTTTAATTATAATATCCTCATCTTTTAGATTAGTTTTCTTGATTATTTTATCTTTGGCCATTTGAGCATAAAGTAATGCAAGTTTGCTGCCTCTGGAGCCGATTATAATTTCTTTACTCATGAATAAATTTATTTCTTTCTTGTATTAGGATTGTACAATTAATAGAAACTATTTGAATGAATAAAAAACCCTTAATTCTTGGAATAGAATCCAGCTGTGATGAAACAGCTGCATCTTTGATTACTGAAAATGATGATGGAAAACCTGTAGTTTTATCAAATATAGTATCAAGCCAAATTGACGTACATAAAGAATTTGGGGGTGTAGTGCCAGAGCTAGCTGCTCGATCTCATATTGAAAAAATAGATTGGATTGTAAAGAAAGCAATTGATGAGGGTAAAAAAAAAATTGATGAAATTGACGCCGTTGCTTCAACAGCTGGGCCAGGGCTAGTTGTTTGTCTTTCGGTGGGTTTAAGTTTTGGCAAAGCTCTAGCAAAATCATTAGATAAACCATTTATTGCAGTCAACCATCTTGAGGGTCATGCGCTGAGTCCAAAAATTAGCTCACAATTAGATTATCCTTATTTGCTTTTGTTAATTTCTGGTGGACATTCACAATTTTTAAAAGTCATTAATTTTGGAAAATATATAAGGCTGGGAACAACAATAGATGATGCTTTAGGCGAGGCTTTTGATAAAACAGCAAAGCTTTTAGGAATTGAATTTCCAGGTGGACCTCAAATTGAGGTTTTGGCCCAAAAAGGTGACCCCAATAAATTTGATTTACCAAAACCAATAATTAACAAAGGGGGTTGTAATTTATCTTTTGCAGGACTTAAAACTGCAGTTTTGAAAATATCAAAAAATATCAAAAACGAACAAGATAAATTTGATCTTGCAGCCTCTTTTCAAAAAACAATTGAACAAATATTATACAAAAAAACTAAAGTTGCGTTTGATGCATATGAAAAACATTCAAATCTGAAAAAAAAAGTATTAGTTGTTGCTGGCGGTGTCGCAGCAAATAAAAATATAAGATCAATGCTCAAAAATTTATGCACTAATGAAGATTATCAAAGTATTTTTCCTCCAATTGAGATGTGTGGTGACAACGCTGCAATGATTGGATTAGTTGGACTTGAAAAATACAAATTAAAGAAATTTGATGAATTAGATTTTCCTGCTAAACCAAGATGGGCCTTGGATGAAAGTGCAATCTTTCTTAAGGGAGCTGGAGTAAAGTTATAGTTCTAAATTTTGGGGTTTTATTCCTTCAAGGTAATTTTGATATACTTTTTTATAAGCTCTTTCAATATTTTTTGTATAAATTTCAACTTTAAATAAATTTGATTTTTTTTTATTGATAGCAATTTTCTTTTTAATGTTATCTAAATAACTTTTTTCATTATAAATTTTTATTGCTAATTTTTTATAATCTTCAATATTGTTTACTATAAGTTCATTTAAGTTAATTGTATTAAGTAGACTAGCAGCTACTCTACTTGCAAATGTATTTCCTTTGAGAGTCAAAACTGGTGTACCAACCCGCAATGCATCGCTACAAGTAGTATGAGCGTTATAAGGGAAAGTATCTAGAAATAAGTCTGCAAATTTAATTCTTTGAAGATGATCTTCTATTTTTAAATTTTCAGCAAATATTAATCTACTTGGATCAATTCCATTTTTTTCTATTAACAATTTAAGATTATCTTGTGAAAAGTTATTATCTTTTAGAAGCCATAAAACACTACTTTCAGTATTTTTTAAGATATATACCCAGGCGTCAAAGATTGTAGGATTTATTTTTTGATGACTGTTAAAGCAACAAAAAACGAATTTATCCTCTGGAAGACCAAAGTTTTCTTTTTTAATTATACTATTAGAAATTTTTTTATCATTTTCATTTGGTTGATAAGTATCAGGAAGGTAAATAATTTTTTCAGAATAGAATTTTTGCTCATCTGGTTCTATCAAAATTTTATCTGCTACTATATAATCCAAGCTATTAGATCCTGAGGTACCTGGATAACCCAAAAAATTAATCTGTATTGGTGCTAATCTTTTTAAAAATAAGTTAAAACGATTGTAGTCACCCGTATGACACATTAAGTCTATCGCAATATCGATTTCTAATTCTCGACACAAATTTAAAGCCTCAAGATCTGACATAAAACTAATATCTATAAATTTATCGAAACATTTAAAAATTCTATTGTGTAATTTATCATTTGATTTTATTTTTGGACCAAAGTAGAAACCATATAACTCAAATTGTGATTTATCATGTCTTTCAAGCATTCCTACCATCAAGTGACCCATTGCATGAACTCTAAAATCAGCTGAAAAAAAACCTAACTTAATTTTCTTTGAAGTTTTTTTTTTAAAAGAAAAAGTTAAGTTTTGATTATATTTTAATTTATATTCATTTTCCCAAACTTTAGCACATTCAAATTGAATTTTTGGAGAGTCATACATTGTGGTGACTAAATATGGAGGCGAAACTTTTTCATGCTTTTTTATTTTATCTTCAATTTGTTTTATGATCTCAAAAAAATCACTCCATATACACATTTTATTTTTTGTAAATTGTATACTCCCTAATAAAAAAGCTTTGTCTGGATTTAATATTTGGGCTTTTTCATAACTTTGCAAAGCTAAACCTAAATCATTAATTTCCGCATATATATCACCTCTTCGGTGATACATTGATGCATTATTTGGTTCTATACTTAAAAAATTTTGTATTTCTTCTAGGGCAAGTTTATGATTCTTAAAATTATAATGAATATCAATTTTACTTTTAATAGCCGGAAGATAACTTGAATTAAATTTAGTCGATAAATTGTAATTTTCTAAAGCTTTATCAATTTGTTTCAATTTTAAATATACATTTCCTTTGTTGTGATAACTCTCATAATAATCAAATTTTAAATCAATGGCCTTTTGATAGGCCTCTAGAGCTTCATTGAAGTCATTCTTTTTAAAAAAAATATTTCCTAAACTGTTATAGCCCTGATAGTAATTAGGATTAATTTCAATAGATTTTTTTAATTGAATGACAGCTTGATCATATTTTTTTAACTCAAATAAAATCACACCATATAAGTTTAGTAATTCATGATTTGGTTTTATTTTTTTAGCAATATTTAAATATTCTTTTTCAGCTCGAATAAAATTTCTACTTTTATAAAAACTAAGTAATTTTGATAATGGATTGTCCATAATTATATTGTCAATATATTCAAAATATTTTATTTCTTAAACATATTTAATAATTGTAAATATTAGTTATTACGCAAGTTTTACTAATGCTAATTAAATATAAACGATAGGTCATATAACTGAATGAAATACTGGTTACTAAAATCCGAACCTGATGTTTGGTCTGTCGATCAACAAAAAAAAGCTGGTAGCAAAGGCGCCCCATGGGATGGCGTACGAAATTACCAGGCAGCAAAGAATTTGAAAAATATGAAAAAAGGTGATCAGTGTTTTTTTTATCATTCTAATATTGGAAAAGAAATTGTTGGAGTGGTTGAGGTTATAAAAGAACATTATTTAGACAAAACTGATAAATCTGGTCGGTTTGTTGCTGTAACTGTAAAATTTTTAAAAAAATTAAATAAACCAATAAAGCTTGAAGAAATTAAAAAAAACAAGGAATTAGGCCATTTATCACTTATAAAACAAAGTCGTTTATCAGTGATGCCAATAGACTCTAAAAGCTGGAAAATCTTGAATAAGATGGGTAAAATTTGAGCATGCCAAAAAAGAAAAAATCAAGAATTAAGAATAAAAAATCAGTTAAAAAGAAAAAAACAAAAATTAAAAAAAGAAAACGAGTAAAAAGTAAAAGATCTAAGACTAAAAAAGGTAAATTAGTTAAAAAGTCTTCAAATAAAATTCAAGAAAATCAAGAGCTTATTATTAAAACTAGGCCTAACTGGGTAAAAAGTAGTTTAGCTAATAAATCACAGTATGCTAAAAAATATAAAGACTCTATTAAAAATAACAATGAATTTTGGAAAAAAGAAGGAAAGAGAATTACTTGGATAAAACCATATAAGAAAATTAAAGACGTAAAATATAGCAACAACGATGTTAAAATTAAATGGTTTGAAGATGGTACTCTTAATGCTTCAGCGAATTGTATAGACAGACATTTAGCGGATAAAAAAGATAAAACAGCTATCATTTGGGTAGGTGATAATCCAAAAGATACTCAAAAAATTACTTATAAGCAACTTCATCAAAAAGTTTCTAAAGCTGCAAATGGACTTAAAAAATTAGGAATTAAAAAGGGTGATCGAGTAACAATTTATTTAACAATGATACCAGAGCTTGCTATTTTAATGCTAGCATGTGCAAGAATTGGTGCTGTTCATTCAATTATTTTTGGAGGTTTCTCTGCTGACTCGATTGCAGGACGAGTTAATGATTGTGAGTCTGAATATATAATTACAGCTGACGAAGGTGTAAGAGGAGGAAAGATAATTCCTCTGAAAGAAATTACAGATGAAGCCTTGTTAAGTTGTCCTAATGTTAGAAAGTGTATTGTTGTTAAAAGAACTGGTAATTCAATAAATTGGAATAGTGGTAGAGATGTTTGGTATCACAGTTTAATTAAAGATGTTTCGAATTTTTGTGAACCTGAAGAAATGGGAGCGGAAGATCCCTTGTTTATTCTTTATACCTCTGGATCTACTGGTAAACCAAAAGGTGTTTTACATACAACTGGTGGGTACATGGTTTATGCTTCTATGACACATCAATATATTTTTAATTATAAACCAAAAGACATTTACTGGTGTACTGCAGATATAGGTTGGGTTACAGGACATAGTTATATAATTTATGGTCCATTAGCAAATGGTGCAACAACTGTAATGTTTGAGGGTATTCCTACGTATCCTGATAGTTCCAGATGGTGGCAAATCGTTGATAAATACAAGGTAAATATTTTCTACACTGCTCCAACAGCAATTAGGGCTCTTATGAGAGAAGGAGATGAGCCAGTCAAAAAAACATCTAGAAAATCTTTAAAACTATTAGGAACTGTAGGTGAGCCAATTAACCCAGAGGCTTGGATGTGGTATTTCAATGTTGTCGGAAATTCAAAATCTCCGATTGTAGATACTTGGTGGCAAACTGAAACTGGTGGTATTATGATTGCACCTCAAACAGGAGCCATAAACTTAAAACCTGGTTCTGCAACAAAGCCATTTTATGGTATCAAACCCATTTTAGTTGATAAAAATGGTAACGAAATTAAGGGAGCAGGAGAAGGAAGGCTCTGTATTGCTCAATCTTGGCCAGGTCAAATGAGAACTGTATATGGTGATCATCAAAGATTTATTGATACTTATTTTTCACAATTTGATGGGAAATATTTTACAGGAGATGGGTGTAGAAGAGATAAAGATGGTTACTATTGGATTACGGGTAGAGTAGATGATGTAATTATAGTTTCTGGTCATAATTTGGGAACTGCTGAAATTGAGAGTGCTTTTGTTGCCCATCCCAAAGTAGCTGAAGCAGCCGTAGTTGGTTATCCGCATGACATCAAAGGTAATGGTTTATATTGCTATGTAACTTTAAATGCTGGAGAACAAGAAAATGGTGAGCTCGAAAGAGATTTAAAACTTTGGGTGAGGAAACAAATTGGACCTCTAGCTACTCCAGATATTATTCATTTTTCACCTGGCTTACCTAAAACAAGATCAGGGAAAATCATGAGAAGAATTTTAAGAAAAATCGCTGCCAATGATCATGACCAACTTGGGGACACTACAACACTCGCTGATCCAAGTGTCGTTGACAGTTTAGTTGAGAATAGAAAAAATATTTAAAATTTAATTCTCTCATCAAATTCTTTTTTTACAACATTCCATTTTAGAATTACTGAATTTAAAACAATCTTTCTATCTAAATTTTTTAGTTCTTCTGCTATTGGAGCCCACTTATATAACGATAAAGCGCTTGGATTAAAAGGTAGATCATTGTGATATGTATCCCAATTTATACCTTTCATTCTTTCAACAAAATTTCTTTTGGCTTCGTCTATGATATCTTGGGGCATTTTATTTGAAGTTTCATCATCTAAAATTTTAAAAAAAATTTCCTCCGCATTTTTCATCTCTTTATAATTAAAATCTGCTTTCAATTTTGAAAAAGTGAAAAAGGTTAGATCTTGAAGAGCAACAGAATAGATATTCCATTTAGCTAAGTTAACCGATCCCATAAATTCATCATTTTCAAAATGCAGAACGTATCTTGTGCCCATTCTTGTTTTTAAATATCCATAAAGGGTTACTTGAGTTACCCAGGCAGACTTTGTCTGTATAAAATTCTCAAGCTCGTCTAAATTGCTAATTTTTTTCTTAGGTATGAAGGCTTTGAAAAGTGCAAATAAATAGACTTTGAAATCATTCCAAGAGAGATCTCTCCACGTGAGTTTATATTTTCCCATAAAATCAGTATTTTCTTGATTTATAACCTAAAAATCCCCCTAATATGAGCAATTTTAACACTTTAAATCTTCTTTATAATCGTTATGGTTTTCGGCAGTTATAACTAAAAAGGGAGAAGTATAATGTCAAAACAAGAACAACACTGGGAAAAAACCAGAGGTTTGCTATTTATGACTTTAGCGATCTGGTTTGTATTCTCAATTGGCATCTTCTTATTTGGAGCTGAAATGAACGAAGTTGGGGGACCATTTGGTTATCCGCTAACTTATTGGTTCACTTGTCAGGGTTCTCTTGGAATTTTCGTAATTCTAATTTTCTGGTTTGCGAATAGACAAGAAAAAATTGATGAAGAGTTCGGCTTTTCAGAAAGAGGAGATGACTAATGATTAAAGGTAATTTTATAGACAATTTACCTAAAGTTTATGGAATCTATACAGGTGGTTTTTTAGCTTTCATAATCATTATGTCGATTGCAGAGCAGATGGGTATGACTGCGAAAACAATTGGAATTTGTTTCGTTGCTTTCACAGTAGCCATCTATGCTATTATTGGTTATCTATCACGAACAGCTCAAGCAGATGCTTACTACGTAGCTGGAAGACAAGTACCAACCGTATTCAATGGAATGGCGACTGCAGCAGACTGGATGTCTGGTGCATCATTCGTTGCGATGGCAGGTGGTATTTACTTCAAAGGCTATGGCTATATGGCGCTTCTTGTAGGTTGGACTGGTGGATATGTATTAGTCGCATCTTTATTAGCACCATACTTAAGAAAATTTGGCTGTTACACAGTTCCAGATTTTATTGGTACAAGATACGGTGGTAATTTAAGTAGATTTATGGCAGTGGTGGTTTTAACTGTTGCTTCATTTACTTATGTGACTGCACAAATTAACGCTACAGGTACAATTGCATCTGTTGCCCTTGATATTCCATTTCAATACGCTGTATACGTTGGATTAATAAGTATCTTATTATGTTCAATGTTAGGTGGTATGAGAGGAGTAACTTGGACACAAGTTGCACAATATATAGTCCTAATTATAGCTTACTTACTTCCGGTATTCTGGATCAGTAACAAAATGGGTGCAGGTTTCTTCCCTCACTTTATGTTAGCTGATGAAGTAGCTAGAATTGGTGAATTAGAACAACAGTATGGTTTTGTAAAAAACGCAGCTGCTGATCTAAAAACTGTACCAAAAGGATTAGCTGGAATAACTAAAGCCCACTCAGCAGTTAACGCTACACCTTGGGCATTTATTTCATTAGCATTAGCGATGATGATGGGAACAGCATCATTACCTCACGTGATGATGAGATATTTCACTACTCCAAGTGTAAAAGCAGCAAGAAAATCAGTAGGTTGGTCGTTATTTTTTATCTTCCTACTTTATTCTTCTGCACCAATGTTAGCGACACTATCTAAATTGTCATTGATTGATCCATCATTACCAACTGGTATTATTGGTAAATCAATTGCAGAAGTTCAAGCGATAGATTGGTATCAAAACTGGAACCAAGCAAACTTAATGTTTGTAAGCGACTTTAACGGAAATGGAACTCTTGAATTAAACGAGTTTTTCATGGGTGGTAAAGCCGTTGTGTTAGCTACTCCAGAAATTGCTGGATTACCATATGTAATCTCAGGTCTGGTTGCTGCTGGAGGTATGGCCGCTGCCATGTCCACAGCCGATGGTTTGATTTTAGCAATTGCAAACGCAATCTCACACGATGTTTACTATAAGATCATCGATCCAAAAGCTGAGACTGCGAAGAGACTAGTTGTTGCAAGGGTATTACTTGTGGTAATTGGTTTTGCAGGAGCAACAATCGCTGCTCTTGAAATCCAAGGTATCTTAGGTTCAGTAATCTGGGCTTTTGACTTTGCGATGTCAGGTTTATTCTTCCCACTTGTACTTGGTGTATGGTGGAAGAGAGCTAACAAAGAAGGTGCTATAGCTGGTATGTTCTTAGGATTAGTTTCTGGTGCTGCTTACCTGATTTGGGTAAGATCAGGCGGAAGTGGATTCTTAGGTATTACACAGTTAACGTTTGGTATCTTCGGTTCTGCAGTAAGTTTAGTAGCTATGGTTGTAGTGAGTTTAATGACTCAAGCACCAAGTGCTGCTACACAAAAAATGGTTGATAACGTCAGAGTACCTGCTGGTAAATCTGTTATCTAACTAATAAGATATTCAAAGGGGCGATTAATTTCGCCCCTTTTAATTTGCTTTTATCAATACAAATTTTAGATGTCTGCAAACTTTCATCCTTTAGTTTACATAATTGATTACATTCTTGGTGTTATTATGTGGACATTAATTGGAAGAGTCGCAATGAATATTTTTCAAAGGGAAGATTCTCAATTTTTTTTTATGAAAGTTTTTGTTAAATTTACTAATCCATTACTAAGACTTTTTAAACCATTAACCCCTGTGTTTATTATTCAACCGCTAGTACCATTGTATGTCGCATGGTTTTTCTTTATGATAAGATTTTATCTAATGCCCTGGGTTTTAGGATATTCTGTTATGGGCATGTTGTCTTTCCCTCTGGAAAGTGAAATTTCTAGACAAATTTACCAATTTTTTAATTAAATAATTTTAAAAAATTGATACTAATTAAACTGGTTCCAATGAAAAAAATACAAATTTCACCCTCAATTTTATCAGCTGATTTTAGCCAATTAGCAAATGAAATAAAGAGATTAGAAAATGGAGGTGCTGATATGATACATGTAGATGTTATGGATGGCCATTTTGTTCCTAATTTAACAATAGGTCCACCTGTAATCAAGTCATTGAAGAAACATTCATCAATTCTATTTGACGTACATTTAATGATCTCACCAGTACATAAATATATAAAAGCTTATGCTGATGCAGGAGCAGATATAATTACAATTCACCCTGAAGCAACTAATGATATTAATTCATCAATCTCACTAATAAAAGAATTAAATAAAAAAGTTGGGGTTTCTCTTAACCCAGAAACTAAAGTAGATATTATTATTGAACATCTAGATAAAATTGATTTAGTTTTAATAATGAGTGTAAATCCAGGTTTTGGAGGTCAAAAATTTATGCCAGAAGTTTTATCTAAAGTTGAAGAACTTAAAAATCTAAGAACGGCAAAAGATTTAGATTTTGATATTGAAATAGATGGTGGAATAAATTTTGAGAACTCAAAAATGGCGATCCGAGCGGGAGCAAATATTCTAGTTTCGGGTACTACAATTTTTAAAAGTAATAATGGAGATATTAAGAAAAATATTGAATTATTAAAATCAAAATAGATTCATGATTTATATAAATCGATTTTTTTTTGGTTTTTATAATCAATTAAGAAAATTTTACTTAAATAGTAAAATTTATGACAAAAAAATTTCAAAGTTTGATACCAAAGATTTAGCTTATAAACCTAGCCCACACTTAATTTCATCAATTATTAAATACGATAAGAAAAAATTCAAAATCGAGGATTTCTCATTAAAAGAAATTTGGAATAATGATAATATTAACGATAAAGAATTTAAAAAATTAAATAATTTTTATTGGTTTTTTAGTTTGGATCTAAAGTCTTCAAAACAAGAAGTGCAATCAGTTATTTCAAATTGGATTAAAAAAAATTATAGCTACAATGATAAATGTTGGAATTATGATCTTATAGCAAAAAGAATCATCTCTTGGCTATCAAATCATAATTTATCTTATGACGGAAGTGATCAAGATTATAAAAGCAATTTCAACAAGATAATTCTCAAACAAACAAACCATCTTGTAAATGAAGTCAATAAATCCAAAACGCTTGATGATAAATTAATTTGTTGTGCCTCAATTATTTTAGTTGGTCTTTGTTATCAGGAGGAAAAAAAATATCTTTCTTTTGGAATATCTCTTCTAAAAAAGATAACAAAATTATCTTTAGAAAATTCGGGATTTCCAAAATCTAGAAATATAAAGCAGTTAATTTTTTACTTAAAATATTTTATTTTAATTAGAGAATGGTTCAAGGAGTCACAAAATAATGTGCCTGAGCATGTTGATGAAACAATTTATCACCTTGGTCAAGGGTATTCTTTTATTTGGCAAAATACACGTTCTGATTTTTTGTTTAATGGTAATAATTTATCAAACAACAATGATTTCGATAATTATTTAAAAAAATTCGGTTATAAATTTAATAATGATGATCAAGAATTAGGAGGATACACAATTTTAAAGAATAAAAAAACTTGTTTAATAATTGATTCTGGACCCTCCCCTGAATATGAATTCTCAAAAGATTACCAGTCTGGAGCTTTATCGTTTGAAATAGTTTCTAATGGAAAAAAATTAATCAGTAATTGTGGCTACTATAAAAAAGATATCAAACTTAATAGGTTGTCAAAATCTTCAGCTACTCAAAGTACATTAATAATTGATGATAGTTCCTCATGTAAGTTTATAAAAATTAACAAATCATTGATGTTAAAAAAAAGTATAAAGATTTTAAAAAAAAAAATCGTTTTTGAAAAGGATTATTGGAAAGTTAATTTTTCACATGATGGATACTTAAAAAATTATAATTCTATTCATGAAAGACAAATTGAATTTTATCCAAATAAGATGACTTTTATTGGAATAGATAAGATAATTAAAAAAAAAATAAATCATAATTATAAATTTGATATTAGATTTCATATTGAACCAAATGTTAAATTAATGAAAACTCAAGATAATAAAACAATATTAATAGAATTAGAAGATGAGGGATGGAAGTTTACATGTGATAATTATGATATAAATATAGATAATGGATTATATTTTGGTAATAAAAATTTATATAGTGAAAATCAAAATATTTTTATCTCAGGAATTTCTAATAACTTAATAGATAATATAAAGTGGGAAATCAAACAAATATAATGAAAAAAATAAAATCTGCTTTAATTTCTGTATCAGACAAATCAAATTTAGAACCTCTACTAAAAATTTTAAAAAAAAATAAAATTAAATTAATTAGTTCAGGTGGTACATACAAAGCAATAAAAAAACTTAAATATAAATGTTTAGACGTCTCAGATTTCACAGGTACAAAAGAAATTCTAAGTGGAAGAGTTAAAACCTTACACCCAAAAATATATGCTGGAGTCTTGAATAAAAGAAAAAATAAAACCCATTTGAAAGAGATGAAATTAGAAAATTTTGAAAATATTGACCTTGTGGTTGTAAATTTTTACCAATTTGAAAAAGCTCTAGCAAAAACAAAAAGCGTCAATAAAATTATTGAGTATATTGATATAGGTGGCCCAACTTTAGTCCGGGCGGCAGCAAAAAATTATAACGATGTTACTGTTATTTCCTCGACCGAACAATACTCAGAATTGATACATGAGTTGACGATCAACAAAGGATATACCTCTTTTAAATTTAGAGAAAAAATGTCTAGATTAGCTTTTTCTGAAACAGCTTTTTACGACTCTGTTATATCAAACTATTTTAATGAAATTACTAATACGCAATTTCCAAAAAAAAAGATCATACATGCAAATCTCATTGAAAAATTAAGGTATGGCGAAAATGCTCATCAGCAGAGCGCTATTTATTCTCAAAAAGATAATCTTGGCTTAATAAAATTACACGGAAAAACATTAAGTTATAATAATTATAATGATGTCTTTTCAGCGCTATCAATTACTAAAAGCTTTCCTAAAAATGTAGGAACTGTAATAATTAAACATGCAAATCCTTGTGGTGTATCCATTCTAAAAGATAAATTAAGAAGTTATGAATCTGCATTAGCATGTGATCCTTTAAGTGCTTATGGTGGAGTTGTTTCGTGTAATTTTAAAGTTTCTAAATCTATAGCAATGGAATTAAATAAAATTTTTTTTGAAGTAATAATTGGTAATGGATTTGAAAAAAATGCAGTTAAAATTCTTAAAACAAAAAAAAATCTTAGATTAATTGATGCATCTAAATTTTCTCTAGATACAAATCTTAGATTTAATTCAACTAATACTTCAGTTCTCATTCAATCAGAAGATAATAAAATTTTTCAAAAGAAAAATTTTCGAGTAGTCTCAAAAAAGAAGCCAAGTAAATTACAATTCGAAAATTTGATATTTGCATTTAACATCTGTAGATTTGTAAAATCTAATGCAATCGTGCTAGCTAGTAATAAATCAACTGTAGGTATTGGATCTGGTCAACCTAGTAGAGTTGATAGCTGTCAAATAGCAATAGATAAAATGAGCAAATTTATTAATACTGAAGATGATATTGTTGCAGCCTCAGATGCTTTTTTTCCATTTATAGATGGTATTGAGAAACTTGTTCAATCCGGTGTTTCAGCTGTAATTCAGCCTGCAGGCTCAATAAGAGATAAGGAAATCATCCAATTTGCTAATTCAACGGACACTATTTTGGTTTTTTCCAAAACTAGACACTTTAGACACTAATTTCTTTATCAATTTTAGCAGCTAATATAAAATCATTTTCAGATAGACCCTCAATCGCGTGGGTTGTTATACTAATCTTAGCATAGCCCCATCCAAAAAGAATTTCTGGATGATGTCCTTCCTTTTCTGATATTTTTCCAACTTGGTTTACAAAATTTTGACTTTCTAGGAAATTTTTAAAATTAAATTTTTTTTCTAGAAAGTAGATATTTTTTTCACCCTTTACAACCTCCCAACCATCAACCTTTTTTTGATACTTATGAATTTCTGAGATATCAAACGGCACTACTCCTCCCTCACATGGAACACATTTTTTATCTGTCAAATCATTCATAAATAATTGGAGCGGGCAAAGGGGGTCGAACCCTCGACCTTCTCGTTGGCAACGAGACGCTCTACCACTGAGCTATGCCCGCAATAATATTATTATAATTAGTCATTTTTTTTAATTCAAGTAATATTAAATGTGATATGCTAACTCTTTATGAAAATTGAAGACTTACCAAAAAAAATTGCAGTTTTTCCATTAAGTAACTTTATTATTTTTCCAAAAACTACTGTTCCATTAAATATTTTTGAGCCTAGATATATAGACATGATTAATGACACAATGAGATCAAATAAACTTATTGGTATGATACAGCCAAAAAACTCAAAAGATGGAGGTAATTTTAACCCAAAACTTTACGAGATTGGTTGTTTAGGAAAAATTATCAGTTTTAAAGAAACTGAGGATGGAAGGTATCTTATTGAATTAAAGGGTTTAATTAGATTTAAGACAAAAGAGGAGGTTACCTCAGAAAAAAAATACAGGGAATTTAATGTAAATTTTGAAAATTTTTTTGATGATCTTAATGATGGAAAAGAAAATATTAAATTTTCTGATTTAGAACTAATTTTTAAAGACCTTAAATCGTTATTCGAAAAGAGAGGATTTATAATAAACTGGAAAGCTTTAGAGAAACAAAGTTTAGACGAAACAATTAATGCCCTAGCTATGGCCTCTCCTTTTACTTTAGAGGAGAAACAAGTTTTATTGGAAGCAAAAAATCTTGATACAAGAAAAAATAAAATTTCTGAAATTTTAACTACTTACACTTTCGATCAATATAATAACACAACAGTTCAATAAAGTTATATATTAAATTACTAATCCTTTATCTGCCAATTTAGTAAAAAATTTATTTGATGTTTTATTATTTGCAAAAAATTTAATGAATTTAGAGGATATGTTACTATAGATATCATTTTCAATATTGAAAAATTCATACACAAAATCAATTCCATTTGAAAAGATATAATTTGTATGCTTGCTCTTGCTTTCAAATTCTTTACCAATTGAACTGTCTAAGTTTAGACCAAGGCTAATTTTATATTCTATGATTTTTATCAAAGATTTTATATCTCTAATTGACATATTAAATCCTTGACCTGCAAGAGGATGAATTCTATGGAGTAAATCTCCAAAAGCTAAAATGTTTTTATAATAATAAGATCGCAAATTACTTGATTGTAACTTAAAACAATTAATTTTATTTATTTTATCAATTTTATATTTGATATTAAATTTTCTAATTAATTCAGCAATTTCAATTTTTCTATCTCCTTTAATTGAGTAAACAACAGATGTTTCTTTTTTAGAAATTGGCAAAAAGGCGATGGGGCCCTTTTTGGTAAATGTTTGCGTAGCAACGTTGTTATTTAATATTTTTTTGTGTTCAATAATTGTCGTATAAGCATAACTTTTATAATCTTTTTTAAATTTTCTAAAAAAAAATTTTTTTGTTATTTTATTATTTGCCTCACAATTTACAATTAATTGATAATTTTTTTTAATTATCTCATAATTATCTACCCTTTTTTTAAATCTAAAAAATTTACTCTTCTTTAATTGTTTTACTAAATATGTATTTAGTTCGTGATTTTTGATAATAGAAAATAACCTTTTTTTATCATTAAAATCTATAATTTTTCTATTATTTAAATTTTCACTGTAAATCTCAATTTTATTTATGTTCCAAAGGAATTTTTCTATATTCAGTATATTCTTATTAAAAAATTCTATGTTGCTTTTTGATATTCCTATTGTTCGAGATTTATCTTTTTTTTTATTATTATTACTTAAAAATACATCTGTTGATATACCTTTGTTAACCAAAGCTTTTGCCAAAGCTAAGCTGGTTAAGCCATCTCCTAAAATACAAACTTTCATAATAATTTTAATTTTAACAATAAAAATTAGATGATACAAAGTGGTAAATTTGATTCACCAAATATGAATATAAAAAAAATAGCTAATTCATTATTAATTTTTATTACCAATAAAATAATTGAAATTATGGGTATATTAGTCTCTATATTTGGAATTTTACTATTAATTGCCTTACTTTCATACTCCCCATCAGATCCAAATTTTATATTTAGTGATAACACAGAAATTAAAAACTTTTTAGGATTTCAAGGGAGCTATATATCAGATTTTTTTTTTCAAGCTTTTGGAATTATCTCTTTTCTAATTCCTTTAACTTATTTTTTATCTGGGATAAAAGTTGTAAAAGAAAAGAAAATTTTTTTCTTAATTGAAAATACTTTTTATACTATTATTTACTCAATTTTAGGTGCTTTATTCTTCACCTATTTCTACAAAGATGCTTTTTACCTATACATAAACGGAAATGGAGGATTTGTAGGATCTTATTTAAGTCAAATATTTATTAAGTCAGACACAATTCCTTATGAAAATATTTTTTATTATATCTTTTGTTTATTTATAGTTTTGTTTTTTCTTTTAAGTTTCAACTTTAATCCAAAAAAATTTTTTTTATCTATAAGAAATATTTTTATATTAATTTTTAAAAGAAATAAAAAAAATTATACTAATAAAAATGAAATTATAAATGAATATATTCCACAGGATGAAATTAAAAATTTAATACAAGAAGATTTGCCTTTTATCAAAGCTGACGCAAATCAACCAGTTAAATCAAAATTTAAAATCCCATCAATTGATTTATTGAATATCCCAACAAAAAATGAGATGAAAAAAACAAATAATAATGAAAATAATGATCCAAACTTTCTTGAAAAAATTCTTTTGGATTTTGGAGTGAGTGGAAGTATCAAAAAAGTTAGCCACGGACCTGTTGTAACTTTAAATGAATTTGAACCTGCGGCTGGTGTTAAGGTCTCAAAAATTATAAATCTCTCAGATGATATAGCAAGAAACACTAGTTCAGAGTCTGCGCGTATTTCTACAATACCTGGAAGTAATACTGTTGGTATTGAATTACCCAAAGCTTCAAGGGAGAATGTATATTTAAGTGAAATACTAAATAACTCCGACTTTAAAAAGAAAGACATCAATCTTCCAATAGCATTGGGTAAGAATATATCAGGGGTTCCAATAATAGGTGATTTAAGTTTGATGCCACATTTATTAATAGCTGGTACAACTGGCTCGGGTAAATCAGTCTGTATAAATACAATTATACTCTCTCTACTATTTAAACATACTCCAGATAGATGTAAGTTTATTTTGATTGATCCTAAAATGTTAGAACTTTCAACATACGAAGGTGTTCCACATTTATTATGTCCAGTCATTACAGAAGCAAAAAAAGCCGCTTCAGTTCTAGGTTGGGTCGTTAAAGAAATGGAAAGTCGATATCGATTAATGACCAAAGAAGGAGTTAGAAATATAGATGGCTACAACGCAAAACACCAACTTCCTATGCCTTATATAGTCGTAGTTGTTGATGAAATGTCTGATCTCATGTTAGTAGCGGGTAAAGAAATTGAAAATTATATTCAAAAATTATCTCAAATGGCTAGAGCTGCTGGGATTCATATAATCATGGCTACTCAAAGACCAAGTGTAGATGTTATTACTGGGACTATAAAAGCCAATTTTCCAACTCGAATATCATTTCAAGTTTCATCAAAAATTGATAGTAGAACAATTTTGGGTGAGCAAGGGGCCGAACAATTATTAGGCAAAGGTGATATGCTTTACATGTCTTCAGCAAATAGAATTATAAGGATCCACGCGCCATTTGTGTCAGATAATGAGATAGAAAAAATTAACAATTTTTTAAGATCTCAAGCAGAGCCAGATTATGTTGATGAAATTCTAAATTTTGCAGATGAGAAAGAAATTGCTGATAACTCTAAAAATCAGGGAGATAAAGACGATCTTTATCAAACTGCTATTGAAATTATTAAATCGGAGGGTAAAGCATCAACCTCTTTTCTACAGAGAAAACTACAAATTGGATATAATCGTGCTGCAAGAATTATAGATATGATGGAAGCAGAGGGAATAGTTAGTAAAGCAAATCATGTTGGCAAACGTGATGTCCTTTAATGAAAGTATATATTTATATATTACTATTAATCTTGTTAGCATCCAAAACTTCAGCCAACATAAAAGAAAATATAATTTTAAATCTAAAAAATATTGAAAATATCAATTTTAATTTTGAGCAAAATATTAATGGAAAAATTGAAAATGGAAATTGCACAATTCAATATCCAAAAAAGATATTCTGTAAATATAATTTAGGAAATCAAAAAATTTTAGTTTCTGATGGAAAATCATTAATAATCAAAACAACTGCTAGTTACTATAAATACTCTCTAGATAAAACTCCCTTAAATTATCTTTTGGATAAAGAATTTTTAATAAAAAAGATAAATGAGTCAAATGCTAGAATAGTTCAAAAGAAATTCATAAATTTTAAATTTACTGAAGATGAAAATGAAATAAATGTTTTTTTTGATATAAAAAATTTTAGTTTATTAGGTTGGCAAACTTTAGATATTTACCAAAACCTAAGTATCACTTACCTGAGCTCACTTTCTATTAATAAGAATTTGAAAAGGAGGTTGTTTAAGCTACCTGATCGAAACTAAATTGATATTGTTTCCTTTTTGAAAATTTTCATTCCTCTAGATAAATAGTTTTTAAGAGCGTTTTTATGATCTAAAGAACAAGTATGGACCCAAACTCTATTCGTTTTTTCCTTAAATGAATTTCTAATTGCTGAAGATAAAAGAAATGAGCCTAGTTTTTGATTATGATATTCCTCGAGTAATCCAAGATAAGCTATTTCAACTTCTTTTTTATCTTTATGTATAATAAGCTCAAAATATCCCGCTAAATCATCCTTTTTCTTTAAAACAAACGTTTTAACACTTCTATCAGATGTATAATCTATCCATTGTTTATCGGTCCAAACTAAACGATCTACCCAATGATGACTTTTGCCAATATTTTTATAAAAGAATTTGTTAAGCTTAAAATCATCTGGTTCAACGAATTCAATAATAAAGTCAGGTAATAAACTGTTAGGCTCATTCAATTCTTCAATCGAATTAATTTCTAGATAATTTCTTTCAACTTTTTTACTCACTCAACCATCTTACCGACTCTTTCTCCACCGAACAAATGAAAATGTAAATGGGGTACTTCTTGACCTCCATGTTCACTTATATTTGACAGAGCCCTATATCCTTTACCTGTATCTACAGAAATCCCAAGCTTTTTAGCTACAATGTTAATACCTTTTAATAAACCAACCATTTCATCTGGAGAGGCATTTTGACTAAAATCATCAAGGTCAATATACTTTCCTTTTGGTATTACTAATGCATGAATTTTTTTTTGCGGATTTATATCATAAAATGATAAAACGAAATCATCCTCATAAATTTTTTTACAAGGAATTTCACCTTTTAATATTTTAGCAAATATGTTTTCATCATCATATTTCATCTCAAATTTTTTCAAGTACCGACTTTACTGTATCGCCCATTACAGATGGATTTTTAGATATAACAACCCCACATTCTCTCAATATTTCAACTTTTTCTATTGCACTTTCACCGTAAGCTGAAACAATAGCTCCTGCATGCCCCATAACCCTACCCTTTGGAGCGGTTAAACCAGCTATATAGCCAATCACAGGTTTTTTCATATTTGCTTTAACAAATTCCGCAGCAGCAACTTCTTGAGGTCCTCCAATTTCACCAATCATCAAAATTGCATCTGTCTCATCATCTGTTTCAAACTTTTCAATTATATCCCTAAAAGAACTACCATTGATTGGGTCACCTCCAATACCAACGCTTGTTGAAACTCCAATGTTCAAATTTTTCATCTGTTGTGCTGCTTCGTATCCCAAGGTTCCTGATCTACTTATAATACCTACTCTGCCTTCTTTATAAATATGGCCTGGCATTATTCCCAACATTGATTTTCCAGGACTTATAATTCCAGCACAATTAGGTCCTACCAAAGTCATTTTATCTTCCTTAGAATATCTCCTCATATATCTTTTTATTCTAATCATGTCATGAGATGGAATACCATCTACTATTGCAACACAGGTTTTAATCCCAGCATCTGCCGCTTCCATTGCTGAGTCTGCAGCAAAAGCTGGAGGTACAAATAAAATTGAAGCAGTCGCCCCAGTATGTTTCACCGCATCTTTTACAGTATTAAACACAGGTCTATCTAAATGTTTTTGACCTCCTTTTCCAGGTGTCACACCACCAACTACGTTTGAGCCATATTTTATCATTTCATCAGCGTGAAAAGTTCCCATTTTTCCAGTGAAACCTTGAATAATAATTTTAGTATTTTTTTCGATTATAACAGCCATATTATTTATTTAATGCTTTAACAGCTTTGTTAGCTGCGTCCTCCAAGGTGTTAGCTTCAATGTATTTAATTTTGCTATCTCTTAAAATTTTATTTCCTTTTTCGACGTTAGTTCCAGCTAGTCTAATTACCAACGGTACTTTTATTTCAATTTTTTTCAGAGCTTGTACTATTCCTTCTGCTACCCAATCACATCTGTTAATTCCAGCAAAAATATTAACTAATATCACTCTGACTTTTTCATCCATTGTAATTAATTTAAATGCCTTTACAATTTTCTCTGGAGTTGCTCCTCCACCCACATCTAAAAAATTAGCAGGTTCTCCGCCAGCTAGTTTTATCATATCCATGGATGCCATAGCTAAACCAGCTCCATTTATAATATTTCCAATATTTCCATCTAGGCTCACATAGTTTAAACCTCTGTCAGAAGCGTAGACTTCTTTATCATCTTCTTGTGTTTTATCTCTTAATTCTGAAACTTTATTTCTTCTAAACATAGCATTATTATCAAAACTCATCTTACAATCTAATGCTAAAATTTGTTTTTGCTTTGAAATCACTAGAGGATTTACCTCGACCATCGTTGCATCTAATTCACTAAATGCCTTGGCACATCCAATGATAGTGTCCGAAGCTCTTGTAATTAATTCTGAATCTATACCTAGACCAAATGCTAACTCTCTAGCCTGAAAACTTTGAATGCCCACAGCAACCTCAATTTTTGATCTTATGATCGTTTCAGGTTTATCTTTTGAGATTTCCTCTACACTCATTCCACCCTCTGTAGATGCAACAACCATTATACTTTCTGAGCTTCTATCAAAAACTAGTCCTAGGTATAATTCTTTATCTATATCTGTGGCTTCCTCTATATAAATTCTATTAACTATTTTACCTCCTGGTCCAGTTTGGTTTGTCACCAATTTTTTTCCTAAAAGTTTATCTGTCGCTTGGGCAACTTCTAATGGAGAGTTACAAACAATAATTCCTCCAGCTTTTCCTCTTGCTCCAGAATGGATTTGTGCTTTTACCACCCATTTTAAACCACCGATCTCTCTTGCTTTATTTTCTGCAGTCTCTGGACTATAAACGATGCCTCCTCTTGGAATTGAAACTCCGAAGCTGGCTAGAATTTGTTTCGCTTGATACTCATGAATGTCCATAATTATCCTTTAATAAGTTTATCTATGTTTACAATATTTTCAGCCATTCTGGCAGACGCTGCATCGATCATTCGGCCATCAAGTTGTGCTGCACCTTTACCTTCTTTTGCGGCTTTATCAAGCTCCTCTAAAATTCGTTTTGCTTTATTAACCTCTGCTTCTGGTGGTGAAAAAACTTTGTTAGCTAATTCTATTTGTGATGGATGTATTGCCCATTTTCCCTCTATACCAATTGATGCTCCTCTTCTTGCTGCGGAAATGTATGCATCAGGATCATTAAAATCACCAAACGGTCCATCAATAGCTCTTAAACCATAAGCCCTGCAGGTCATAACTAATTCTGAAAGTCCATGATGCCATTGATCACCTGGATAGTCTGGATTTAATCCACCTATAACGACTGTTCTTGCTCTTAAACTTGCAGCATAATCAGCAACACCGAAATGCAAAGCCTCTAATCTATCACTTGCCTTAGCAATTTCCTTTATATTAGACATTCCTAGAGCTGTTTCAATTAAACATTCAATCCCTATTTTATTTTTTATTTTTTTATTTGTTTCGATTTGTGTGAGCATACAATCAACCATGTAAACATCACTTTCTGTTCCTGCTTTTGGGACCAGTATTGTATCAACATTCTCTCCTGCTTGCTCTACTATCTCTACTAAATCTCTATACATGTAATGAGTATCAAGACTGTTTATTCTGACAGAAATAGTTTTTCCTTTTTCTCTCCAATTTATTTCATTAAGAGCTTTGATTACATTTGATCTAGCTTGTACTTTATCATTTGGAGAAACTGCATCCTCTAAATCTAAAAAAACATAATCTGCAGCAGAATTTAGAGCTTTCTCAAACATTTTTGGTGATGAGCCAGGCACTGCTAATTCACTTCTATGTAATCTTGATTTTGCGGGTTTATAATACTTATGGCTCATAGTTTAAATTTCAGATTTATTATAATCAGGCAATCCGCAATAAACCTAATTTTTTAAGATTTGTAGCAAATATTGTTTAATTAATGAAGTTATTTCTTGCGTTTTTCTAATTCAGCCATAACGTCCTCAATATTTATATCGTTGGCTTCCAAATATATTATCAAATGATAAAAAACGTCTGCAGCCTCATGAATTTTGTTGGAGTTATTGTCTACTGCCTCAATAAGTTCATTCATTTCCTCTAATATTTTGTCTTTGCTTAAAGACTTATCACTAAGCAATTTATTCGTATAAGAGCCTTCTTCAGGTGATTTTTTTCTTTTTCTTGCAAGTTTAAATAGGCTTTCTAAAGTATTAAGCATACTAAATTCTAACAGGTATTCCTTTTGAATCCAAATAATCCTTAGCTTCTTTTACAGAGTGCTTCCCATAGTGAAATATAGAAGCTGCCAAAACCGCACTAGCTTTTCCTAACTTAATTCCATCTACTAGATGATCTAAATTACCTACACCACCAGATGCAATAACTGGAATATTTACTCTTGATGAAATTTTAGACATCAATTCAATGTCATAACCAACTTGAGTTCCATCTCTATCCATAGAAGTCACCAATAATTCACCTGCACCGTTTTTTTCCATTTTTTCTGCATACAACAATGCGTCAATACCACTATTATTTCTTCCTCCATGAGTAAAAACTTCCCACTTATCTCCATTCTTTTTAGCGTCAATTGCTACTACAATACATTGAGATCCAAATTTTTTCGAACTATCTATGACAACTTTTGAATTTTCAACTGCTGCAGTGTTAATAGAAACTTTATCAGCCCCACAATTTAGTAATTTGTTGATATCCTCAACACTTCTAACACCACCTCCTACGGTTAACGGTACAAAACATCTTTTTGAAGTTTTCTTTACAACATCATAAATTGTATCTCTATTTTCATTTGAAGCAGTAATGTCTAAAAAACAAATTTCATCAGCGCCTCCATCACTATAAATTTTAGCTTGCTCAACTGGATCTCCCGCATCTTTGAGATCAACAAAGTTAATACCTTTAACAACTCGGCCGTTCTTTACATCTAAACAAGGTATAATTCTATTCTTAAGCATCTTCTTTCACTAGCTCCTCTAATTTAATATCACCATCATAAATAGCTTTACCAACTATTATACCTTCAATATTTTTTAAATTCTTTGCTTTTTTAATATCACTTATTGATGAAACACCACCTGATATAATTACGGGGCACTTTGACACCTCAGCAACTTTCATTGTTTCATTAAAGTTTGGACTTTGTTTCATACCATCTCTATTAATATCAGTATAAATTAATCTACTAACACCATAGTCGTTAATTTCTTTTAAGTAATCTAAAGTTAGTTGATTAGAGCTTTCTTTCCATCCAGATACTGACAAATACCCGTCTTTAGCATCTAAACCTAGAGCAATATAATTTTGAAATTTTTCACAAGATTCTTTTAAAAAATTTTTGTCTTTAATAGCAGCACTCCCCAAAATTACTTTCTCAACACCAGCATCGATGTATTTTTGAATGCTATCAATACTTCTAATACCACCACCTACCTCAATCTTTAAATTAAATTTTCCAACTATATCCTGAACAATATCTAAATTTACTGTTTCACCAGTTAAAGCCCCATCAAGATCAACTATGTGTAAATTTTTAAATCCATGATCATTATATTTTCCTGCTTGCTCAATTGGAGACATGTCATACTCAGTCTTGTTGTCGAAATCTCCTTTCACTAATCTTACACACTTTTTATCTTTAATATCTATTGCAGGAAATATTTTCATTTTACAAATTTATAAAATTATCAATTATTTTAAGTCCCATCGTGTCACTCTTTTCAGGGTGAAATTGGGTTCCAAAAATATTTTCTTTTTCAACAGAACAAACAATATTTGACGAATAATCAGTTGTTGCTGATATCACGTTTTTATCTTCTGGAATAAATTCATAACTGTGAACAAAATACATATGAGAATTATTGTTTATTTCCTTAAAAATTTTACTATCTTTTACAATATTGATTTGATTCCATCCGATATGTGGAAGCTTAAATTTTCCATTTTGATTATCTATTTTTGAGACTTTGCCAGCAATCCAACCCAATCCTTTTGTTTCAGTTTCTTCATAACCGATGTCAGCAAACATTTGAAGGCCTACACAAATTCCAAGAAGAGGTTTTTTATTAGTTATTGCGAATTCATTAAGTATATCAGTAAGACCATTAATATTATTAAGGGCTTCTACACAACTTTTAAAAGAGCCCTGGCCAGGTAAAACTACTTTATCACTTGATTTTATCTTATTTAAATCCGAAGTAACCTCGATATTTACTTTGTCTTTAGCAACTTCCTCAAAAGAGTTTATCACCGAGCTTATATTGCCCGATTTATAATCAACAATTGTAACGTTCATTAAATCTATAAAGAACCTTTTGTAGATGGAATTGTTTTTTTATTCCTTGGATCTATTTCTAATGCAGTTCTTAATGATCTTGCTAGTCCTTTATAACAAGATTCAATAATGTGGTGACTATTGTCACCATAAATATTTTCAACGTGTAGAGTAATTCCAGCAGCTTGAGAAAACGCTTGAAACCATTCTTTAAAAAGTTCAGTGTCCATCTCACCAAGCTTTTCTACTTTTAGATTTACTTTCCATATTAAATAAGGTCTATTTGATATATCAATTGCTACACGTGATAAAGTTTCATCCATTGGGATCATCGCATGAGCATATCTTTTAATTCCAACAGATTTTTTTAAAGCTTTTTTTAACGCTTCGCCAACAGCAATTCCTGTATCTTCAGTTGTGTGGTGTAAATCAATATGAGTATCGCCTTTAGCTTTTATATTCATATCGATCGAAGAATGCTTCGATAATTGTTCAAGCATATGGTTTAAAAAACCTATTCCTGTGTCAATTTTGTATTTACCTTTGCCATCAATATTTAAATCAACACTAATGCTTGTTTCTTTTGTTTTCCTGCTTATTTTACCTTTACGCTTCATAATTAAAAACAGGTATACATATATTATTCAATTATGGCAATAATACTAAACCTGGGCTTGAACTATCAAATTTAATATCCATTTATAAGCTATGACAACGATTGTGTTAGTTAGAAAAAACGATGAAGTAGTAGTAGCTGGCGACGGACAAGTGAGTATGGGTAATACTGTCGTAAAAAGCACTGCCTCAAAAGTCAGAAAAATTGATAAGAGAGATGTTGTAGCTGGTTTTGCTGGATCAACAGCTGATGCCTTAACATTGTTTGAAAGATTAGAGGGAAAATTAGAAAAACATGCTGGTAACTTGTCTAGAGCTGCTGTTGAATTAGCTAAAGACTGGAGAACAGATAAATATTTAAGAAGATTAGAGGCACTAATGGCAGTTGGTGATAAAAAAAATAGTTATATAATTTCTGGTACCGGTGATGTTCTTGAACCTGAAGGAGATGTAATTGGTATTGGCTCTGGTGGAAATTATGCTTTAGCTGCAGGGAAAGTTTTAATGGAAAGCAATATATCAGCAGAAGAAGTTGCAAAGAAAGCTATAAAAGTTGCGGCCGATATTTGCGTGTTTACAAATGAGAATGTTAAAGTTGAAAAAATATAATGGATAAATCAAACGTAACTCAATTGCATCCCAAAGATAAAAATCAGAAAGATGAGGCTTCATTAGTAAGCTCATTATCACCTAGAGAAATTGTTTCTGAATTAGATAGATTTGTAGTCGGTCAAAATAAAGCTAAGAGAGCTGTTGCTGTCGCTCTAAGAAATAGATGGAGAAGACAAGCTTTAAAAGGTGAAATGAAAAATGAAGTGTTGCCTAAAAATATTTTAATGATTGGTCCAACAGGTGTTGGGAAAACCGAAATTTCAAGGAGACTGTCTAAACTTGCTGAGGCACCATTCGTAAAGGTTGAAGCAACAAGATTTACAGAAGTTGGATATGTAGGTAGAGACGTGGAACAAATAGTTCGAGATTTGATCGAAATTGCGATTTCGATGGAAAAAGTAAAAAAAAGAAAAGAAGTTTATGCGCAAGCACAAAAATTAGCAGAAGAAAAAGTTTTAGACGCTTTAGTAGGTAAAAAAGCAAGCTTAGCAACTCGAGAAAGTTTTAGAAAAAGATTACGTAACGGTGATTTAGATGACAACGAGATTGAAATAGCTGTGAGTGATACAGGAAATAGTGCTTCATTTGAAATTCCAGGAATGCCTGGCACAAATGTTGGAATGATTAATATTGGTGAGATGCTTGGGAAGTCTATGGGAGCAAAAGAAAAAAAGAAGAAAATGTCAGTTAAAGAATCTCATGATATATTAATAAACGATGAGTCAGATAAACTAATTGAACAGGATAAGATTATTAAAGCAGCGAAAATTTCGACAGAAAACAACGGAATAGTTTTTTTGGATGAAATTGACAAAATCTCTGGAAGAACAGACCGAGTGGGTGGTGATGTATCAAGAGAAGGAGTCCAAAGAGATTTATTACCTTTAATTGAGGGTACTACAGTTAATACAAAATATGGGCCAATCAAAACTGATCATATTTTGTTTATAGCATCTGGAGCTTTCCAACTAGCTAAACCCTCAGATTTACTTCCAGAATTACAAGGTAGACTTCCAATTAGAGTAGAGCTTGAAGCTTTAACTAGCGATGATTTTAAAAGAATTTTAAAAGAGCCTGACTTCAGTTTAATTAAACAATACATCGCTTTATTAAAAACTGAAAATGTAGATCTTGAGTTTTCTGAAGATGGAATAGAAACAATCGCAAATATCGCATCTGAAGTTAATGCATCAGTAGAAAATATTGGTGCAAGAAGATTGCATACCATCATAGAAAAAATTCTTGATGATATTAGCTTTACAGCAACAGATAAATCTGGCGAAAAAATAGTTATCAATAAAGATTACATAAATAAAAACCTAGATAATTTAGTAAAAGATACGGACCTATCGAAATTTATTTTATAGTTTTTTTTTTTAGATATACGTAAAAAGCTCCACTTCCTCCATCCTCATTTTCCGCTTCTTTTATTTGAGAAATTAGTCTCATTAATTCATCGCTACTTTTTATATATTCTGGAACAGAGTATTTAAGAATGCCTAAGTTCTTTGAGATATATGGGTCTTTTTCATTCTGCGAATGTAATCCCTTTCCAGTAACAATTATTAATTTTTTTACACCTTTTTCATAAGAATCTTTAATTAAATCTTTTATTTTATTATTTGCTTTATCTAATGAGTAACCATGCAAATCAAAAGATTTTATTGAAAATTTTTTTTTGTTAGAGAGTTTTTCGTCTTTATTGGGTAATTTTTCATTGCTAGATAAAAAATTTTTCCAATCTTTTTTATCTTTATCTGAGATTTTGCTATTCAATTAAGTTAGTATATCTACTAGTTGCCAATTCGGATTTGTTGATTTCATATCTCTTGAAAAGACCCAAGTATCGTATATTTTTTTTATTTTTTCTGGGTTCCCTGAAATTATTTTTTTCTCTTTATCTCTTATGCAAGTAATTACCTCTCCCACAAAATCTACGGTTACTTGTAAAATATTGTTATTCTTTTTATGTTCTTTAATAATCGCAGAATTTACACCTATAAAAGTTATTTCAGCATAATGTCCTTTTGCGCTTCTCTCTTTTAGAGCATCGTTAAATTGATCAAAAATTTTGTTACTCAAAAGCGGCTTTGAGGTTGTTATTTTGTTATCGTTATCACTAAAATCTGTAATAATTGTTTCATACGCTATTTTAGCACCGCTTAAAAATTCTTTTTTTGCTTTATCATCAAAACTTTGATGTTCTTTTAGGTCTTTATCTAATTGAACATTTTTTAAAATTTCTTCAAATTGCGGAGGTGCTTTTCCCTCAAATCCTGTTCTTTTTCCTAAAATGCCACGTAATCTTAAAAAAATAAACCCGGCAATCATTGCAAGCAATATTATATCTATGTATTCAAAACTATAATTCATCACATTATAGTAATTACTCTGTTGAATAATTTCAACCAACAATTACATTAAAGACAAATGAACTCAGTGCTTTTATCAATTATTTTAGTTCCAATTGTCGAAATATATCTGTTCATAAAGATTGGAGCAAAAATTGGTGCTTTTAGCACAATCTTATTAATCTTCATAACTGCAATTACCGGAATAATTTATGCCAGATATGAAGGCTTGAATACTTTGCGCTCGGCGTATTCTCAAATAATCAAACAAGAAACACCTGCATATGAAATAATTTCTGGTGCCGCCATTGCTTTCGCAGCTTTACTTTTGATTATACCTGGATTTGCAACAGACATTATTGGGTTTCTGATAATTTTACCTATCACAAGGAAATTAATTTTAGGTAAAGTTTCTACAAAAATTAAAAAGAAGGAACCAGATAACAATAATTTTATAGATGGTGAGTTTGAGGATATAGAAGATGACGATGAAAGAAAAATATAAAATCCTAACTCAATATATAAAAGATATATCGGGTGAAACAAGTGATGTCGAAACTTATCTTTTTGTTAAAGATAATATTTCCAAATATCATTTAAACATAGATATAACTTCTAAGCCACTCAAGAACAGATTAGTCGAAATTAATACTACTTTAAAATTTGAAGATAAGGGGGGGAACGAAAAAAAATCTTACTTTGAAATTATCTACGCTACTATTATAAATGTCGATAGTGAATTGAAAGAAAAAAACGATTTACAAAAAATAATCCTTTGCGATGTTCAAGTGTTAATTTATCCAAAAATTGAGAAAGCACTTTTGGACTTAATACATAATTCAGGTTTTCCCGAAGTTAGATTTGAAAAAAAAATAGATTTTGAGAAACTTTATAACGAGAAGTTTAATTAAAGAAATTTTTTTTAAGATTTTGTTTAAGATATTTTTTGTGCATTTCTATTTCCTTTTCTGTAGGATGAATTACTTTTTTAAAATAAAGAACTTTTTCATTTAAATTTTTTGTGTTTTCTTTATCATTATTTTGAAATTGTAAGGTCGGTTCTTTTTGATCTAATAGATTTATGTAAACTTTTGCTAATAAATCACAATCTATTAAAGCTGTATGTTTTGCTCTCTTTGAATTATCAATCCTATATCTTTTACAAAGTGCATCCAGACTAGTTGATGATCCTGGAAATTTATTTCTAGCTAAAGTTAAAGTATCTACAACGTCATTTTCAATTTTTTCTTTACCTAAAATTTTCATTTCATTATTAAGATGAGACAGATCAAACTCAGCATTATGAATTACTAATCTACTTTCTCTAATAAAATTTAAAAATTCATCAACAATTTGAACAAATCTTTTTTGTTTAGATAAAAATTTATCTGTATATCCATGAACCTTGAAAGCTTGTTCTGAAACTTTCCTATCTGGATTTAAATAACAATGAAATCTATTTTTTGTTGGAACTAAATTATCTAATTCTATACAGCCAATTTCCACAATTCTGTGACCCTCTTTCGTGGAAAGACCTGTTGTTTCTGTATCGAGTATAATTTCTCTCATTATAAAATTTTATCTAAAATTTTATTTATATCTCTTTTTATACCTTTTTTAGAGAAATTATTCTTAATAATAAAATCAGATTTTTGTTTTTTATAAGCAAGCGGTAGTTGAATCTTTTTAAATTTGTAAAATAATTTCGAATTAAAATTTTTTCTTTTTTTTAATTTTTTTAAAATTTCTTTTTTATTTGCATCAATAAATATTAAAATGTCTTTCTTTTTATTAATCTTATTTTCTAATAAAAGAGGAATATCTAGAATTATAAATTTTTTATTTTTATTTTTTCTCAAAAAAAGTTTCAATTTTTTTCTTACTTCAAAATGGACTATTTTAATAATTTTTTTGAGATTATTTTTATTAGATAATATTGCGTTTGTGATTTCATATTTGTTTATTGGAAACGAATAAATGTATTTTGGTAAAATTTTTTTTAACTTAAAAAATACTCTTTTGTTTTTCTTATATATCTTTCCAACTTCTTGATCGGCATTGAAAACTGGATAGCCAAAACTATTAGCGATATAACTTTTCCCCGACCCTATGTCTCCTAAAATCCCTATTCTTCTCATTAGTCTAAAAGATTGCTTACTTCCTCATTAATTTCAGGTTGAATATTGTGCCAAATTTTAAAAGCTTCTGCTGCTTGAAAAATAAACATTTTTTTTCCATTTTCAGTTTTATTTCCCAGATCTTTACCTTTTTTTAAAAAATTTGTTTCCTTGGGATTGTAGATAACATCATAAAAAAACTTATTTTTACCAATTTTTGAAAAATCTAAATCTAAATTATCGTCTTTATTTAAACCGACACTGGTCGCGTTTATAATCATATCAAACTCGGGGATCTTACCCCAATCAACTACTTTTATATCATTCCATCCCCTTTTTTTTACAGTGTTACTGTTGTAAAAATTTTGTAATTGTTCAGCTTTAGCTTTAGTTCTATTGGTTAGAGTAATGCTTGAAACATTCATATTATATAAAGCAAAAATTATTGATGGTGTAACTCCACCAGAACCTAAAATAAAAATCTTTTTTCCAGAAGTATCATATTTTGTGTATTTAATAGCATTTTCAAAACCACTTATGTCAGTATTATAGCCGATTATTTTACTATCATTTGTTAATAGAATTGTATTAACCGATTGAGTTACTTCAGCACCGGATGTCAGCTTGTCAAGATAAGGAATTACCTCTTTTTTAAAAGGAACAGTAACATTTACACCAATAATATTTTTCTCTCTGATTTTTATTATTAAGTTTTTTAAATCATCACTATTTAATCTTTCTTTGTCATATATTGCTTTAATATTATTTTTTTTAATCCAATAATTATGTATTGTTGGAGACAGAGAATGATCAATAGGATTACCAATTACTAAATACTTATTCATAATTTTTTAAATATTCCTTAATTTTGTTAATAGGAAGGCCCATAATTGTATTCTCATCTCCTTGTATTTTCGAAAATAAAGATCTACCCACCCCCTCAATTTGATAAACATTATATGAATAAAGTGCTTCATCTGAAATCTTCTTTAAATATTCTTCTAACTCTTTGTTTGAAAAATTCCTCATTGTAAGTTTGGCTATATCGGTATAGTTCCAGATCATCGAACCATTTTTTGATATGCAAACAGAGCTTATTAATTGGTGCACTTTTCCATTAAGTTTTTTTAAAATTGATAGGGCTTCTTCACGATTATCAGGTTTAGATATTAATTCTCCATTTAAGTCTATAACACTATCAGCACCTAAAACTAATATATCAAAATTCTTTTGACTAACTCGGCTAGCTTTTATTTCAGCAAGATTTTTTGAGATTATTTCAGGTGAAACTCTTTCTTTTAACAAACTCTGTTTGATGGGTTCCTCATCAACAGTTGAAGGTTCAACTTTAGCTTTGATATTGTGTTTATTTAATATTTCTTTCCTTACTTTGCTTTTGGATGCAAGTATTAATTTAAACATTTTGTTTATAAATTTCGTATATTTTTATTATTGACGCTGCAGTTTCTTCAACTGATTTTCTTGTAACATCTATTGTAGGCCATTTATATTTTTTAAAAGCGTTTTTTGCATTCTCAACTTCTTTTCTAATATTACTTAGATCTGTATATGATTTGTTCTCTGTTTCTTTTAAAGAGTTCATTCTATTTTTTCTTATGTCAGCCAATCTTTCAGGTTCTGTATTAAGACCGACCACACAAGAAATTTTGGGGTTTTCCTTCAAAATTTGTGGAATGGAGTTTTCATTAATAAGTGGAATGTTCGATGTTTTATATCCTTTGTTAGCCAAATAAATTGAGGTTGGTGTTTTGCTTGTTCTGCTCACTCCTAAAAGAATTATATCGGACTTTTTTATTTCTTTAATGGAATTACCATCATCATGGTTCATAGTAAATTGAATTGCTTCAATCCTTTTATAATATTCATCATTAAGAGCATATTGTCCGCTGGGTTGATGGGATGCCTTCTGGTTGAGTAGTTTAGAAAAACTTAATATTAAGTCACCTAACACACCAAAACATGGAATCTCTTTTTCTCTGCTTGTTTTTGCAAGATATTTAGCAAGATTGCTATCTACTATTGAATATAATATTATTGAATTTGTTTTTTTTTCAGCATCAGACAAAATCTTTAAGATTTGGTTTCCTGTTCTTGTAAAAGAATAAGTGTGAATTTTATATTTTATATTCTTAAATTGAACTTTTATAGCTGTAAAAATTCTATCTAAAGTCTCGCCAGTAGAATCTGAAATAAGATAAATTTGATATAAATTACTCATGTATAATATGTGTATAAATTTGTATTATCTTTATCATATTGGATATTTTTCATATTTTTAAATTTATGTTGTAAAACAGTGATTTTATTAACAATATTAAACATGTTAAAATCATTAGTAATCATTAAATGTATTTAGTTAATAAGCTTCAATTTTACGTATATATTTATTAAAATTTAAACTCTAAATGTTAATAAACTGTTTAAAAGATGTTCAATAAATTTAATCACCATTATTCACAGAATACACTAATATTACAATCAATTATATTTAATTATTATTATGTCTCCAATTGAAGAAGTAATAATAAACAAAAAAAGTGATATTAATCCTATTTGGATAATGAGACAAGCTGGAAGATATTTGCCAGAATTTAGAGAAATAAGAAAACAAAATCCTGATTTTATTAAATTATGTCTTAATCAAAAATTGTCGACTGAAATTACTTTACAACCTTTAAAAAGATTTGAATTAGATGCTGCAATAATTTTTTCTGATATTCTCATGTTACCATATGGTTTAAATCAAAATGTTGTGTTTAAAAAAAATATAGGTCCATTACTTGACGAGCTTAATTTAGAAAAAATTTCGACTGTGGAAGAAGTTAATTTTGTAAAAAAACTTTCTCCTATTTATGAATTAATTAGGTTAGTTAGTAGTTCTCAGTTTACTAAAAATAAAACTACTATCGGCTTTATCGGGGCACCATGGACTTTGTTGGTTTACATGATCAACAAAAAATCACCAAAACTAGATCTGAATAAAAATTTTTTCGATAATAAATTATTAATAAGCAAAGTTCTTAAAATTTTAGATAAGTTTTTAAAAATACACGTTAATAATCAGATCAAAAATGGCGCACAATTAATACAGATTTTTGACAGCTGGGCTGGGTTGCTAAAAGAAAAAGATTTACCTTACTATATTTATGAGCCAACATTAAGTTTGGTTAATTATATTAAATCTTTAAACACACCTGTTATTTGTTTTCCAAGAGGTATTAAGAATTATAAAGATTTTTGTGAAATTATTAAACCAGACGCCATTTGCATTGATTATGAAGTTGATCCAGTTAAAGTTAATAAGGAAATAAAAATTCCTGTACAAGGCGGAATGGATCCAAAGATTTTACTTACTGATAAAGAAAAACTAAAAAAAGAGGCAATAAAATATTTAGATATATTCAAAGATCATCCATATGTATTTAATTTAGGACATGGTGTTTTACCAGAAACCGATCCTAGTATGATGGATTACTTAGTTAAAACCGTAAAAGATTATTAATGGAAAATAAAGCAGAACACCCACCTGTAAAATTTGGAAAAACTGGAATTTTAATTGTAAATTTAGGAACACCTAATTCAACAAGTTGGTTTGATATAAGAAAATATTTAAAAGAATTTTTATCGGATAGAAGAGTAATTGAAGTTAATCCAATAATTTGGCAGATCATTTTAAATGTTTTCATATTAACTTTTAGGCCATCTAAAACGGCAAAAGCCTATAAAGAAATTTGGATGAAGGATAAAAATATTTCCCCACTTTTGTATTATACACAAAGACAGGCAGAGAAACTTTCAAGCACAATGTCAGAAAAAAATTTGATAATTGATTATGCTATGAGATATGGAAATCCTAGCATAAAGAGTAAAATTGCAGGTCTTCATGAAAAAGGCTGTGAAAATTTAATAATACTTCCTCTTTATCCTCAATATGCGGCCGCAACAACTGCAACGGTTTGTGATGAAGTCTATAGAACCCTTATGAAAATGAGATGGCAACCATCACTTAAAATAGTGCCTCATTATGAGTCTGATCCTTTATATATAGAAGCACTTGTGAATTCATTAAATAAGAAAATTAAAGAAATTAATTGGAAGCCAGATTTAATATTAGCTTCTTATCATGGAATACCTCAAAAATATTTCGACAAAGGTGACCCCTATCATTGCTATTGCCACAAAACTACTAGACTGATATCAGAAAAGTTTACATCGATTGAAATCAAAACAACGTTCCAATCAAGATTTGGTCCTGAAAAATGGCTTCAGCCCTATACAGACAAAACTCTAGAAAGTTTACCTCAAGAGGGAAAAAAAAATATTTTAGCTATATGCCCAGGATTTTCATCAGATTGTGTTGAAACTTTAGAGGAAATCCAAATTCAAGGAAAGGAGAGTTTTTTAGATTCTGGAGGAAAAAACTTTGATATGGTACCGTGCTTAAATGATAATGATGATCATATAATTTTATTAAAATCTTTAATTAAAAAAAATATTTAGTTTATGAGCACTTATTTACTGTTTAAATCATTACATTTGATCTCAGTAATTTCTTGGATGGCTGGATTATTATATCTACCAAGAATTTTTGTTTATCATTCTCAAAACAGTACCAAGCCAATTGTAACAGATGTATTTAAGGTTATGGAAAGAAAACTTTTTTTTTATATCATGACTCCAGCAATGACGCTGTCTTGGTTTTTTGGTTTATTATTAATTCATGAAATAGGGTTTCAACAACTTGGCCAAACTTGGATGATTTTAAAACTAATATTTGTGGTTATACTAACGATTTATCATTTTTATCTTGGACGAATTTTGGGACAATTTAAACTAGACCTTAATACGCATTCGCATAAATTTTATCGATTTATAAATGAAATACCCACATTATTGCTCATTTTAATCATATTTGTTGTGATTTTTAAGCCTATCTAGGGTTGAATATTTGTAAATAGCATATATATTTAATTCATTATTAAGTCCTTAATAATTTTTAATCATGAACATACAGGAACTAAAACTTAAATCATCTGAACAACTCATTACACAAGCAGAAGAGCTTGGTATTGAAAATGCCAGTACCTTAAGAAAGCAAGAAATACTTTTTGCTATCTTAAAAAAAGTCGCCGAAAAAGAGGAAATAACAGGTGCGGGAGTTTTGCAATTGTTACAAGACGGCTTTGGTTTTCTAAGAGCAATGGAGTCAAATTATTTACCTGGTCCAGATGATATATACGTAAGCCCAAGTCAGATAAGAAAATTTGGTTTAAGAACCGGCGATACGGTTGAGGGACCTGTGCGAGCTCCAAAAGAGGGGGAAAGATATTTTGCATTGTTACAAGTTAGTAAAATAAATTTTGAAGAACCAGAAAAGTCACGTCATAAAATTGCTTTTGACAATTTAACTCCACTTTATCCAGATAAACAATTGGTAATGGAAGTTGAGGTTTTGAAAACTGAAAAAAAACAAGATCTAACTCCACGATTAATTGATTTAGTAAGCCCAATTGGCAAGGGCCAAAGATCAATAATTATTTCACCACCAAAAGCTGGAAAAACTATGATACTTCAAAGTATCGCTAATTCTATAGCAAAAAATTATCCAGAATGTTATTTAATAGTTTTACTAATTGACGAAAGACCCGAAGAAGTTACAGATATGCAACGGACTGTTAAGGGAGAGGTGATTAGTTCTACGTTTGACGAACCAGCACAACGTCATGTTGCAGTTGCAGAAATGGTAATAGAGAAAGCAAAAAGATTAACAGAGCATAAAAAAGATGTGGTTATACTTTTAGATTCTATCACAAGACTTGGGAGAGCTTACAATGCAGTAATTCCAAGTTCTGGTAAAGTATTAACTGGAGGTGTAGACGCTAATGCACTTCAAAGACCTAAAAGATTTTTTGGAGCCGCAAGAAATATTGAAGAGGGAGGTTCTTTGACGATTATATCAACAGCATTAATCGATACTGGAAGTAGAATGGATGAGGTAATTTTTGAGGAATTTAAGGGAACTGGTAATAGTGAAACTGTTCTTGATAGAAAAATTGCAGATAAAAGAATATACCCAGCTATTGATATCACCAAATCAGGTACAAGAAGAGAAGAACTATTATTTGATAAAAATGATCTTCAAAAAATGAATGTTTTAAGAAGAATAATTGCCCCAATGGGCACTATGGATGCAATAGAGTTTATCAGTTCGAAATTAAAAGACACAAAAAATAATTCAGAGTTTTTTAATTCAATGAATAAACCTGCTTAATTATAAATAGCCTAATTCCAACATTTCTTTCGAGAATTTTTTTTCAATTTCTGATGAGATTTCTTTTGGTAAAATTTCTTTCCAGTTGTTTTCCCTTCCTTGATTAAAAAAATTTACTTTTCTATTTTGTTTTTCTAAAAACCCCTCTTTTTTCTCTAGGTTTTTTAAATTTTCAAAACTAGTTTCCTCAATCGTATTTTTAAGTCTTTCGTTATCTATTTGGGTCTTTTCTTCTTTACTTATTTTTTTCAAAAATTCAAAAATTTTTTTGAACTCTCTAAAAGGGTCGATGCATAAGTTTTCATACTTAATTAAACAAACAGGTATATTATACTTATTGTGAACCCAGGAATTATAGTTTTCAGCCCATGAGCTTATTATTTCAATTCCTTTTATTCCAAACTTTTTAAAAGTACTTTCATTTGATGACAGATATCCTTTTGTATCAAACATATTTTTTGCTACATCTTTATATGTTTGATTTTCAAAGTTTTTATAAGAGGTAACTACATTTCTTGGATCTCGAACAACATATATGCATCCTGCCGAAACCTTTTCACTTGTAAATTCGTTTCCATCTTTTTTAATACAAGCATTATGAGTTTTAAAAAACAAGTTCCTTTTAAATTTTTTGTTAATAAAATTTTGAGCAGGTAACCAGTTTTTTATCACATCGTCATTTGATTTAAGGGGAGTTTTTTCACTAATAAAATCACTTACATTAAAATTCGGAATATTCTTTAATATTTCAAAATAAAATTTTTTATTTTTTGAAAAAAAATAATGTGCAATTAATGCTCTAACCCAAGTATTTCCAGATTTAGGGTACGAAGCTATCCAAATAATCATAACCAAATAATTATATGCATAAATGAATTTAGCGATATAATAATTTAATGACTATATATGCACTTGCATCTGGATCAGGGATTTCTGGTGTGGCTGTAATTAGAGTTTCTGGCGATAACGTTAAAAGGGTAATAAAGTTGCTCACAGGAAAGGAACTTCCATCTCCTAGAGTAGCTACTCTTCGAAAAATAAACAATATCAACACGTCTGAGTTAATTGATGAAGGTATAATTATATGGTTTCCTGGCCCAGAGAGCTATACAGGTGAAGATATGGCTGAGTTTCATGTTCATGGTGGTAAAGCAGTCATTTTAGCTATTCAAAATCAGATTTCTAGAATTGAAAATTGTCGACTGGCAGAACCAGGTGAATTCACAAAGCTTGCTTTTCAAAATGGTAAAATAAATTTATTAAAAGCTGAAAGCATAGCCGATTTAATTTCTGCAGAAACCGAAATCCAAAGATTGCAAGCTGTTAAGATAATGCAAGGAAAGTCTTCAGATAAGTTTAACGAACTGAGAGAGAAATTAATAAAAATCTTATCTTATGTAGAGGCTAAAATAGACTTCCCAGACGAAGATTTACCTGAAGACAAAATTAAACAAATTAGAAATAATTCGAGTAAAGTTTTATATGAAATTACAAAAATTTTAAATGATCAAAAAGTTGGAGAAATAGTTCGCGAAGGTTTTAAAATTGCTATTGTCGGTCCAACAAACGCAGGAAAATCAAGTTTATTAAATAATTTGGCTAACAGAGAAGTGGCAATAGTCTCAGAAATTGCTGGAACTACAAGGGATGTAATTGAAACACATTTAAATATTGACGGTTATCCAGTTGTTATTTCTGATACTGCAGGAATAAGAGTGTCGAAGGACGAGATTGAAAAAAAAGGTATCAAGTTATCACTTAAAAAGGCGGAGAAAGCTGATTTAAAGCTTGTTGTGGTTGATGCTAGAAATATTGATTTAAGCGGTTTTTTGAATGATTTATTAAAAGATAATGCAATATTAGTTGTAAATAAGTCTGATTTATTGAAAGAAAAATTGCATTCACAAATTACTAAATTTAAACATGTTTTAATTTCACTCAAAAAAAATTCGAATATTGAGAGATTAATTTCAGAGATAAAAAAAAATTTGAAAGATAAATTTATTTCTGATGAAGATATTTTAATTACCAGGGAAAGGCATAGACAACATTTAATGCAGTGTTCTGATCACCTAAAAAGTTTTTTACAGAAAAATGATAAAAAGGATTTTGACAAAGCCGCAGAGGATCTTAGGCTAGCCACAAGACATTTAGGCATGATTGTCGGAAAAGTTGATGTCGAAGAGATATTAGGTAGTATTTTCAACGATTTCTGTATTGGTAAATAACATCTATACTTACTTAATTTTAATTCAAATGTTGTAAATATTTTAATCGATTATAAATTTAATGGATGAAAAAAGATTTGTCGTTTGAGGTAGTTGTTATTGGTGGTGGACACGCTGGCTGTGAAGCTGCTGCTGCTTCTGCCCGTTTGGGAGTTAAAACCGCCTTATTTACGCATAACAAAAATACGATAGGAGAAATGTCCTGTAATCCTGCTATAGGTGGATTAGGCAAAGGTCATCTTGTAAGAGAAATAGATGCACTAGATGGTGTTATGGGTGAGGTTGCTGATAAGTCAGGAATACAATTTAGGTTATTGAATAGAAGTAGAGGTCCAGCAGTTAGAGGACCGAGAACTCAGTCTGATAGATCATTATATCGTAAATTTATGCAAGAAAAACTTGTAAACTACTGTAATTTAAGCATTTTTTCAGATCCTGTAATTAAATTTATATTTAAAAATAACTCTATAAGTGGTTTTTTAACATTAAAGGGAAACAAAGTAATCTGTAAAAAGTTAATCTTAACTACCGGTACTTTTTTAAATGGATTGATTCATATTGGTGATAAAAAGACACCAGCAGGAAGATTTAATGAAAAACCAAGCACAGGTTTAAGTGAACAATTAGCAAAATACAAATTTAAAATTGGAAGGCTCAAGACTGGTACACCCCCTAGATTAGATGCTAGAACAATAAATTTCGATATCCTAGAAAAACAAGATGCAGACAAAGATCCATATTTTTTTTCATTTTTAACTAAAGAGAATTTTAATAAACAAGTTTCATGTTCAATGACCTATACAAACGAAAAGGTTCACAAAATAATTGAAAAAAATCTATCTAAGAGCGCGATGTATTCTGGTAACATCCAAGGTGTAGGACCAAGATACTGTCCATCCATAGAGGACAAAATAGTTAAATTTTCAGAAAAAAACAGACATCAAATATTTTTGGAGCCTGAAGGTCTAAATGATCACACAATATATCCAAATGGCATCTCAACATCTCTGCCAGAGGAAGTTCAGTACGAAATACTGAACAATATCAATGGTTTAGAAAATGTCAAAGTAATTAGGCCAGGATACGCGATAGAATATGACTATATTGATCCCCGAGAACTATTATTAACCTTAGAAACAAAAAAAATCAAAAATTTATTTTTGGCTGGTCAGATTAATGGAACAACTGGCTATGAGGAAGCTGCAGCTCAAGGACTTATAGCCGGGATAAATGCTGCTTTATCATTAAAAAACTCAGAACCTTTTATCCTTGATAGATCTGATGCATATATCGGTGTCATGATTGATGATCTTGTTACTAAAGGGGTTGCTGAGCCTTACAGGATGTTTACATCACGTGCTGAGTATAGATTGAGCTTAAGATCAGATAATGCTGATTTAAGACTAACACAAAAAGGAGTTAAGATTGGTTTGATTTCTGGTTATAGACGGAAAATTTTTGAGGATAAATTTCAAAAATTAAGCAAAATATCATTTCAAATGGCAAATTTAAATATATCCCCGTCAAAAGCCTCAAAATTTGGAATCAAAATTTCAAAGGATGGTGTTTTCAGGTCTTCTGAGGAGATTTTAACTCAAAAAGATGTTGATATGACAAAAATAAGGGAGATTTGGCCTGAAATTAAGGATTATGGAGTTGAGATCGATGACCAAATTGAGATTAATGCTCATTACAGAGGATACTTGAAGAAGCAAAAAGCTGATATTTTAGCTTTTAAAAGAGATGAGAATTTATCTATTCCAGATAATATTGATTATGATCAGTTTTCAGGTCTATCTAATGAGGTGAAGTCGAAATTTAAGGAAATTAGACCAAAAACAATAGGCCAAGCGTTAAGAATTGACGGAATAACCCCAGCAGCAGCATATATTTTGTTGTCACATCTAAAAAGAAAGTCTATTAAGCATATAGCTTAATGGATCAAATAAATTTAAATTCATATTCGAAAATTTCAGATTTTAATGTTTCACGTGAAACTTGTAATGAGTTAGAAAACTTCATTTCTTTGATTCAACAAAAAAATGAAGAAATTAACATAATAAGCAAAAAAAACTCTAAAAAAGACGATATTAGACAACGTCATATAATAGATTCAGCACAAATCATTGATTTTGTTGATATAAATGCAAATACAACCTATGATTTAGGTTCTGGAGCAGGGTTGCCAGGTATTGTGGTGGCAATAGTGATGAAAAATTTAAAAATTGATATGAAAGTTAGCTTGTTTGAAAAAAGTTATCATAAATGTGTTTTTCTAAAACATGTTTCTAAAGAATTAAACTTGAACACAGAAGTTATTCAAAAAGATATTTTTAAATTAAAAAATTTGGAAACAGGAACAATAATGTCGAGAGCATTTAAACCAATGCCATTAGTTTTAAATTTGGTAAATGATAATTTTAAGAGATTTAAAAATATAATTTTTTTTATGGGCAAAAATGGAAAAAAAGTTTTAAAAGAAACACTACAGCACTGGGACTTAGATTATGAGGAAAAAAAAAGTTTAACAAATGAGAGCTCATTTATATTAAACATAAAAAAAATCAAAAAAAAATTATCGTGAAAATAATTTCGATTATAAATCAAAAAGGTGGAGTAGGTAAAACGACAACAGTAATTAATTTGGCCTCTGCTTTATCGCAACAAAATAAAAAAATTTTAGTAATTGATCTTGATCCTCAAGGAAATGCTACAACAGGTCTAGGATTATCTAATGTTGAGCAGTCAGACCAAACTATTTATGGTATTCTCAATGGGACAGTCTCAATTTCAGAAGTAATTAAAAAGACCAAATTTGAAAATTTAGATTTAATTACATCAAATGTTGATTTGTCAGGTTTAGAAGTTGAAACAGCTGGTGACAATGACAGAGCATTTATTTTGAAGACTAAATTAACCGCATATTTAAATGATTCTGGAGCATCATACGATTATGTCCTAATAGATTGCCCACCATCTTTAAGTTTGTTGACAGTTATGGCTTTAGTATCTTCTAACTCATTGCTAGTTCCGTTACAAACTGAATTTTTTGCCCTGGAGGGACTTACCCAACTCATCAAAACGATTGAACGTATTAAAGTAAATTTGAATCCTAAATTAGAAATTCAAGGTATTCTGCTGACTATGTATGACAGAAGAAACAAATTATCCTCACAAGTTGAAGAGGAAGCTAGAAATTATTTTAAAGATAAAGTTTATCAAACCGTAATACCAAGAAATGTAAGATTATCAGAAGCACCTTCACATGGTGTACCAGTATTAATCTATGACAAAAATTGTCCAGGCAGTAGATCATATTATAATTTCACAGATGAATTTATTAATCAAGAAAACAATATTGGGAGCGCAGCATAATGAATAAAATAAAAAAAGGATTAGGTAGAGGGCTATCTTCTTTAATCGGAGAAAATAAAGTTGAAACTAGTAGTAGCAAATTATCTTTGAGTGAAATAATCCCTAACAGATATCAACCAAGAAAAAATTTTGAGCAAGATAGCTTAGATGAATTGTCAAATTCTATTAAGGAACGAGGCGTAATCCAACCAATTATAGTTAGAAAGTCAAAGTTAGAAAAAACTAAATATGAGATTATAGCAGGTGAGAGAAGGTGGTTAGCAGCGAGAAAAGCTGGACTTCATGATATTCCTGTAATAATAACAGACGTTGATGACCTAAAATCTTTAGAGTTTGCAATCGTAGAAAATGTTCAGCGACATGATCTTAATCCGTTAGAAGAAGCACTAGGTTATAAAAGGTTGATCGATGAATTTTCATATGACCAGGAAAAAGTCTCTAAGTTTATTGGAAAAAGCAGGAGCTATATAACCAATTCACTAAGATTACTAAGTTTGCCTGAGGAGGTATTAAATTTTGTTAAAAACAAAAAAATCTCTGCAGGGCACGCAAAAGTATTGGTTGGATTAAACAATGCTGAGTTTATAGCCAACAAGATTATCGAAAAAAAACTTTCAGTTCGTCAAGCAGAGAATTTTGTAAAAATTTTCAAAAAGAAACCTGGTCTAACCAATAAATCAAAGGATCCAAATATTAAAGATTTAGAACAATCAATAACGGATAAAACTGGACTTTACGTTTTTATTAAAAATAACAATAAAAATAAAGGTACAATTACTTTTGCTTATCATGATAATGATCAGCTTAATAAAATTATAGAGGTCATAAAATCTAATTATTAGATTTTGAAGTATTTAAAATAAAGTCAAATAAAATATTAAGAGAATTAATTGAATTTTTCTTAATATTCAATTCAACTTTATCTATTTCTTCAATTAGTTTATGGGTTTTATCTAATGTCCAATTTTTAATTTGATTTTTCACTAATTCTTTATCTTTCCAAAATATTGGTGGTTTAAAATTAACAATCGTTTTATCGATACTTTTGTTTATTTGTAAACTTTGGTTCAGTTTTATCAATCTTTTGGTCTTGATTAAAAATGTTCTAATAATAATTATTGCATCCTCAAAAGAAAAATTATTTTCATTTAAAATGTAAATGGTTTTAGCCCTGTTTTTTGCTAAACAGTTATCTACAAGTTCATTAATACTATAATTTTCTGATAAATTAGTAAGAGCATGGATATCTTCAATAGATATTTTGTTTTTATTTAATAAAAAACTTTCAATCTTTTGTAATTCATTATTAAGACTTTTTCTTTCACCACAAGCTCTATTAACTAATAGATTAATTGATTCTTGTGAAATCGATATTTTTTTTTTTAAAAAAAAAGATTTTGAAATAGAGGACAGAGTTTGATTGTTATCGTTATAAAATGCGATTGAAACTAAATCATCATCTTTCTCAAATAGATTTCTTAATTTAGATTTTTTATCTAAAATATTGGAAATAAGAATAATTTTAATGTCATCAAATATTTTTTCTTTTAAAATTTCGATGTGATCTTTAATTTTTTCACTAGCATCTTTAATTATTATAAGTTTATTTTTCTCAAAAAAAGATCTAGATAAGATTTGATTATAAAAATTTTCGACATCATTAAATATTTCTTTCTCATAATATTTAAATACATTGTCTCCAAACATTGGTTTAAATTTATTCTCTACAAGCTCCTCTTTTTGACCATCGTTTACACCGTGAAATAAGAAGATCTTAGCATCTATATTTTCATTTAAATTATACGTTTTTAATATCATTCTAGGTTTGATAAATAATTAATTAAATCTTCCACAATTTTGGTAATTATAATTTCTTCTAATTCATTTTCATATTGCTTTAACTTAAATTTATCATCAGAATTATTATAAGTTATCTTTTCTGATAATGATTTTTCAGATTCATTATCTAGATTAGGACTTGAAAATTTTAAATTTATTTCAAGTTCAAACACTAACACATTGCCTTTTGAGTCTTTAGATTTAATTGTAACTTTTCTATCAGCTTTGATTTTGATATCTATTTTTTTGTCTATCTTTTTATTTTTTAAAGCATTAATTTTTTTTTCAAATTTATTGTTCAAAGAAGTATTTTCTTTTTCAATATTACCTATTGTAAAATTCAAATTTTTTGTAGAGTAAATTGGCTGGTAACCACAGCTAGATAAAATTAAAAAAGATATAACTAATAAGAAGATAAAATTATTTTTCATATAATTAAATTTATTAACTTATTTTTAATATAGATACTTTTTTTTATATTCTTATCTTTTAAAAATTTACCTGTTTTTTCGTTATTTTTTATCTCAAATAATAAATCTTTTTCACTAATTTCTTTATCAAAGTTCATTAGACCTCTTTTTTTTCCATTAATTTGAATAACAACATTAAAATTTTCATTTTTTAAATATTTTTCGTTTACTTTTGGCCATTCATTTTTATCTTTGACTTTTAATTCTTCCAAACACTCATTCATTAGGTGAGGCATCACTGGTAAGATTACCTTTAATATCTTCTCATAGTTTGACAAAAGATTTTTTTTATCTTTAAATTTTTTTAAATTTTTTGATAAATAATTATAAATTTCATGTAAGTTTGCTATTAAAACATTGTAATGAAAGTTTTCTAAATTTTTAGTAATTTTTTCGATGATTTGATTTGTAAAAATATTAATGTCAATCGATTGATGATTATCATCTTTTAATTTTAGATTTATAAGCATTTTATGCAAAGACCAAAACTTTTGTACAAATTTATATGATGAAATCATACCTTGCTCTGACCATTGAATATCCTTTTCTGGAGGACTATCGGAAAGAATAAAGAACCTGACTGCATCTGCACCATAATTATTTATTATATTTTCTGGATCTATAGTGTTCTTTTTAGATTTAGACATTGATTCACTTGAGCCAACCTCTACTTTTTCAGATGGTTTACCTTTTTTATAAAAAATCTTGCCGTCTTTAGTTTCAACCTCTTCTGGAGATAGCCAGTTGTTATTACTATCTCTATAAGTTTCATGACACACCATTCCTTGAGTAAATAATCCATCAAAAGGTTCTAAATCTACAAAATCTATTTGATTGTGACCCAAGGCACGCATAAAAAATCTGGAGTATAAAAGATGTAAAATAGCATGTTCAACTCCACCAATATACTGATCAACAGGCATCCAGTATTTTACATCATCTAAATTAAAACCCTCTTTAGCCTTATCAGCTGAACAAAATCTTAAAAAATACCATGAAGAGTCAACGAAGGTATCTAAAGTATCTGTTTCTCTAAAACACTTTTCACCATTTAAAGTAATTTCTCTCCAACTTTTTTGGTACTCTAAAGGGTTTCCTTTTACATCGAGTTTTACATTTTCAGGAAGTTTTACTGGAAGATCTTTTTTGGGTATTTTAATTACTTCTCCTTTAATATTATAAGCAACAGGAATAGGACATCCCCAATATCTTTGTCTTGAGACACCCCAATCTTTAAGCCTAAAATTAATTTTACGTTTTCCAATATTTTTTTTTTCTAATATTTCTATAGTTTTTAAAATAGATTCATCTGGACAATTAAGACCATTGAGGAACTGAGAATTAAAAATTTTACCTGGCCCTGTATAAGCCTCTTTATCAATTTTAAAATTTTCATTTTCTCCTGGCGGGCAAACTACAGGTAAAACTTTTAATTTATATTTTAAAGCAAAATCTAAGTCTCTTTGATCGTGAGCAGGACAACCGAACACAGCTCCAAAACCATAATCCATTAAAACGAAATTTGCAAAATAGACAGGAACTTCTTTAGACTCATCTAGGGGATTTACAGCTTTTATTTCAGTTTTAAAGCCAATTTTTTCAGCATTCGCTATCGATTCCTCTGTTGTACCTGTTTTGGCACATTCATTTTTGAATTTAATGAAATTCTCATCCTTTTTAAAAAAATCCGACAGCGGGTGGTCTATTGATAAAGCTAAAAATGAAAATCCAAATAAAGTATCAGGCCTTGTAGTGAAACATTTAATTTCCTTTACTGGTAAATTTGAATTAATTTTAAAATTAACTTCACACCCAAAAGATTTACCAATCCAGTTTTTTTGCATTACTTTCACTTTATTTGGCCATTTATTTAGTTTGTCTAGACCATCAAGCAGGTCAGATGAGAACTTAGTTATATTAAAAAACCATTGGTTAAGTTTTTTTCTTTCAACAACAGCACCAGATCTCCAACCTTTTCCATCAATCACTTGTTCGTTAGCAAGAACTGTTTCATCAACTGGATCCCAATTTACGTAGTTTTCTTTTCTATAAACAAGTCCTTTATCCATTAAGTCTAAAAAAAAGGATTGTTGATGTTTGTAATAGTCCTCTGTGCAGGTTGAAATTTCTCTGTTCCAGTCAATAGATAACCCAAGTTGTTTTAGTTGACTTTTCATAGTTTGAATATTTTTTTCAGTCCATGTTTTCGGGTCAAGTTTATTTTGTCTAGCCGCATTTTCAGCTGGCATACCAAACGAGTCCCATCCCATAGGGTGTAAAACGTTAAATCCTTGCATAGATTTGTACCTGGCGAGAACATCTCCTATAGTATAATTTCTAACATGTCCCATGTGTATTTTGCCTGAGGGATAAGGAAACATTTCTAAACAGTAGAATTTTTTTTTATCTTTTTTTACTGAAGAATTAAATGTTTGATTTTTCTCCCAAAAAGTTTGCCACTTTTTTTCAATTACTTTGAAGTTATATCGTTCCACAAATTACCTTAAGCTTTAAGTTATCGTTGATCTTGTGGGATCGCATTATCCCCACCACGAGGATCTTTTTTTCGTCTTTCTTCAACAAGTTTTTCGATAGATTTTTTTTCCATTAAAGTTGCTCTTTTTAGTATTGCTAATTGAATTTCACCTGAAATCTTAGAGTCTATTAAGTTTGTAACGCAATTGTTGTTGGTACAAATCCTTTCATGAACTATAACTTTAAGCGCATCAGATCTTATTTCATTAGATAAGAAACGTACTGTTATCTTTAAATCTCTGTTATTATTTTTTCCACCATTAAACCAGTCAGTTATTATAATTCCTCCTGAGTAACTAGCATTTACCAAAGGAACGAAATCTAGAGTTTCAACTGATGCTCTCCATAATTCATTAGCTGACGCAAAATCAAAAACCCCTCCTTTTCTTTTTCCTATATTAAAACGAACACCTTTTCCTTCCTCTATATTTTTCCTGACTCTATCTTGAACATTTACCGGATTATCTTTAACGTCTGATCTTTTAAAAAAACCAGTGCAACCACTTATTAAGATAAGGGTAGATATTAATAGAATAAATTTTGTGAAATTATTCATAAAATTACTGATTTGATTTAAAACCACTAGTACTCTAAAATATCAATAAAAATATGCATTATTTTGTTGTAAAAATATCACATATGTTAAAAAAAGACCTTAAATAGGTCATTTTTTTTAAATTCTGATCTTAAAACTGCTAAGAAACCAACATTCATATGAATAACAATAGGAGATCAATATGATTAACTTAAGAAAAGTAGGTCTTACAGCACTAGCAGGTTCGCTAGCAGCAGTAACGGCTCACGCGGGAGAACTATCAGTAACTGGTAGCGCGAACGTAACTTACGTTACTAAAAGTGGTGACAACACTGCACAATCTTTAGGACACGATAAAGACGTTAAATTCTCAGGAAGTGGTGAGTTAGACAATGGTTGGACATTTGCTATCCACACTTTAACAAAAGATGACTTCACAGTATCATCAACAGCAACTGTAATGACAATGGGATCTTTAGGTTCGATTGGTGTAGGTTCTGGTGGTGGAACTAATATTAACGGTGCATACGATGAAGCTATCCCAACTGCATATGAGGAAAACTCAGATGCTGGTGGACAAGGTGCAGCTAACTACGTTGGTTCATACGCTGATGGTAACGGTATAACTTACAAGTTCCCGGCTATGGAAATGATGGGTGCTACTATTACAGGTGGTCTTGATTATTCTTTCCAAGGTGGAAGTGATTCACCAAACGATGGTGGAGCAGTAGCTAGAAGTAATACTTGGGGCAATGCTTATGGTCTAGGTTTAACTGTAGCTTATGATGCACTATCAGTAGGTGCTTTTGTTTCTGAAAGAGAAAACAAAAACCCAGCTGCTTTAACAACAGTTGAAGATGAGTTTACTGGTTCATGGAATGTTAAATATTCAGCAGGTCCAGTATCACTAGGATACTCTGAGTTTTACATTGGTTCAGGTTTAAATAACACAACTGAAGCTGGTACAACTACATCTGCTAAAACTGTTGGAACATCATCAGGTATATTTGATGGAGATATGTTCTCAGTTGCGTTTAACGTAAATGATGATCTATCAATATCTTACTCTGAAATGACAGCTACTCACGACTCGCAAATGAATGTTGCTAGTTCATCAGCTCAGCGTGCTGATGTAGATGAGAAGCATGAGTCATTACAAGCGGCGTATTCAATGGGTGCTATGTCAATTAAAGCATACACAACAGAGATTACTAACCCTAACTTTGATGAAGATGCAGCTACTATAACTAAGAATGAAATCGCTTTAGGATTAGCATTCTAAGTTTAGTTTAGTTTAAATTTTTAAAAACGGCCTAAGTTTTCTTAGGCCGTTTTTTTTTATCCAAGATATTCCTGCAAAGCCAACAACTTTAGTGAGCCTAAGCTTTTTATAATTATTTTTATCAATTCCACCCAAGGCTATGAAATTAATATCTTCAGATAAAGCTGTAAGGTTAAATTTTACTGTTGAAAGAAACTTTTGATTTTTTTTTGATTTAAATATAGGTGATAAGAAAATTTTAGAACATTTTTGTAATTTTTTTATTCTAATTTCATTCACATTATGAGCTGAACCTATTATTTCAAATCTATCTGGCAAAGAATGTTTAGAGGAAAAATTGAGACTTTTATTGAAAGAGGGGATATATACACCACTAAGACCTAGTTTTAGCGCTAATTTAATATCATTAGACAAATATAAATTTCTCTTTTCGGTTTTACAAAATTTATGAATTGACTTTATTTCATCTATTTTTAATTTTTTATTATAGTTTCGAAATATTAGATCTATATTTTTTTCTAAATTTGTTAATTCATCTATGTTATATCTATCTATAAAATAAAATATATACGGATTTTTTCTTTGCATAAAACTATATCTAATTTAGTGTCTATAGAAAATGAACTCAAGTCTGGAAATATAAAAGATTTGAAAACCAAAATAATAGCAGTAACTAAAACTTTTCCTATAAACGAAATTAAACCACTAATTGATCATGGCCATCTACATTACGGTGAAAATAAAGTTCAAGAAGCTCTGGAAAAGTGGAATGAAATAAAAAAAGAGGTTAAGAATATTAAACTTCATATGATTGGCAAACTCCAGACTAATAAAGTTAAGTTTGTAGTTCCATTATTTGATTATATTCATTCTTTAGACAATTTAAAATTAGCTCAAAAAATTTCTTTAGAACAAAAAAAAAATAATAAAAAACTAAAAATTTTCATTCAAGTAAACATTGGCAATGAAGATAAAAAAAGTGGTATTCATCAAAATGAAGTTATGAATTTTTATAAAAAGTGTATTAATGATTTTAGTTTAGATATAGTTGGTTTAATGTGCATTCCACCCTTACAAGGGAATAAAAATAAATATTTTAAATTGATGAATGACTTAAACAAATCTATTGGTCTTAACGAATTAAGTATGGGCATGTCATCAGATTATTTAGAAGCGATATCCCACGGTGCTACTTATGTAAGAATTGGTTCAAAAATTTTTGGAGAGCGATCTTAAAGAATTTGAATTTTTGTTTTTTTGTTTATTAGCTTTAATAAAATTAATAAATCATTTTTTTTCAATGCTAAACAACCTAGAGTTTTTCTATAATTTTTTGTTAAATGAATGAATATTGCACTACCTTTATTTTTTTTGGGTTTTTTAGTGTTGTATTTAATTGGTATTAAAACATCATAGTTTGTTTTTTTCTGAAATAATTTTTCATGTCTAATCTTATTATTTACTTTAATTAATCTATTGTAATTTTTATTTTTTACATCATCACACCAACCCATTTGTTTATTTATTTCCTTTTTTTTTAATTTTGTGACAAGATTTTTTATTCTATCCTTTCTATAAAAAACGGGCCCTAAAGAAAAAATACCTTTTGGAGTTTTTTTGTCACCTTCAATTTTATTGGATGTAGTGCCATTTTTGCCAATACAACATTTAAATTTAAAATCATCATATAAAAGAGTTTCTTTATTTTTTAATATAATTCGCATATTTTTAAGCAATGATTTCAAAAATTTTAATAATTTATGAATATCAAATTTTATATAAAATATTAAGTGAAATTAACGAATATTTAAATTTTGAAATTTTGTATGTTGATAAGAAGAAGTTCCAAGAATTAGAATTAGACAATTTTGAAAATTATCTAATTGTGAGTTCAGTAAAATTTAATGATTTAAAGAATAGTTTTGTCTTGGAAAATTTGCCGATGAAATTAGATAAATTGATACAAATAATAAATATAAATTTTTTAAAGACCAGCTTTATCAAAAAGTCAGATGTAAAAATTGGTAAATATAAATTAGACCTAAATTCTAGAAAAATTATTTTAGACAATTTAAGACTAAGTTTAACAGAAAAAGAGGTTGAAATGATAATTTTTATCAAATCAAACAATAATGTAACTATAAAAGAACTTCAAAATAATGTTTGGGGATATTCTTCTAATTTAGAAACTCATACTGTAGAAACTCACATTTATAGACTAAGAAAAAAAATGAAAGATAAATTTGGAGATGATGCATTTATACAAAATTCACAAAAAGGATACAAAATAAATTGAAAAAAAATCCTGTAGCCAAGACTCTATCAAATAGAAGATATAAACCAAAGGTTATCAAACCAAAAAAAGGAAAAGGTAGTTTTAAGAGAAAAAAAATTTAAAGTCTTGCTCCCATTTGCTGAATTATTTTTGAAGACATTTCTGTACCTTTTTCCAAACAATCTGTTTGAGAAAAATTATTTAAATAACCATGAAGATAGCCACTAGCGAATAGATCTCCGGCACCAGTTAAATCAACTATATTCAAATTTTTTTTAATTCCGGTCTCAGTTACACTATTCCCCTTAATTGAAACAGCTCCCTTTTCTCCTCTAGTTACTATTATTAATTTATGCACTTCTTTTGCAAAATTAATAACTTCATCAAAATTATTTGTGTTTATTAAAGACATAATTTCCTCTTCATTTGCAAAGACTATATCTAATTTATTTTTTACTAAATCTAAAAAATGAGACTTATGTCTATCCACACAAAATTTGTCAGATAGAGACATAGCAACTTTATTTGCATGGTTAATTGCTTTATCAAATGCTTTTTTTGGCTCGCCTTCATCCCACAGATATCCTTCTAAAAATATCATTTCACTTTTTTTGAGTGCATCAACATTTACGTCATTCTCGTTGATTTTTCCCGCGGTTCCGAGAAAAGTACACATTGTTCTTTCTGAGTCTGGTGTAACTAAAATTAAACAGGTGCCAGTTGGTAAATCCTCTTTTTTTTTAGAATAGATATAATTTACATTTTCACTTTTAAGTCCTATCTCGTATTTTTCTCCAAGATCATCATCAGATATCTTTCCTAAAAAACCAACTTCATTTTTAAGTTGAGACAACCCAACTATTGAGTTGGCAACTGAACCACCCGAGATAGTTTTTTCAATTTTTAGACTTGATAATAAATTTTGGAACTCATTTTGATCAAATATTAATTTCATGTTACCTTTAACCAAATCGTTTTGATCTAAAAAGCGTTCCTCTACTTTGCAAATAACGTCAACTATAGCATTTCCAATACCTAAAATTTTCATATCAAGCTTTCAAAGTTTTGACTGGTTTTTTTCTGTTAGGATAACAAGTAGTGCAAATTTTACAAGTTAATCCATAACAATCCCTAGCTTTGCAATATTCTCTTCCATAGTAAATTATTTGTAGATGTAATTTATTCCAATTTTTTTTGGGAAATAATTTTTTTAAATCCTTTTCAGTTTGAACAACACTTTTGCCATTTGTGAGACCCCATCTTTGAGCAAGTCGGTGAATATGAGTATCTATGGCAAAAGCAGGATAGCCAAATCCCTGAGACATTACCACACTCGCAGTTTTATGTCCTACACCTGGCAGTTTTTCTAAATCTTCGAATGTTTTTGGTACTTTCCCACCATATTCATTAATTAGTATTTTTGAGAGATTATAAATACTTTTAGCTTTGACTCTAAAGATACCAATTTTTTTTATTAATCTCTCAATTTTTTTTCGTCCTAGCTTTACAAAATGTTCAGGTCGGTGATATTTGGGGTAAATATTTTTTGTAACATTATTTACATTGATATCAGTGCATTGAGCTGACAATAAAACAGAAATGAGAAGTGTAAAAACATTTCTACTTTTTAAAGGAACTCTAATTGTTGGGTAGGTCTTATCTAAAATTTTAAGAATTGTCTTAGCTCTCTGTATTTCATTCATTATTTGAAATTCATAAGATCTCTCATTGAATAAAGGCCTGGCTTTTTAGTCATTAACCACTTTGCAGCTGATAAGGCCCCTTCTGAATATAAAGCCCTGTCAAAAGCTTCATGATTTAGAGTGATTATTTCTTTACCACTTGAGAATTTTACTTCATGTTCTCCAATAATTTCACCTTTCCTGACAGAATTGAAGTTTATTCTATTGCTATAAGGAAAAGTTTTTTTATTAAGATATTTTTTTCCAATAATATTATGAAAGTTTTTCTTTCTACCATTAGCTATTCCTTTTGCTAACATTAATGCTGTTCCAGATGGAAAATCTTTTTTATGCTTATGGTGGATTTCGAAAATTTTACTTAAAAATTTTTTCCCCAAAGAACCAGATGCGATTTCAGTCAAATACATTAAAAGATTTATCCCTAAACTCATATTTCCAGCTTTTAAAATTGGAATTTTTTTTGAATATTTTTCAATTAATCTCTCCTCTTTTTTTGAAAAACCAGTAGTTCCTATTACAACTCTTTTTTTTAATTTTAAGGCAATCTTTAATATTTCAAATGTACATTTAGGAATTGTAAAATCTATGATTAAATCTGCTTTTTTAAAAACTTTATAAGTATTTAAGTCAATAGCGATACCATTAATTTTCTTATTAATCCTTTTGTTTTCTGTTAATGCGGTTATTTTAAAGCTCTTATCTTTTTTGGCTGATTTAATTATTTGACTACCCATTCGCCCCAAACATCCAGCAATTGCTAAATTTATTTTTTTCATTAAAAGATTAAATATGTAACTATCACAATGGATGAAACAATTACAGACCAAATGAGTAAATTTTTGAGAAATAATTTTAATTTTGAATTCGTCTCAATAAAGCCTGGAAGAACAAGAAACAAAACTGCAATTAAAAAGATAACTGGGATTATTTGATCTAACCCCATTTTTTAACTCTTCCAAAAATCTTTTGCTTTCTCAAAAAATTTTTTAATACTTGGGTTAGATTTTTCATTTTCTATTTTTCTAAACTGTTCTAATAGTTCTTTTTGTTCTTTATTTAAGTTAACTGGCACTTCTGTTTTTACTTGGACATACAGGTCTCCAAAGTCCCCTCTTCTCATGAAAGGCATTCCTTTTCCTTTGAGTCTAAACTGTTTTCCATCTTGAGTACCATCAGGTATTTTAATTTTCGCTTTTTTTCCATCTATAGTTGGAATTTCTATTGTAGTTCCAAGTGCAGCATCTGCAATCGATATTGGGAATTCAAAAAATAAATTTACATCTGATCTTTTGAATAAATCATGAGATTTTACATTAATAAATAAATATAAATCACCTGATGTACCTCCCCTAGTGCCAGCTTCACCTTTGCCTGCTAGTCTTATTCTGGTACCATCATCTACTCCCTTTGGTATCGTTACAGAGATTTTTTTTGTAATTTGATTATTGCCCTGTCCGTTGCAATTAGAACATGGATTTGTAATTTCTTCTCCACTGCCCGCACATTGAGGGCAAGTTTGTTGCACGGTAAAAAAGCCTTGATTTGATCGAACCCTTCCGTTACCACCGCAATAACTACATCTGTCAGGTGTTGTTCCTGGCTTTGATCCACTTCCTTTACAGACATTACATTTCTCTGAAGTTGAAAATTGTATATTTTGTTTTTTTCCAGAGTATGCTTCTTCTAAAGTTATTGATAGATCATATCTTAGATCTGACCCTCTGTTATTAGAACTTCTTCCCCTAGATCCTCTTCTGCTACCACCAAAATCTCCAAAAAAATCTTCAAAGATATCTGAAAAATCGGTACCACCAAAACCACCAAAACCACCAAAACCACCTTGACCACCTCCTCCATTCTCGAAAGCCGCGTGACCAAAATTATCATAGTTTTCTTTTTTCGATTTATCAGAAAGCACACCATAAGCTTCACTTGCTTCTTTAAATTTCTCTTCTGCTGTTTTGTCGTTAGGATTTTTGTCTGGATGATATTTAACTGCTAATTTTCTGTATGCAGACTTTAGTTGCTCAGGGCTTGCATCTTTTCGTACGCCAAGGACATCATAGTAATCTCTTTTAGCCATGTATTAAACCTGGACAAATAGATGTCAGTTAAGCGCTTTTTTCTTTATTCTCGTCTTTTACTTCTTCAAAGTCAGCATCAACAACATTATCGTCTTTTTTTTCCTTTTCGTCTTTACCATCATCTTTATCAGAAGATGGTTTTGTACTTTGTTGTGATTTATAAATAGCCTCACCAAGTTTCATCGAAGCTTGAACTAGTGTTTCAGTTTTTTTCTTAATATCATCGGTGTTTTCACTTTTCAGAGATTCTTTAAGATCGTTTGAAGCATCTTCAATTGATTTTTTCTCAGCATCAGAGATTTTAGATCCATGTTCTTTCAAATTTTTTTCAGTTGAATGAATTAAGGTATCTGCTTGATTTCTTACATCAACAGACTCTCTTTTCTTTTTATCAGCTTCTTTGTTAGCCTCAGCATCTTTAACCATTTTTTCTATCTCTTCTTCACTTAAACCGCCAGAAGCCTGGATTTGAATTTTTTGTTCTTTACCTGTACCTTTGTCTTTTGCCGACACATTTACTATTCCGTTTGCATCGATATCAAAAGTTACTTCAATTTGAGGGACACCTCTGGGTGCTGGAGCAATACCTATTAATTCAAAATTTCCTAATAATTTATTATCAGTTGCCATTTCCCTTTCTCCCTGCAAAACTCTAATTGAAACAGCTGGCTGATTGTCTTCAGCAGTAGAAAATACCTGACTTTTTTTTGTAGGAATAGTTGTATTTTTTTCAATAAGTTTTGTAGATACTCCTCCTAGTGTCTCAATTCCAAGAGAGAGCGGTGTAACATCTAATAACAATACATCCTTTACATCTCCTTGTAATACACCAGCTTGGATAGCTGCACCCATTGCTACTACTTCGTCAGGGTTGACACTTTTATTAGGATCTTTGCCAAAAAAGTTTTTTACTTCCTCTATAACTTTTGGCATTCTAGTCATACCACCTACCATAACTACTTCATTAATATCACTTGCAGAAATTCCAGCATCTTTTAAGGCAGTTTTACATGGGGGGATTGTTCTGGCAATTAAATCTTCAACTAAAGCTTCAAGCTTTGCTCTAGTCATCTTTAAGTTAATGTGCTTTGGTCCAGTTTTATCAGCTGTGATAAAAGGAAGATTGATGTCTGTTTGTTCTGCAGCTGAAAGTTCTATTTTAGCTTTTTCAGCAGCTTCTTTTAATCTTTGTAATGCTAATTTGTCTGATTTAAGATCAATACCGCTATCTTTCTTAAATTCGCCAATTAGATACTCTACAACAGCATTATCAAAATCTTCTCCACCTAAAAATGTATCACCATTAGTAGATTTTACCTCAAATACACCATCACCTAATTCCAGTATTGAAACATCAAAAGTTCCTCCACCTAAATCGTAGACTGCTATTTTTTTATTTTGTTTTTTATCAAGTCCATACGCCAATGAAGCAGCAGTAGGTTCATTTATAATTCTTAAAACTTCTAAGCCAGCAATTTTACCAGCATCTTTAGTTGCTTGTCTCTGTGCATCGTTGAAATATGCAGGCACAGTTATAACTGCTTTAGTTACAGCCTGACCTAAGTATTTTTCAGCAGTCTCTTTCATCTTTTGAAGTATGAAAGCAGAGATTTGCGATGGTGAATACTTTTCTCCTTTTGCTTCAATCCAAGCGTCACCTTTTTCAGAATTTACAATTTTAAAAGGTGCTGCCTCGACATCTTTTTTTACTGTAGGATCATCAAAATTTCTTCCAATTAATCTTTTAACAGCAAATATAGTATTTTCAGGATTGGTTACAGCCTGTCTTTTAGCTGGCTGACCAATTAATTTTTCATTTTCATCAGTAAATGCAACTACCGAAGGAGTCGTTCTTGCACCCTCTGCATTTTCTAGTACCTTAGCTTGTGTACCTTCCATGATAGCAACACAAGAATTCGTAGTACCTAAATCTATTCCAATTATTTTACTCATTTCTTTTAAAACCTGATCTTCATATAGGTGCTAAATACAAAACTACAAGCTAACCTCATAATTATTTATCTCTCGAATTATCCTCATTTTTGTTGTTTTTTTCCTCTTTTTTTGAAACTTTCTTTGATACACCAACTAATGACGGTCTTAATAATCTGTCTTTTATAGTAAATCCTTTTTGAATTTCTTGGATTATTGTGCCTGGCTCTTTAGTATCGTCCTCTATTTCAATCATTGCTTGATGAAAATTTGGATCTAGTTTTTGGTTTAAACTATCAATAGGTTTAATATTATTTTTTTCAAAAATAGATATTAGATCTTTCTTAATTATATCTAAGTGTTCAAGTATTTTCTTTAATGCCTCAGTTTCTCTAAGTTTATCATCATTCTCTAAAACATTTTTTGATCGTTCTAAGTTATCAATTAAGCTCAATGCTTCTTTTGCAAAACTATAACCACCATATTCAAATGCATCTTCTTTTTCTTTTTCAAATCTTCTTCTTTGATTTTCCATTTCAGCCAAAGTCCTTGCTATCTTATCTTCAAGTTCGGCAATTTTTTCAGCTGGAGAAGATTGTTTTATTTTTTCTTTCTCTTCCAGTGTAACATTTTTGGGTTGAGACTGAATATTATTTTCATTTTCACCAATATCATTTTCAGCAATTTCTGCTTCTTGACTTTTATTCCTGGTATTATTATTTTGGTTTTCTTCTTTTTCCATACGATCTTATATGGTAAGGATTTTCATAATTTCTAGATGTTTAAACAAAAAATAAATGAATTATTAATTGGAACAAATAACAAGGGTAAACTGCGCGAAATCAAGAATTTATTACCAAAATATATCAAAATTTATTCAACATCAGAATTTAATCTCAAAAGCCCTAGAGAAACTGGTAAAACTTTTAAAGAAAATTCACTTATAAAATCAAGGTATTTTTCAAAAAAAGCGAATTTAACCTGTTTGGCAGACGACTCTGGGTTGGAAATTGATATTTTAAAAAAAAGGCCAGGAATATATTCGGCGAGGTGGGGAGGAAAAAAATCTGATTTTAAAATTGCAATAAAAAAAGTTTATAGAGAACTATATAAAAAAGATAAAAATTGGAAAAGTAAAAAAATAAAAGCCCGATTTATATGTGCTCTATCAATAAGTCATCTAAAAAAAAAAATTGCTTGTGTTCAAAGTAAAGTTGAGGGACATATATCAAGTAAACCAAAAGGCAATAATGGTTTTGGATACGATCCTATTTTCATACCTCTTAAAAAAAAATTAACCTTTGGTGAAATGAGGCCTAGTTTGAAGCATAAAATTGACCATAGATTTAAAGCTTTTAAGAAGATTAAAAAATTTCTGTAGTTTGATTTTTTTCAATCTTATAGAAATTTAAACGGTGATTTATTTTATTATTTTTGATATCAAAAATTCCAATTTTACCTTTAAAAGAACTTTCGTCTTTAAAAAGTTTTTGAGCATCTGTTGTCATAAAGTCATTTTTTAATGACAGGTAATAAATTAAACCAACTAAATCATAACTAAGTAAGCTTAAATGGTTTGGATATTTTTTAAATTTTCTGTAAAACCTATCCTTATATTGTTCCCAATTTTTTTTATTTATCGAGGGATAATATATGGGTTGAAGACTTTTTTCTTGTATTAAGCTCTCATCAAACCATTGATTCAGTGATATAAAATATTTTTTTTCAGGTGACACATCAGTGTACAGAAGAGATGTAGCAACACTTTTTAAACTTTCATCAAAATCAGCTATTACAACTGAATTAAAGTTAACTTTGCCCAATGTATATTTTTTTTCTAACTGTTTAATTTTTTTCTCTTTATTCGGATCATCAGATTGTTCTAATCTTTTTATTTCATCCTCTAAATTTTGCTTTCTAATTTTATAATTAGTTATTTTTTCTATTTGTTTCGTCAGTTTAGTTGGTTCAGTATCATACTCAAATACCTTTTTAGTTTTTAACTTTGAATTTTTTAAACCTTTTTTAATTTCAGCTCCATATTTTAGTTTTGGCAATAAAAAGATTGTTTTTTTAATCTCATTTAATTCTAAAAATTTTTTAATAGTATTAAGTTGAGAGGTAGAATTTACACCAGCGCTAATAACATTTTTTGGGAGACCGATAGTTTTATTTGTTAATGACAAAAAAATTGTATCTTCAACTTCGTTAAGATAAATAAGATTTTCATAAAATACTGGACCTATTACAATTTTTATATTTTCATTTTTTAATTCAATAGCAGATTTTAGAGTGCTATTAGGATTAGATTTTGTATCTTTGACAATTATTTCTATATTCTCATTGTCAATATCATTTATTGCCATTCTAACGGTTTTGATAATCTGTTGACCAATTTCTTGATTATCTTCGCTCAATGGAATAAGCAATCCAATTTTTATTTTCTCATTTGCGAATACTTTTTGTGAAACGCCAAATATAAATAAAAATAGTAAAGAAATTAATAATTTTGAAATTTTAATCATTTGAATAATATTATATTAATTAGTTACAACAATGTCCTTAAATAACAAATCTGACAATAATAAGATTGGGTCTGGATTGTATGTTGTGTCAACACCAATAGGAAATTTGTTAGATATATCAAAAAGAGCAATAGAAATTTTGGGAAAATCAGATTTTATTTTATGCGAAGATACTAGAGTTTCCAAAATTCTTCTTAACAAATTTGATATTAAATCTAATTTGATTTCTTACCATAAGTTTAATGAAAAAAAAAATTTAAATAAGATAATCAAATTATTAGAATCAGGATCTTTAATATCTTTAATTTCAGACGCCGGAACTCCAAGTATTTCTGACCCAGGATCTGTTTTGATAAATGAATGTCTAAAAAATGGTATTAACGTGTCACCAATTCCAGGCCCTTCTGCAGTTTCTAGCGCTGTTTCAGTAAGTGGGTTTAGTGATAAGTTTTATTTTTACGGTTTTTTACCTGAAAAAAATAAGCTCTTAAATAGCGATCTGCAAATCTTATCAAAACTAAATTGCTCAATAGTTTTTTTTATTTCTTCAAAAAAATTTAACAAAACTATTCCAATTTTAAAAAAATATTTTAATGGAAGAAAAATTTTGATTTGTAAAGAAATGACCAAATTTCATGAGGAATTTTTTAGGGAAGAAATTGATAATTTGAAACGGTTTGAAAGTGGACTTAAAGGAGAATTAACTATTGTCATTTCAGAAATGAAAATATTGAAAAATGTTTCGCAAAAACTTAGTGAATCAGATAAAGATTTAATTAAAAAAACTATAAATAAATTAAGTATAAAAGAAATTATAAATCTAATTAGTAAAAATAATGAGATATCAAAGAAAGAAATTTATAACTATTGTCTAGAATTAAAAAATGAAGATTAAATTTGCTATATTCTCAATATTTTTGATTTTTTTATCTAGTTGTGCTGGGGTAGGATCAAAAGGTTTTTTTGGGACAGGCGTAAGTGTAGCTTTTGATCCGAGATCAGTTGGGACTCAGATAGATGACTCAATCATGGAAAAAAACTTTACTGCAAGAATGTTATTGAAAGATAAAAAGTATTTGTTTGCAGTTAATACTCAAGTTTTAGACGGAAGATTTTTTTTAACAGGAAAGGTTGAAAATCCTGAGGAAAAGCTTCAATTAACTAAATTAGCATGGGAAACTCTTGGAGTAAGATCTGTTAGAAACGATATTAAGATAAAAGAAGAATTTAACTTTAAACAATCTGCAAAAGATCTTTTAATTACATCCCAACTAAGAACTGCAATCATTTTAAATAAAAAAGTAAAAGCTTCAAATTATCAGATTGATACATTTAAAAAGAAAATTTTCATTTACGGAATTGCAATTACTGAAGATGAGAAAAATGAAGTCATAAAAGAGGCTAAAGAAATTCTTGATGTTAAGGAGGTTATAGCTAGTATTATATTAGTTGAGGATTTAAGAATCCAAAAAAATTAATTTTTTTTGTAATCAATGACATCAGCAGAGTAAGCTGCAATAGAAGCCAAATTAATAATTTCAGATGTAGATGTTCTTAATGGAGCAATCTCTATTGGAAGACCTAAACCAATCAATAATGGTCCAATAACTTTTGCTCTACTCATTGATTTTATCATTTTATAAGAAATGGCTGCACTGTGTTGACTTGGCATAATCAAAACATTTGAATTACCTACAATTTCTGAAAATGGATAAAGTTCTTTATACAATTCCTCCAAAGCAACATCAGGCTGCATCTCTCCATCAAATTTGAAATCAACTTTATCTTTTTTTAAAATTTCAACTGCATCACTTAATCTTTTAGTTCTATCAGTAGCAGGTTCGCCAAAAGTTGAATGAGATAAAAAAGCAACTTTAGGATCAAAACCAAATAGCCTCACTACTCTAGCTGCTGATTTTGCCATTTCTGCTAATTGGTTTGCATCAGGGTATTCAATTACTGAGGTGTCACAAATAAAGATTGTTTTTCCTCTATTCACTATCAGATTTAAACCAAACATAATTTCTCCTGCTCTGGGATCTACGACTTTACTTATTTTTTCTAGTGAGGAAGAATATCTTCTTGTATTTCCAGTAACCATTGCATCTGCATCTTTGCATGCAACCATACAAGATGCCCAAATCACTCTATCATTTCTTACTAATCGGTCGCAATCTCGTTCTAGCATACCTTTTTGTCTTTGAAGTTTTTCAAAAAGATATTTCACATATCTTTCTCTTTTTTCAGAGTCTTTTGAGTTTACAATTTCAATATCAAAGTTTTCATTGTAACCTATTTTCTTTATTTGTTTTTTTATTAGGTCTTCCTTTCCAACCAATATTGGTATCCCTAAATTTGAATTTTTGAATGCTATTGCGGCTTTAAGCATATTTTCATCCTCACCATCTGCAAAAACTACTTTTTTTGGTTTTTTCTTTATATAACTATTTATCCCTTGCATGATTGTAACTGTCGGATCTAGTCTTTGCTTTAACTGGTCTTTATAAGCTTCAAAATCTTTTATATTAATCCTAGCAACACCCGTATCTATAGCAGCTTTAGCTACCGCTGCTGGAATAACACTTATTAGTCTTGGATCAAATGTTGAGGGAATAATATAGTCTTTTCCATAATGTGGTCTTTCGCCACCCATAGCTGCAACAACTTCGTCTGGAACTTCTTCCTTTGCTAAATTTGCTATCGCATGAGCTGCGGCTACCTTCATCTCTTCATTGATGACTTTAGATCTGACGTCTAATGCACCTCTGAATATATATGGAAAACCAATTAAATTATTTACTTGGTTTGGATAATCTGACCGTCCAGTAGCTATAATTGCATCATCTCTAATCTCCTCAACCTCCTCTGGTTTAATTTCTGGATCAGGATTTGCGCAAGCAAATATAATTGGATTATCACCCATTTTTTCTACCATGTCTTTTGTTAAAGCTCCTTTAGCAGACAAACCAAGAAATACATCAGCATTTTGGATTGCATCAGTCAAGGTTCTATGATCTGTCTCAATAGCATGTGCGGATTTCCACTGGTTTAAATTTTCTCTTCCAGTATAAATTACTCCTTTTCTATCTATCATTGTAATATTTTTTTGCGGCACCCCGCTTTTTTTAAATAAATTAGCACACGCCATTGCTGATGCTCCTGCACCGTTGACTACAATTTTAACTTTGTCGATTTTCTTTTTTTTAATATCGAGCGCATTAAGTAACGCAGCTGTTGTGATAATTGCTGTTCCATGTTGATCGTCATGGAAGACAGGTATATCTAAAATTTCTTTAAGTTTTTCCTCAATGATAAAACAATCTGGGGCAGCAATATCCTCTAAATTTATTCCTCCAAAACTTGGAGCAAAATTTTTAATACTATTAATTATCTCATCTGGATTTTCTGAGTCAATTTCAAGATCTATTGAATCAATGTCCGCAAATCTTTTGAACAATACGGCTTTTCCCTCCATTACAGGCTTTGACGCTAAGGCTCCTAAATTGCCCATTCCTAAAATTGCTGATCCATTACTTATTACAGCAACAAGATTACCTTTGCTTGTATAGTCAAATGCGCTCTCTGGATTTTCACTTATAGCTTTTACTGGTGCTGCTACTCCAGGCGAATAAGCTAGAGCGAGATCTCTTTTTGTGGTCATATTTTTTGAGGAGGTAATCTCAATTTTTCCTGGCTTATTATGACTGTGAAAATCTAAAGCCTCTTTGTCTGTATAGTGATCAATTTTTGTTTTTTTCATTTAGGTTAATTAGGTGTACAAATGAGGTAAATTTAAGACTAATATGATTTATGAATTTAGTTAAGTCAACAGGGACTTTTGGTTTTTATACTATAATTAGTAGATTACTTGGATATTTAAGAGATGTTTTAATAGCTATTTTTCTTGGAACCAGTTTGTTAGCAGACGCTTTTTTTGTTGCTTTTAGAATACCAAATACATTTAGAAGACTTTTTGCTGAGGGAACATTTAATGCAGCTTTTGTTCCTAGCTACACTTCTGAATTGGCAACAAGTAAAAAGAAATCTCAAATATTTGCTAATCAAGTTTTCAATATATTATTATTTAGTTTGTTTTTTTTGGTTTTAGTAATTGAGCTTTTTATGCCTTTATTTGTTAGTTTGATTGCTCCAGGGTTTACCAAAAATACTGATAAAATTGAACTTGCCATTACTTTAACCAGAATAACTTTTCCTTTTTTAATGGTTGTGAGTTTATCATCTTTCTTTGGTGCAATTTTAAACTCTCATAATAAATTTGCAGCTGCTTCAGCAGCACCAATTATTTTAAATATAGTATTAATTTCAATTTTATTTTTTGGAAATTATTTAAATGATGATCTAATTTATATTCTTTCCTGGGGTGTTTCTGTAGCTGGGTTATTGCAATTTATCTTTCTATACCATTTTGTGAAAAAATTTTATGTAATTAAATTAGATTTTAAAATTAGAATTACTAATAAAGTTAAATTTTTTTTTAAGAAACTTTTACCTAGTATTTTTTCTTCCGGGGTAACCCAGATAAACATACTTGTCGGCACAATTATAGCTTCATTCCAGTCAAGCGCAGTATCTTATCTTTATTATGCTGATAGAATTTATCAGATTAATTTAGCAATTGCAGGAATAGCTATAGGTGTAGTGGTTTTACCCCAATTATCAAAACATGTATTTTTAAAAAAAAAAAACAAAATTATAAACATTCAAAATAAAGCTTTAGAAATTTGTATGTTTTTAAGTTTACCTGCATCAGCGGCTTTGTTTGTAGGCTCAAAAGAAATTATTTCTGCATTGTTTGGATATGGCTCTTTTAGTGAGGAAGCAGTAATTAATTCGTCAAAAGCCTTATATTATTTTGGATTAGGACTGCCAGCCTTCGCATTTATAAAAGTTTTTTCTACTTTTTTCTTTGCTAATAATGATACGAAAACTCCATTTTATATTTCTGTTATTTCCGTGGCTCTTAATATTAGTATAAGCGTATATTATTTTAAAAGTTTTGGTTTTATCATTATTCCAATAGCAACAACTATTTCCTCATGGTTTAATTCATTGTTATTATTTATCTGTTTAAAAAAAGATAATCTATTTGAGTTTAATAAAAGTTTTTTAATTAGATCTACTAAAATAATTTTTGCTTCGTTTCTGATGGGACTATTTTTCAAGTATTCAATTTTATTTTTTGAAAATCAATTATCTTACGAACATACTTTTAAATCTTTTTATTTAATATTAACTGTTTTTTTGACTCTTTTATTTTATTTAATATTGTCATTAGCTATCAAAGCTTTTAAATATAATGATATTAAATTAAAATATTAATTATGAAAAAAAAGATTTTTTCAGGGGTTCAGCCAACTGGAAACCTTCATTTAGGAAACTATTTAGGAGCAATCAAGAACTTTGTTAGTTTAAATAATGACAATAAAAATGAATGTATTTTTTGTGTTGTGGATTTACATGCTATAACTATAGCCCAAGACTCAATAACACTTAGAGAGAATATACGTGAAACAGTGGCAACTTTTATAGCTTGTGGCATAGATCCAAAAAAAAGTATAATTTTCAATCAGTCCAAAGTAGCTGCACACTCAGAAGCAGCCTGGATATTGAGCTGTGTAGCAAGGATGGGTTGGTTAAATAGAATGACTCAGTTCAAGGAAAAAGCAGGAAAAGATAAAGAGAATGCAAGTGTAGGACTCTATTCTTATCCTGTTTTAATGGCTGCAGATATTTTGTTGTACGACTCTACACATGTTCCTGTCGGGAATGATCAAAAACAACATTTAGAACTTTGTAGAGATATTGCACAAAAATTTAATAACGATTTTAAAGTTGAGAATTTTTTTAAAATACCTGAGCCTTTAATTCAAAAAGAATTTTCCAGGATAATGAGTCTTAAAGATGGATCAAAAAAAATGAGTAAATCAGAAACGTCAGATTTAAGTCGTATCAACCTAACAGATGGAAATGATCAAATATTAAATAAAATAAAAAAAGCGAAAACAGACTCACTGCCAATACCATCAACTGTGAAAGAACTCAATGATAGACCAGAGGCCAGAAACTTAATTGGTATTTACTCAAGCATTTCCGATTCAACTTTAGAAAGCTCAATTCAAAAATTTTCAGGTAAAAATTTTTCAGATTTCAAAGAAAATTTATCTGAAATATTAATAGATAAGCTAAGCCCTATATCTGATGAGATAAAAAGATTATTAAAAGAAAAAAGTTATTTAGATGAAATACTTGAGGAGGGGTCTAAAAAAGCTGAAAACATAGCTTCCAAAAAAATTAGAGAAATTCACGATATAATTGGTTTTTAAATCATAAAAATTTACAGTTTATATTTTTGAATTATTGATTATATATTAATTATGTTCATTCAAACAGAGGTAACTCCAAACCCTAATTCCCTAAAATTTTTGCCAGGGAAACAAGTCTCAAATATAGGTACAATCGAAATAACAAAAAAAGATGAAATTGATAATGAACTTGTTAAAAATATACTTTCAGTAAATGGAGTTGAAGGAGTGTTATTAGCGAGCGACTTTATTTCAGTAAATAAATTAGAAAATATAAATTGGGATGAAATTAAGCACATTATAATTTCATTAATAAATGATTTCTATTCTAAGGGTAAGGATTTTGTTTTAGATAATAATCAAGACGATAATAAAATTGATCTATCAGAGATTGAAAAAAAAATAATTAAAATTTTAGATGAAAAAATACGTCCAGCCGTAGCCAGAGATGGAGGAGATATAAAATTTAAAAGTTTTGAAGATGGGGTTGTTAAGGTTCAACTACAAGGAAGCTGTTCTGGCTGTCCTAGCTCCACTTTAACTTTAAAACAAGGTGTTCAAAATCTTCTAAAACATTACGTTAGAGAGGTAAATGAAGTTGAGGCAATTTAATATAAAAAAAATAAAATTTCTAAACGTTAATAGAAAAAAAAAGACAACAGAAACTATATACTTATTTGGAGAAAGAGTAAGTAGCTCAATCGGTAGAACCTTAGTTGCATGTTTTGGAATATTAGGTTTTTTCTATGTAGCTCCTATTTTTATCAACTTCGCAAATCAGGAAATTTTTTCAAATGAATTCCAAAATGATTCTAGAAAAATAATGGTTTACAAGCTGAATGGAAAAGAAGAACAAATCACTATTGATGAAAATGACACTTTCAATGAGAAGGATTTGTTATCTGATATTCTAACTCTAAATGACCTAGATACTGACTCTGTAAGATTAAGCGCATCAACAATAAAGCAATTATTTGAAGACACAAATTATAATTTAGATGATGTAAGAACAAATAAACTAGTTAGACCTGTTGCTTTAACTTGGTTACCAAATGAAATAAAAAAAATAGAAAATACAAAAAAAAGAAAAAATTTTTTTATTCAAATCGTCTTGCCTCTAGTTTTGGAAGAAAACAATAATATTAAACTTGATAGACTGAAGCTCTTTGCGATAATCAATAAAAATAATAATACTAAGTTAGAAAAGAAATGGTTAAATCAAAAATTTAAACAATATGGTGTGCCTTCTAGAGATCTCTCAACTTTAAAAATTAGGATGGATGAAATCCCAACATCTCTGGCAATTGCTCAAGCTGCAAAAGAAACTGGTTGGGGTACATCACGTTTCGCATTAGAGGGGAATGCTTTATTTGGCCAGTGGACTTGGTCAGGAGAAGGATTAAAACCAAAAGATGCTGAAAAGGATCAAGGTCATAAGGTTATGAAATTTAATGTTTTACAAGCTTCTGTTAGAGCTTATCAACGAAATTTAAATACACATTCCTCTTATAAAGAATTTAGAAAGGCTAGAGCAAAATTAAGAGATGAGGGTGTTGAACTAGATAGTATGATTTTATCAGAACATTTAGATAAGTACGCTGAGACTGGTAAAAAGTATGTAGAAACCTTAAAAAAAATCATTTCACAAAATAATTTAAAAGATTTTGATGATGCCAAACTACTTCCTTCCAGTAAAAAATTAGAAAGTCTTATTTAGAGTCTTTAGCAATTGTAAATTGTGTTCCAAACCAACGCCATTTGCCATCATCATTTAGGGAACAGTTAATACGTCCCCTTCTAGGAGTAAAAGCCTCTCTGAATTTTATAATAAGCAAATTTTCTCTAATAGTTATATCAGATTTTTCCCATCTATTCCCCTCATTAGAATAACAATTTATATTTTCTAAATTTTTTTGTTCTTTAAAAAATTCAACACTAAACTCAGGTGGGTTTTTTTGGTGATTTAACTTTTTTTCAATAGGTTTTAAATTTTTGTATTCTAAGGGAGAATAATTTATAATTGACTTAAACCTTTTTAGTTCTCCATATTTTTCATTAATTGGAAATCTGGGAAGTTCATATTTTTCTTTATTAATATCAATAACACCCGAATGCTGACCAAAAGAAAGATTAAAGTTTTTCGAAATATAATCACTCATTTCTTTTGAATATTCTCCAAATGGGTAGGAAAATAAAGAGGGAATATAACCTAATTCATTTAAGAAAATATCATTAGCTTTTTTTATGTCTAAAACAAATTCCTGATATTTCTTGTCGATTAAATAATCGTGTGAATGAGAATGATGACCAATAACACCAAATTCTGATCTTTCAATCTCTTTGATTTGATCCCAGGACATATATCCTTTTTTTCCAACTGGTTCTGTAGATACAAATAATAAAAAAGGAATTTTATTTCTTTTTAATATTGGCCAAGCATTTTCATAAAAAGATTTAAATGCATCATCAATCGTAACTAAAATTTTTTTTTGTTTTTTAGGTTTATTGAAATCATCTTCAAAATCTTTTGGATGATAGAATTCAAATTTTGAATTCTTGATTATATCGAGGTGTTTTTCAAATATATTGATTTTAATATTAGTTGATGGATATTTATTCTCCTCAAAACGATGATACATAATTGACAAAACTCCTTCATCTTCAGAAAAATATTTACTATTTTTATCTTCTGCAATAGAGTTTGAGTTAAAAAAAAAAATTGTAATGAATAAACTAATAATTGATGCTGCTAAGGAAAATATTTTTTTAATGATCATAAGTAATAAAAACATTTACAGCATTAGTTATGAAAATACCAAAACTAATTATGAAAAATTAATTATACTTATAAATGATTTTTTGAATTCAAAAAATCTAAAAATAAAAGATATTTCTTCATTTTATATTAATATAGGGCCAGGAAGTTTTGCCGGAATAAGAAACTCAATTTCTGTTATTAAAGCAATTTGTTTAGTTAATGACGTTGATTATTATTGTTACAGTTTTCAATATTTTAAAAATTTTAAAGAGGCAAAATATGAAAATATTCCCAATCTATGCGATAAATTTGATGTTAAAAAAAATTTGATTAATCCTATTTATATAAGTTAAAATTAGTTATGGCAGATAAACTAGAGCAAAAGTTTCAAAAAAAAGGTCTTAAACTCACCGATCAACGAAGAACTATAGCCAAGGTTATTCTGGAGTCGAAAGAGGCTTATGGAGAGTCGGATCATCCTGACGTTGATGAATTATATAGTAGAGTTTCAAAAATTGATCCTAAAATAAGCATCGCTACAGTTTATAGAACTGTGAAGTTATTTGAAGAGGCTGGAATATTAACTAAGCATGATTTTAAAGGTGGAAAAGCAAGATATGAGTTAAATGATGATCATAACCACTTAATTGATATTAAAACTGGTGAGATAATAGAGTTTGTTGATGAGGAAATTAATCAGCTCCAAAAAAAAATTGCAGAAAAGTATGGCTATACTCTTGTAGATCATAGACTTGAACTTTACGGGGTTAAAAAAAAACCACAATAAGATGAGTCAAAAAATCTTTATAAAGACATTTGGTTGTCAAATGAACGAATATGACTCAAAACGTATTTACGACGTAGTGAACGAGATAGGTTATGAAAAAACTGATCAATGTGAAGATGCAGATTGTTATGTTTTGAATACATGTCATATAAGAGATAAAGCTAGTGAAAAGGTTTATCACGAAATTGGTAGGGTAAAAAAGATATTTAGATTAAAAAAGAAACCAATAGTTATAGTAGCAGGTTGTGTTGCACAAGCAGAAAATCAAGAGATGTTAAGAAGAGAACCTTACATCGATTTGATTATAGGCCCACAAGCTTATCATAAGATTAATGATCAAATTTTAAATTTCTCAAAAAAACAAAAAGTTGAGGAGACGGATTTTGATGCAGTAAGCAAATTTGAATATTTAAGTAGAATAAAAAATAAATCTGGAAAAGCTACTTCTTTTTTAACAATACAAGAGGGTTGTGATAAGTTCTGTCATTTTTGCGTAGTGCCATATACAAGAGGACCAGAATATTCAAGACCATTTGATCAAATAATTAACGAGGCAAAAAGTTTAGTGGATCAAGGTACGAAAGAGATTATATTATTAGGCCAAAATGTGAATGCATACAGTGATAAAAATCAAAGATTATCAGATATCATCAATGAAATAGAAAAGATCAAAAATATTGATAGAATAAGATTTACCACTTCCCACCCTAAAGATATGACAGATGATTTAATTGAGGTTTATAGAGACTCAAGAAAACTTATGCCCTTAATTCATCTTCCTGTTCAAAGTGGCTCAAATAAGATTTTAAGCTTAATGAATAGAAAGCACACTGTTGGAGAATACCTAAAAATCTATGAAAGATTAAAAAAAATAAATCCACTCGTAGAATTCTCTAGTGATTTTATCATAGCTTATCCAGGTGAAGAGGAAAAAGATTTTATTGATACATTAAATTTAATCAAAGAAGTTAAATTTATTAATTCTTACTCATTTATATTCAGTCCTAGACCAGGCACAGTAGCCGAAGATTTACAGACTATTGATAAAAAAATTTCATTAAGGCGTTTAGAAAAGGTTCAAAAGACGCTTTTTGATAATCAAGCTAAAAAAAATAAATCCCTAGAAAATAAGGTAATTAATGTATTATCTGAGAATCAGACTAAAGATAAAACCAAAATCTTTGGTAGATCAGAATACATGACACCTGTAATTTTTGAAGGTAACAAAAAAGATGTTGGAAAAATTCTTAAAATTAAAATAAACAAGAGTAACAGAAATACTTTATTTGGAAAAATGATTGATAATTTAGATCAAAAGGTGGCTTAAAATTGAGTGGTATAGTAAAAAAGAATATTAATTCATCTTTAAAATTCGTTTATTCAGATAATAATTCTTTAAGTATTATTTTTCACGATAATGATTTGTTAATGGGGATTGTTGGAGAATTTAACAAAAATCTTAAAAAACTTGAAAAAATTACTCAAGCAAATTTATATTCAAGGGGTAACTCAATACTGATTAAATCTAATTCGGAAAATAATGAAATTTTAAGAGATGCAATTCAATTTTTAGCAAATCAATTTATCAACAATGGATCTATAGAAGATAAAGACATTGTTTCATCAGTAGATAAATTTATGATCAATGAGAAGGTTAAAAATAACAATATTACTGACATCATTAAAACACCGAAAAAATCTATAATTCCAAGGTCCGAAAAACAAAAGGGATATGTTAGAGCATTGAGGCAAAGTGATATAATAATATCCGCAGGTCCAGCGGGAACTGGTAAAACTTTTTTAGCTGTTGCAGTTGGTCTTACAATGTTATTAGAAAAAAAAATTGAAAGAATAATTTTATCAAGACCAGCAGTAGAGGCTGGCGAAAGATTAGGTTTTTTACCTGGAGATATGAAAGAGAAAGTAGATCCTTATCTAAGGCCTTTATACGACTCGCTCTATGATTTATTTGATTTTGAAAAAATTCAAAGAATGATAGAAATTGGAGATATAGAAATTGCACCCCTAGCTTTTATGAGAGGCAGAACTCTAAAAAATTCATTTGCTATTTTAGATGAGGCTCAAAATGCGACTGATACACAAATTAAAATGTTTTTGACTCGTATTGGAGAAAACTCAAAAATAGTAGTCAATGGAGATCCTTCACAAATAGATTTACCAAATAAAAGCATGTCTGGCTTAGTTAGGTCAAAAAAGTTACTTGGGCATTTAAATGAAATATCCGTGGTTGATTTTGATCATTCTGATGTTGTGCGACATCCACTAGTCTCTAAAATAGTTAAAGCTTACTCAAAAAATGATTAGTATTTTTGTCTTCTCAAATGAGGAGGCTTGGTCCAGTAGGCTAAGAAATAAAAAGTTATTTTTTAATAAAATCTGCAAGTCATTTCCAAAAAAATATAAATTTTTAAATAAAAAGATTAGCCTAACTCTTTTATTATCTAACAATAAAAGTATTAAAAAACTCAACAGAAGTTTTAGAAATAAAAATAAATCAACCGATATCTTATCATTTCCATTTAGCGATAAATTAAAAATTTCTAAAGAAACATATCTTGGAGACATAATTATAAGTTATAATTTCATTGATAAACCAAAATCACAAGATAACGTGTCCTTTAGAAAAAAACTCATAAAAACTTTCATTCATGGTTTTTTACATCTTTTAGGTTTTAATCATGTTCGAGATGCAGATTATAAAAAAATGTTAAAAGAGGAAAAATTTATATATCAATCTGTAATTTCAAAATTAAATTGAGTAAGAAAATATACATCGAGTTAATATTTTTGGTTATTTTAGGCGCTTTTACTTCACTAAGTTTGCCACCATTTAACTACTTTATAATTAATTTTTTCACTTTTTCTTTGCTTTTTTATTTCTTGATTAAAAAATCAAATAAACTGAAAAGTAAAAAACTCTTTTTTATTTACGGGTGGATATTTGGTTTCGGTTATTTCTCAACTAATTTATATTGGATATCTATTTCTTTAACATTTGATCAGAATTATAAATTTTTAATTCCTTTAACCATTTTTTTAATACCGTCTTTTTTAGCATTATTTTATGGCTTAATTTCTTTTATATTCTTAACTTGTAAACCAAAAAATGCTCTGGGATCGCTATTATGGTTTTCTCTCATTTTTGGAGTAATAGAATTTGTTCGAGGAACAATTTTAACAGGCTTTCCTTGGAATTTGATTGCTTATAGTTTTTCAAATCAGCTTGAATTTATAAGTGTAATATCAGTAATTGGGACTTATGGATTTAATTTGTTTTGTATTTTGATGTTTTCTTGTCCAGCAATTTTATTAATCAAACATACAAACAGATCTATAACTTTCAATATTTCAATTTTTTTAATTGTGATTCTTATTTTTATTTATGGATCAATGCATAAAAAAAAATTTGATAATACAGTTGATAAGTATTTAGATTATAAAATTAGAGTTATCAGTTCTCAGATAGGCCTTGAAAAATTTTATTCAGAGGTGGATCCGGTTGTAATAATTAGAGATTTGATAAAGATTAGTAAACCTGATTTAAATGATAAAACAATATTTATCTGGCCCGAAGGTATCATTCCAGATGTAACTCAACAAGGCTTGGTCGAATATAAATGGTTATTTGAAGAAAATTTCAATGAAAATCATTTGTTTATAATTGGAATAAATAGCCAGGTAATAAAAGATAGTTCTAAAAATTATTTCAACACTTTTTCAGTTTATGATAATAATTTAAACTTAATAAATTTTTATAACAAGATTAAATTAGTCCCATTCGGTGAGTTTTTGCCTATCGAAAATATTTTGAAAAATATTGGACTAAGATCTTTAACTAATAACTATCAATCTTTTTCGAGTGGATTTCAAAGAGATGTCATTGAAATAAATCAAGGAAATTTTTCATTGAGAATCTTACCTTTAATTTGCTATGAAATAATTTATTCAGGTAAATTATATACAGACTCTAATTTTGATCTAATAATTAATATCTCCGAGGATGGATGGTTTGGAAAATCTATTGGACCAAAACAACATTTTTCTCATAGCATTTTTAGAGCTATAGAAAGTGGAAAGTATGTTGTTAGATCATCAAATAATGGAATTGCAGCCATAATTAACCCACTAGGAGTTGTAGAACAAAAAATAGAATTTGGAAAATCAGGTTATATTGATTTAAATAAGACAAAAAAAATAAAGGCAACGTTATTTTCACAATATGGAAATAAAATTTTTGTTTTATTGATTTTAATGTATATTTTCCTAATTTTATTATTTAATAGAATAAAAAATGAGTAATCTTAAAAACTATTTATTTACTAGTGAATCAGTTTCAGAAGGCCATCCTGATAAAGTGTCAGATAGGATTTCGGATATGGTTGTTGATAGTTATCTTTCAGGCGATCCCTTTTCTAGAGTTGCATGTGAAACTTTAACAACTACAAACAAAGTAGTTCTTGCTGGTGAGGTTAGAGGGCCTGAAATTAGTAAAGATGAAATAATACAAAAAGTAAGAAATTGTATTAAGGATATTGGTTATGATCAGGAGGGCTTTACTTGGAGGGACGCAACAAAAATTGAATGTCATTTGCACGCACAATCTGTTGATATCGCCATGGGTGTAGACTCTTCTGGAAATAAAGATGAAGGCGCTGGTGATCAAGGAATTATGTTTGGATATGCATGTAATGAGACTGATTTATTGATGCCCGCACCAATTCATTATTCACACAAAATTCTAAGACTCATGGCAGAAGATAGAAAGTCGGGTAAATTATTAAATATTGAACCCGATTCAAAAAGTCAGGTTACTTTTGAGTATGTAAATGGAAAACCAACTAAAGTTAAATCAGTTGTGATATCATCACAACATTCCCCAGATGTAAATCAAGCGCAGGTTAGAGATTTACTTAGGCCCTACATGTTAAAATCTATTCCAAAAAATTTTCTAGAAGGATTTGATGAGAATGAATTTTATGTAAATCCAACTGGAAATTTTGTTATTGGAGGTCCTGATGGTGACTGTGGACTGACAGGAAGAAAAATAATTGTAGATACTTATGGCGGAGCAGCTCCTCACGGAGGAGGAGCTTTTTCGGGTAAAGATCCAACAAAAGTTGATAGATCTGCAGCTTATGCAGCAAGATATATAGCTAAAAATATTGTGGCTTCAAAGATAACTGACAAGTGCTTAATCCAATTAGCCTACGCTATCGGAATATCTAAACCTTTGTCTATTTATGTAGATTTATTTGATAATGATTTAGATAAAAATAAGTTTGTTGTAGAAAAAATTAAAGAAAATTTCGATTTAAGTCCAAAAGGAATAAGAGAAATGCTTAATTTAAACAAACCTATATATGAAAAAACAGCTGCTTACGGTCATTTTGGAAGAGCACCAGATGACAATGGATCATTTTCTTGGGAAAAAACTGATAAATTAGGCTTTTTTTCTAAATAGTTTCTGTTGAATTAAAGTAAAACTTTACTATATTTCAGTTACATTGTTGAACTATCAAAATGGGCTTTTGCCCATTTTTTTTTGGAGCAAGCTAACATATGTTAAATAAAAGAGCAGATAAACTTGAATTGTTAAGAATTGCAGAAGCAGTTGCATTAGAAAAGTCTATAGATAAAGAATTAATAATCAGTTCTATGGAAACTGGGATAGCAAAAGCAGCTAAATCTAAGTTTGGCCAAGATAATGAAATTAAAGTTATTATTGACAGAGAGAGTGGTAATATCGAAATATTTAGAAAGCTAGTAATAGTTGAAAAACCCGAGAATTCTAATACTGAAATTAATATTGAAGAAGCAATCAATCTTAACGAAGAGAATATGGGAAAATCAATTGGTGATGAAGTGCTTCAACCATTACCATCTTTTGACTTTGGTAGAATTGCGGCTCAAACAGCAAAGCAAGTTATCAATTTTAATGTAAGAGAGGCAGAACGAGAGAGACAATTTAATGATTTCATTGATAAAAAAGATACAATTTTAAGTGGGATTGTAAAAAGGTTAGAGTTTGGAAATGTAATAGTAGATCTTGGTCGAACCGAAGCAATAATACAAAAGAATGAAATGATACCTAGAGAAAATATAAAGGCTGGAGATAGAGTCAAAGCATATTGTTACGACGTTAGAAGAGAACCAAGAGGGCAGCAAATTTTTTTGTCTAGAGCACACCCAAAATTTATGGAAAAACTTTTTGTTCAAGAGGTCCCAGAAATTTATGACAATTTAATTGAGATTAAATCATCCTCAAGGGATCCAGGTAGTAGGGCTAAAATTTGTGTAAAAGCAGTTGATACTTCATTAGATCCAGTTGGAGCATGTGTAGGAATGAGAGGTTCAAGAGTGCAAGCAGTTGTTAATGAATTGCAAGGAGAAAAAATTGATATTGTAAATTGGTCTGAGGACCCAGCTATACTAGTAGCTAACGCATTATCACCGGCAGAAGTCCAAAGAGTAAATGTAGATTTAGAAAGAAAAAAACTAGATGTAATTTTAACTGAGGATAATTTAAGCAAAGCTATTGGAAGAAGAGGACAGAATGTTAGATTAGCTACAAAATTAATGAATTATGAAATTAATATAATGACTGATCAAGAGGATTCAGATCGAAGACAACAAGAATTTAAAGAGAAAACAGAAAACTTTGTTAAAAATTTAGAACTAGATGAAACTTTGGGTCAACTTTTAGTGGCGGAGGGATACTCTACTATAGATGACATTAAAGACACTACATCTGAGAATTTGGTTAAAATAGAGGGAATAGAAGAAGAGACAGCAAAAGCACTAATAGAAAGAGCAAAAGAATTTTATCAAAAGGATCAAGAGGATATTTCAAAGAGAATTAAAGATTTAGGTTTAGCCGATGATTTGATAAATTTAAAAGGTTTGACACCTGGAATGCTAGTTACATTAGGCGAACAAAAAATACTCAAATTAGAGGATTTTGCTGACCTTGCTTCTGACGAGCTTACTGGTGGATACGATGTTGTAAAAGGAGAAAAAATAAAGATACAAGGTTATCTGGAAGATTTTGCATTATCAAAAAGTGAAGCAGACGAACTTATCATGTCTGCAAGAAATATAGTTTATAAAGATTAAGGGAATGAGAAATGGAAAACAAAAAAACAAAACTCACTATTTCTGGCAAGATCAAAAAGACTATTAATAACTTTGACACTACAAAATCTCAAAGCAAGAAAACGGTAATCATTGATAAACAATCAAAATCTTTTGGAAAACCAATTGGGAATAAAAATAGTCCATTTAAACAATCATCTAGTTTTAAAAAAGTAACTTCACCTAAAAATAATTTTTTTTCTAAATCTCAGCCTATAGCTAGTGATTTTGAAAGACGAAAACTTGCAGAGCAAAGAGCAACTAAAAGATTGAAAGGTGATACAGATATCGAAAAAAAAACAAAGCTAGGATCAAAGAAAAGAGAACTAAAGCTTACTGTCTCCAGAGCTTTGAGTGATCAAATAGAGACTAGAGAAAGAAGTTTAGCATCAGTCAAAAGAGCAAGACAAAAAGAACTCAAAAATGCAAATAAAGAGGAAAACAAGGAAAATTCAAAACAAATCAAGAGAGACATAAATATTCCTGAAGCGATAACAGTAAGGGAGCTTGCAAATAGAATGGCCGAACAGTCTAGCAATGTTATTAAATTTCTATTTGGTATGGGAGTCACGGTCACTATCAATCAAACTTTAGCAGCTGATACAGCAGAGTACTTAGTAAAAGAGTTTGGACACAACCCAATTAGAGAAGAAAAGGCAGAGGAAATTATTAGCAAGATTAAGGCTGCAAGGACTGAAAATTTAAAGAATAGGCCTCCTATTGTAACAGTTATGGGTCACGTAGATCATGGTAAAACATCTGTATTAGACGTTTTAAGAAGTGCGAATGTAGTCTCAGGAGAGTTTGGGGGGATCACGCAACACATAGGCGCATATCAAATTGAGGCACAATCAAATAAACTAACTTTTATTGATACACCTGGTCATGCAGCATTTACTGAAATGAGAGCTAGAGGGTCAAAACTTACAGACGTAGTGGTATTAGTTGTAGCTGCGGATGATGGAGTAAAACCTCAAACAGTTGAGTCCATTAAGCATGCTAAAGCCGCAAATGTTCCAATTGTTGTTGCAATCAATAAATGTGATTTGCCAGAGGCAGATCCACAAAAAGTTAAAAATCAGTTATTAGAATATGAATTAATAGCCGAAGATTTATCTGGAGACACATTGATGGTAGAGATATCTGCTAAAACAAAATTAAATCTAGATAAATTATTAGAGGCAATTCTACTTCAAGCTGAAATTTTAGATTTAAAAACAGATTTTCAATCTAAAGCTACAGGTATTGTTTTAGAATCTAAAATAGATGTTGGGAGAGGACCAGTTGCAACAATTATTGTTACTGCTGGTACTCTTAAAAAGGGAAATTTTTTTGTAAGTGGTCTGCGATGGGGAAAGGTTAGAGCAATAATCAATGATAAAGGACTAAATATTAATGAAGCATCACCATCTACACCAGTTGAGATATTAGGAATTAATGGCGCAGCTAAAGCAGGAGATGATTTTATTGTTCTGAATAATGAAAAAGAGGCTAAAAATTTAAGTCAAAATAGAGCTCATGAAAATAAAGATGGAAAAAATCTATTAACATTTGCAACCCAGGATTCGGCTTTTACAGATAAATCAACTGCTGAATTGAATTTAATAATCAAATCTGATGTACATGGTTCGTCTGAGGCAATTAAAAGTGCAATTAGTCAGATTAAACATGAGGAGGTCAAACCAAAAATTATTTTAGCAGATATCGGAATGGTCACAGAAACTGACGTGACTTTAGCGAAAGCCTCTAACGCTGTTTTAATTGCATTTAATGTTAAACCAAGTAAAGAGGCAAAAAAATTAGCAGAAAATGAGAGGATCAAAATTTCATCTTATAATATTATATATGAGGTGCTAGATTATATAAAATCTAAAATGTCAGGTTTACTTACCCCTGATATCCAGGAAAATATCACAGGAACAGCCCAGATTTTAGAAATATTCAAAGTCTCTGGTGCTGGTAAAGTTGCAGGCTCAAAAGTCATAGAGGGCGAAATTAATAGCAACTCAGAACTTAGAATAATCAGAGATGGTAATATTATTTTTACAGGAAAGGTTGGATCTTTGTTTAGAGAAAAAAATCAAGTAAAACAAGTTAGTAATGGCCAAGAATGTGGAATTACTGTCAAAGATTATGTAGATTTCCAAAAAAATGACACATTAGAGGCTTTTAATCTTACTTCAAAGGAAAGGTCGATTTAATGGCAGATAGATTAGGGAAACCAATGTCGCAAAGACAGTTAAGAGTCGGGGAAATGGTTAAACAAGCTTTAAGCATGATTTTTATTAAAAATGAGGCTAAATTACCGAATTTAGAGACGAATAATATTACGGTCACTGAAGTACGGATGAGCCAAGACTTAAAAATAGCTAAAGCATATGTTCTTCCTCTTGGTGGGAAAAATGCCGAAGAAACTATAAATATTTTAAAGGAATACTCATTTTTAGTAAGAAAAATTTTATCTCAAAAAGTTGTGATGAAATTTTTACCAAAATTACTTTTTAGAAAAGATGAATCTTTTGAATATGCCGAAAAAATAGAAAATTTAATTAAACAATCAAATAAATAGGAAAAATAAAATATGAATAAAAAAGCTCGAGAATTAGCGATACATGAAAAAGATACTGGATCGTCAGAGATCCAGGTCGCACTATTAACTGAGAAAATTGAATCGCTCTCAAAACACATAAAACAATTCAAGAAAGACAAACATTCGTCTATTGGATTATTGAGAGCCGTTAATAGAAGAAAAAAATTGTTAGATTATCTTAAAAGAAATAAGATAAACTCTTACAAAAATGTCCTATCGAAATTGAATTTGAGAAAATAAAGATCAGGATAGATAGAACGGAATGGAACGAAACGAAATGGAAATGAAATGTTTAAAGTATACAAAAAGGAAGTTGAAGTAGCAGGAAAGAAGATAAGTTTAGAAACAGGTAAAGTAGCAAGACAGGCAGACGGAGCAATCATCGCAACATGTGGGGAGACAGTCGTTTTAGCAACAGTGGTTGGCGCAAAAAAAGTAAATCCAGACATGGATTACTTTCCATTATCTGTAAATTATCAAGAAAAATATTATGCAGCAGGAAAAATTCCTGGTGGATATTTTAAAAGAGAGGCGAGACCAACTGAAAGTGAAACATTGATCTCAAGATTAATTGATAGACCGATCAGACCGTTGTTTCCAAATGAATTTAAAAATGAGGTTCAGTTATTACCAACTGTAATTTCTTATGATAAAGAAAATGAAGCAGATATTTTATCTATTATTGCGTCCTCTGCGGCTTTAGCAATATCAGGAATGCCATTTATGGGTCCTATTGGAGCTTCTAGAGTTGGATATATTGATGGTAAATATGTTTTGAACCCATCAAAAACTGAACTTGAAAAATCAAAATTAGATTTAGTTGTTGCTGGTACAAAAGATGCAGTGCTTATGGTTGAGTCTGAGGCTAGCGGATTAACAGAGGAAGAAATGTTAAATGCAGTCAAATTTGGTCATGAAGGTTTTGTTCCGGTGATTCAAATGATAGAGGAATTAGCTAAAGAATGCAGAAAACCTGAATGGACTGTTGAAAAGAAAGATTTATCTGATGTAAAGAAAAAACTTGAAGAAACTTTTACAGAAGATCTTAAGAAAGCATTCGCCACAAGAGATAAGCAGGATAGATCTAATCAAATTTCAGAAATTACTGATAAAGCAAAAAAACTTTATGAGGAAGATGAAAACTATACTGATCTTGATGTGAATTCAGAACTAAAGAATCTTGAAAAGACTATTGTCAGAACAGATATTTTAAAAAATAAAAATAGAATTGATGGCAGGAGTTTATCTGAAGTTAGACCTATCTCATGTGAGGTTGGTGTTTTACCAAGAACACATGGCTCTGCATTATTTACAAGAGGAGAAACGCAAGCAATTGTGACAGCAACTTTAGGCACATCTGATGATGAACAGAGAATTGAGAGCTTAGATGGATTACAAAGAGAAAGGTTTATGCTTCATTATAATTTTCCCCCTTTTTCAGTAGGAGAAACTGGAAGAATTGGGACTGGAAGAAGAGAAATAGGTCATGGTAAACTAGCATGGAGGGCTATTCACTCATCATTGCCATCAAAAGAGGCATTTCCTTATACATTTAGAGTTGTTTCTGAAATTACAGAGTCTAACGGTTCATCATCTATGGCCACTGTTTGTGGAACCTCACTTGCATTAATGGATGCAGGGGTGCCAATTAAAGAACCGGTTGCAGGTATTGCAATGGGCTTGATTAAAGAAGGTGATGATTTTAGTGTTCTGTCAGACATTTTAGGTGATGAAGATCATTTAGGTGATATGGACTTTAAAGTCGCCGGAACCAAAGACGGAATTACCTCCCTTCAAATGGATATTAAAATCACAGGAATAACATTCGAGATAATGGAACAGGCATTAAGTCAAGCCAAAGATGGAAGAGTTCATATTTTAGGAGAAATGAGTAAAGCATTATCCGCTTCAAGATCTGATGTTGGAAAACATACTCCAAAAATGGAAAAAATAAATGTTGATAAAAAAGACATTGCTGCTGTGATTGGAAAAGGTGGGGCAACAATAAGAGAAATAGTTGAAAAATCAGGCGCAAAAGTAGACGTGAATGATGAGGGCGTAGTAACAGTTGCTGCTCCAGATGAAGAGTCGAGAAATACCGCAATGCAAATGATTAAAGACATAACGGCAAAAGCTGAATTAAATAAGATTTATTCTGGAAAAGTTATGAAGATTATGGAGTTTGGTGCATTTGTTAATTTCTTGGGTAAACAAGATGGGCTTGTCCATATTTCAGAACTTGCAAATAAAAGAGTAGCGAAAGTTACTGATGTCGTTAAAGAAGGTGATGATGTTAAAGTTAAAGTAATTGGTTTCGATAGAGGTAAAGTTAAACTTTCTATGAAACAGGCTGCTGAATAATTGCTTATAAGAAAATTTAATTTATTTACTTAAATTTAAATGAATTTCAGGAAATATTTTTAGGATCTGGCATCCCAACTTTATTATATCCAGCATCTACATAGTGAATTTCACCTGTCACACCATTTGCAAGATTACTTAATAGATACAATGCTGAGTTACCAACATCATGAATATCCACATTTCTTTTAAGAAATGAATGATCCTCATTCCACTTATATAAGAATTTTGCGTCACCTATAGCAGAGGCTGCCAAGGTTTTAATAGGTCCAGCGCTTATTGCATTAACCCTTATGCCTTCAGCGCCTAAATCTCTAGCTAGGTATTTTACACTAGCTTCTAAAGCGGATTTGCAAACACCCATTACATTATAATTTGGTATAGCCTTAGTTGACTCGTAAGTTAAAGTTAGGAGACTACCACCTTGTTTCATTATTTTTGAAGCTTCTTTTGCCACCTCTGTAAATGAAAAACATGAAATTAACATACTTCTTAAAAAATTTTCTCTAGTTGTGTTTAAATATTCACCTGATAATTCTGACTTGTCTGAAAATGCAACTGCATGAACCACAAAATCAATTTCACCCCATTGAGAATTGATATTTTCAAATAATTTTACTATCTCTTCTTTTTTTTCAACATCACAGCTGAATGTAACTTTCGAATTTAATTTTTCTGCTAAAGGAATAACTCTTTTTTTTAAAGCATCTCCTAAATATGTAAAAGCGAGTTCAGCACCAGCATCAGCTAATTTTTGTGAAATACCCCATGCGATAGACCGCTCATTTGCGACACCCATAATTAATCCCTTTTTACCTTTCATTAAGCTCATTAATTAAACCTTTTCAAAAATTAAAGCAGCGTTAGTTCCACCAAAACCAAAACTATTAGACATAACTGAGTTTAATGTTGCTCCAGTTTCTGTTTTTGCAATTATTGGGAATTTTTTAGCTTCTTCATCAATTTCATTTATATTCGCTGATCCAGCGATAAAATTATTTTTCATCATAATTAAACAATAAATAGCCTCATGTACTGAAGCAGCGCCCAATGGATGACCCGATAATGATTTCGTTGAACTTATTTTTGGAATATTTTCTCCAAAAGTTTCTTTAACCGCATTTAGTTCTGTTATATCCCCAACAGGAGTAGAAGTCCCATGAGTATTTATATAATCAATTTTATTTTTAGCTGTTGTCATAGCCATTTTCATGCATCTTACAGCCCCCTCACCAGAGGGAGCTACCATATCGTAACCATCTGAAGTCGCTCCATAACCAGTTAACTCTGCATATATTTTTGCTCCTCTAGCCTTAGCGTGTTCGTAATCTTCAAGAACTAGAACTCCAGCTCCTCCTGCGATTACAAACCCATCTCTTGTTTTATCATAAGCTCTGGAAGCTGTTTCAGGAGTCTCATTGTATTTAGAGGACAATGCAGTCATAGCATCAAACATGGCTGTCATGGCCCAGTGTATTTCTTCACTCCCCCCAGCGAAAACAATATCTTGTTTTCCCATTTGAATTAATTCCATTGAATTACCAATGCAATGACCACTGGTTGCGCATGCAGAGCTCATTGTATAGTTTGTTCCTTTAATTTTAAATGGAACTGCTAAAGTTGCTGACGCTGTGCTTGCCATAGTTCTTGGAACTATAAAAGGCCCCATTAATTTTGGAGTTTTTGCTCTTGTTTTATCTGCAGCCAAAATAACATTTTCAATTGAAGGCCCTCCGGAACCCATAACAATACCAGTCATAAAACTACTCACTTCTTTTTCTTCTAAACCAGAATCTTTAATTGCTTCTTTCATTGCTATATAATTATAAGCAGAGCCTGAACCCATAAATCGAATAGTTTTTCTATCTATATGATCTTCGAGTATAATATTAGGTTTTCCATGAACGTGACTTTTTAAATTATGTTCCTTATATTCTTCCGCAAAAGAAATCCCCGATTTTGAGTTTAATAATGATTGATGAACTTCATCTTGATTATTTCCTAAACAAGATACTATACCCAGTCCCGTGATTACAACTCTTCTCATTATTTAAATAATCCTACCTTTAAATTATCTGCTGAATATATTTTTTTTTCATCTGCTAAAACCACTCCATTGGCTAGACCTACTGTTGTACCTCCAGGTGACATAATTTTTTTCATATCAATTTCATATTTTACTATTTTCACATTCTGTAAAACTTCCCCTGTAAACTTTACAGTTCCAACACCTAAGGCCCTACCTTTTCCTGGATTTCCAATCCAGCCTAAATAAAAACCCACTAATTGCCACATAGCGTCCAAACCAAGGCATCCAGGCATTACAGGATCCTCTTTAAAATGACAATCGAAGAACCAGAGGTTCTTTTTTATTTCAAGTTCTGCCTTTAACGAACCTTTTTTAAAAGCACCTTGATTATCATTAATTTCAGTAATTCTATCAAACATGAGCATTGGTGGAAGTGGTAATTTTGCATTCCCTGGTCCAAACAATTTACCTTCTCCACAATTTATAAGCTCATTGTACGAGTAGGAATTTTTTTTCATAAAATTGAGTACTCTTATTTACTTGATTTTACCACCATATAATATAAATTTTACAATAGTTTAGAATAATTTTAATTAATAATACGTTTAAATTGTGAAATATATTGAAAAATTAAGAAATTCTGGATTACGTCCTACAAAACAAAGACTTCAAATATGTGAAGTGCTATTTAATTCGGAAAAAACGTTTCATTTTACTATCAACGATTTGGATCAGAAAATAAAGAAACAAATAAGTGATAAAATTTCTCTAGCAACAATTTATAATACTGTTCACGCTTTTGAAAAAAAAGGGTATCTAAAACAGATACCTATTAACTCAAATCAAATTTATTTTGATACAAATATTTCTGATCATCATCATTTTTATGATTTAAAAGAGGAAAAATTAATAGACTTAGAAAATGCTGACGTTGGTCCAATTAATATTTTAAAAAAAATCAATGGAAAAAAAATTAAGTCTGTTGAGGTTCTTGTAAAATTAGAAGACTAATTTTTTGCAATTATAATTTAAGCGTCATTTTAAACCAATTGACACCTTTTTAGAATCATTATAAAGTACTACAATCTAATAAACATAGGGGAAATTAATGAGTACTGAAAATTTTAAAGATAAATCTTTTAAAGCTAATCAAATGAGTAAATGTCCATTTACTGGAGCTGGAACACCAGCAAAGTTCTCTGCTGGAAGAGGACAAACTGTACGAGATTTTTGGCCGAACAGTTTAAATCTTAAAATTCTTAGTCAGCATTCAAATCTATCAAACCCTATGGATAGAAAATTTAGTTATGCTAAAGAATTCAAAAAGCTTAATTACAAAGCATTAAAAAAAGATTTAAAAAAATTAATGACTGACTCACAAGAGTGGTGGCCAGCTGATTATGGTCATTACGGTCCACTTTTTATCAGATTAGCCTGGCATGCTGCAGGAACTTATAGAACTGGAGATGGTAGAGGTGGAGCTGGAACAGGAAATCAGAGATTTGCACCACTTAACTCTTGGCCAGATAATGTTAATTTAGATAAAGCTAGATTGCTCTTATGGCCTATTAAAAAGAAGTATGGAAGAAAAATTTCTTGGGCAGATTTATTTATACTTGTTGGAAACGTAGCATTAGACTCAATGGGTTTTAAAACATTTGGTTTTGGAGCTGGTAGAACTGATATCTGGGAGCCAGAAGATGATATTTATTGGGGCTCAGAAAAAGAAATGCTGGGTGTTGAAAGATATAGCGGAGAGAGAGATTTAGAACAACCGTTAGGAGCTTCACATATGGGTTTAATATATGTTAATCCGCAAGGACCTGACGCCAACCCTGATCCAAAACTTGCAGCCCACGATATTAGAGAGACATTTGGTAGAATGGCCATGAATGATTATGAGACAGCTGCATTAGTTGCTGGAGGACATACATTCGGAAAATCCCATGGAGCAGCTTCTGAGTCATTTAAAGGTCCTGATCCTGAAGCATCAAAACTTCAAGATCAGTCAACTGGATGGAATAGTGGATACAAATCGGGAAAAGGTGTTGATACAATAAGCAGTGGTATCGAGGGTGCTTGGACTCAAAATCCAATTAAATGGGACATGGGTTATTTAGATTGTTTATATGGACATGAATGGGAGCTTACAAAGAGCCCAGCTGGAGCTCATCAATGGACGCCTAAGAAAAATGGCCAAGAGATTAAAATGGTTCCTGATGCTCATCAGAAAGGTGTGCTCCATCCACCAATGATGCAAACAACGGACATCTCTATGAAAGTTGATCCAAGTTATGGACCTATTACAAAACATTTTCATCAAAATCCAAAAGAGTTTCATGATGCTTTTGCGAGAGCTTGGTTTAAATTAACTCACAGAGACATGGGACCAAGAGTTTGCTACCTTGGAAGTGAGGTTCCAAAAGAACAACTAATTTGGCAGGACCCAATTGACAAACCTAGATATAAACTTAAATCAAAAGATATCAAAGATCTAAAGAATAAAATCCTTAAATCAAAAATATCAATTTCAGATTTAGTATCTACTGCATGGGCTTCAGCATCTACATTCAGAGGATCTGATAAAAGAGGTGGTGCTAATGGTGCAAGAATAATGTTAGAACCACAAAAAAATTGGAAGGCGAACAACCCAAAGAAATTATCAGCTGTAATTCAAGCTTTAAAAAAAATCAAAACTAAATTTGATAATAAAAATAAAAGTGTTTCGATGGCTGACTTAATTGTATTAGCTGGTGGTGTAGGTATTGAAATGGCTGCAAAAAAAGCTGGTTACAAAGTTCAAGTTCCATTTTTAGCAGGCAGAGGAGATGCTAGACAAGATCAGACTGATATTAATTCATTTGGCCTTTTAGAACCACAAGCAGATGGTTTTAGAAACTATCTCAATGGCGGAATTTCAAACGTTTCTGCAGAGGAGAAACTAATTGATAAGGCTCAACTGATGGGTTTAACCGCACCAGAAATGACTGTGCTTATAGGCGGAATGAGAGTATTAAATACAAACTTTGACGGTTCAAAGCATGGTGTTTTTACCAACAGACCTAGTTATCTTACTAACGATTATTTTATAAATCTTTTAGATATGAATATCACTTGGAAAGAAGAGGATAAATCGGAGCAAACTTTTATTGGAAAAGATAGAAAAACTCAAAAAACTAAATGGAAGGCAACAAGAGTAGATTTGATTTTTGGTTCAAATTCTCAATTAAGAGCTTTAGCAGAAGTTTATGCGTGCGAAGATTCAGGTGATAAGTTTGTAAAAGATTTTATTGCCGCGTGGGTTAAAGTAATGAATTCTGATCGATTTGATTTGAAATTGAATTAAACTTTAAATATGAGATAGAAGTATGGTAACAACAAATTTTGAAGACTTTTATGAGGTACCTAACCTTAATTTTGATATTTCAAGACTAAGAGATGATTTAGATAAAATTTTAAAAGATAAAAAATTTAATTCTCCTGGTGTTACACATTTTGGTGCTATTTCTTTGAACCAAATTCCGAATGATAAAAGTTCTATCGAAGGAAATAATATAAGAGGAAAATATTGGACAATTGCAGACGAAACTGGAAAAGAGGTTTGTAGGGACGTCGACATAGATGAGTCTAAATATACTCAATTAGTTCCTGAATTTGAAAATACTTATTTTAAAGAAGTTTACGATACATTGAGAAATAAATTTAAATTGGGTAGAGTAAGACTTTTGTTAAAAGAACCAAGATCAACTTTAAGTTGGCATAAAGATCCTGAATGCAGACTACATGTGCCTATAATAACTAATAAAGGTTGTTCAATGGTTATCGAGAATGTAGCAAAACACCTTCCAGCAGATGGTAAAGTGTGGATAACTAATAATACAAAATATCATAATTTTTTTAATGGTGGAGAACAGGCTAGAGTACACTTAGTTGCATGTGTACTTGAAAGTCCGTTTAAAAGATAATGGAAATAACTAGTGGTATATTCAAAGCTGCTGGACAAATTTATTTAAACAATAGAGGTTCAATTTTAAGAACCATTATTTATACAATTGGACACTTTGCGATAGCTATAACTGTTTTAATGTTAGTAGCCGATGTTTCATTCATGATTGCACTTACAGACGCAATAGTAGAGCCAATTGCAAATTCTATTTGGTATTTTATTTTAGATAAATGGTGGGCGAGTAAATCTAAAAATAAATAAATTTTTCATAAGATAAAGTTTGATACTAGTTATCATTCTCAAAAAAAATGTGCTAATGATAATTATTCTCAAGTTTTTTAATTGAATTCATTTTTATGATAGTTAATTTATCATCATGCATATTGAAAATTACAACTGTAAAAAATGTGGATTAACTATTTCATCAACTTGTTCTAAGTGTGATAAAGTTGTTGATGTAGAAATTCTTGATGATGGATGCATAGTCCAAAAAACTAAATGTGGAGATTGTGCAAATACCCCAGTAATTAAAGATATCTGCGTTCAACAAAAGTAATTAAATTTTATTTAAGTAGAAGTTTATTTTACTTCTCCCCATAAATTTTTATTTTTTATCCATCCCTTAAAACTATCAGTTTTAATTTTGCACCAATTAATTTGACAATTTTGAACTGTTAAAACTCTCCCTTTTTTAATTTTCGCAACAGGTTTTGAAAAGATTGTTGGTTTGTTAAATAAGATTTTGTCGTTTAAGGAAATAGTGGAATTGATAGGTTTTAATTGTGAGGAATGAATCCATCCACTATTATTTTTAAAATCTATAATTCTTCTCCAATTTTCTTTTTTATCAATCTGTTTTATGGGTAAATCTATTTTCTTGTAAACAAATTTAACAGGAGACTCAAAGCTTGGGCCATATCTTACATTTACCTTATTTTTTTTTAATGAAAGAAATACTTCTTCTGATAGTGCTGTTGAAAAAAAAATCAATGAGGTAATAATTATAGATATCTTATAAAACATTTTTAGATTTGTTTAATTTTACTTTTCTAAAATTTAAATTCAGTAAGTCTAAAATTAAAATGTAACCATTTAAATCCTTTCCAATACTTAAAATTTTTTTTAAAATTTCGTTTGCTTGGAAAATACCAACAATACCAGCAACAGTCCCTAAAACTCCGTCATATTCACAATTTAATGTATTTTCAAAAACCTCGTCCTCTTGAAAAAAACTCCTTATACATGGCGTTCCTATCTTTTTGAAATTAAATGTAAAAATATGTCCATCAAACTTACTAATTGCACCTGTAACTAAAAATTTTCTAAATTTTTTACAAAAATCGTTAATTAAAAGTTTAGTTTGAAAATTATCTGAGCCATCTATAACAAAATTATATTTTTTAATAATATTTGAACAATTTTTTTTATTTAGCTTAACTTTGTAACAATTAATATCAGTTTTTGGGTTGATTTTTTTTAGTTTTTTTTTTGCTGCTAAAACTTTTGATTTTTTCAAATCTTCAGAATTAAAAAGACTTTGTCGATGAATATTTGACAAATCTACATCATCAGGATCAATAATACCTAATGACCCTACACCCGCTCTTGTTAAAAATTCAGCTGCTGGGCATCCTAAACCACCCATGCCAACGATCAAAACTTTAGCTTTAATTATTTTTTTTTGGCCTAGGACTCCAATGTCTTTTAAGACAATCTGTCTTGAAAATCTTTCTATTTGATATTTATTTAATTTGATACTCATTTACCTGTAGAGCCAAACCCACCTTCTCCTCTCATAGATTCAGGTAAATTATTTACTTCTTCTAATTCCATCTTTAATACAGGTGTTAATATCATTTGAGCAATTCTATCACCATTACTTATCAAGAAATTTTCATTACCATGATTATAAATAATGACTTTTATTTCTCCTCTGTAGTCACTATCAATTGTTCCAGGAGTATTCAAAACACTTATATTTTTTTTGGCTGCTAAGCCTGATCTTGGTCTTATTTGAATTTCAAAATCCTCAGAGAAAGCCACAGATAATCCTGTAGGAACTAAAACAGATTTTTTAGGTTTTAGGTTAATGGTTTCTTTAATAAATGCTGTTAAGTCAACACCTGATGCTCCATTGGTTTTGTATTCAGGTAATTGTACAGTTGGATCAAGTTTTTTAATTAAAACTTTAACCATTAATTTATCTGTGCAACTATTCTATCTACAATTTCTTCAGATATCTCCGATTTTTTTCTTAATGAAATTTTTTCTGTTTTCATTTTTTTGTCCTTGTAGAAAATTGTAATTTCATTATGCTCAGTATTAAAACCACTTTCATCTTTTGAAACATCATTAGCAATTATCCAATCACAATTTTTATTTTTTAATTTTTCAGCTGCATTTTTTTCTAAATTTGATGTTTCAGCGGCAAAACCCACAACAATTTTTGGCCTCATAAAATTATGATTGGATATATAATTCAAAATGTCGATATTTTTTTCTAAATTTAATGTTAAATTTTCAATTTTTTTAATTTTCTCCTTTTGTTTATCCCTTAGTTTAAAATCAGCAACTGCAGCAGCAAATATAGCTATATCTGTTGGTAGGCTTTTTTGAGTTGCTTTGAACATTTCTTCTGCTGTTTCAACCTTGATTAATTTAATATCTTCATCAACTCTTAGGTTTGTTGGTCCAGATATTAGCGTTGTATCAAAGCCCCTTTTATGGAGGGATTTAGCAATTTCATAACCTTGTCGACCGCTTGATTTATTTGTAATAAATCTTACAGGATCTATATACTCATTCGTTGGACCTGCGGTCACCAATGCCTTAAATTTATTATTTTTAATTTTGTTAAATAGAAAATTCTGAATTTCCTTATATATAACTAAAGGATCAGACATTTTACCTTTACCATATTCGCCACAGGCCATATCGCCTATTTCAGGGCCTATAATTTTATAGCCAAAGCTTTTCAATTTTTTTAAATTAATTTGTGTAGATTTGTGTTCCCACATTCTTACATTCATTGCTGGAGCTAAAAAAACTTGTTTATTAGATGCTAATGTAACTGTAGAGGCTAAATCATCTGAACTACCTTGGCTAAGTTTAGAGATAGTGTTAGCGGTTGCTGGAGCGATGATTATTACATCGGCCCATCTAGAAAGAGAAATATGATCCATTTCTGCCTCATTTTCTAAACTAAATAAATCATCATAGACTTTACCTTTAGATAAGGAAGCTACAGACAATGGCGTCACAAATTCCTTAGCATTTTTTGTAAGAATTGTTTTTATTTGAGCGTTATGATTTTTAAACATCCTTATTATTTCAAGACTTTTGTAGGCTGAAATACCACCACATATTATAAAAAGAATTCTTTTATTTAATAAATCTTTCATCGTCTAAATTAAAATATTAAAAGGCCCAAAATTACAAGAACTAATATACTAATAATAGATTGATTTCTAAAAGCAATCATTTCTGATTTTTGAGTATTCAAAGCAGTATATGAGTTTGAGTTTTGAGGAATTTGTCCGCTTGCTAAATAAGTAAGAGCCTGATTAGCTTTATCCATAATTTCAGGAAATTCAGGTAACCTTTTAATTACTTCTGATGTATTTTGTAATGTCTCATTTAATTTTGTCATTGGATCTTTTGTCTCTCTCAGCCAACTTTCAAGAACTGGTTTTGAAGTGGTCCAAATATTTGTGTTAGGGTTCAATTTTCTCGCAACACCCTCCACTACAACCATGGTTTTTTGAAGCATTAAAAGCTGTGGTTGGGTTTGCATATTAAATTTTTCGGTGACATCAAAGAGTTGTTTTAACAATTTACCTCCAGAGATGTCCTTTACCGCTTGACCAAAAATTGGTTCTCCAATAGATCTTAGTGCTTGTGCAAGATCGTCTATTGGTACTGCCTTAGGTACAAGACCAGCAATTAAATGCACTTCTGCAACCTTGCGATAATCTCTCTGAATAAAACCAAATAGTATTTCAGCTAAAAACCTTTTACTCATTTTGTCTAATCGTCCCATTATCCCGAAATCAATTGGAACAATCTGGCCATCGTTGTCTATAAAAATATTACCTTGGTGCATGTCAGCATGAAAAAAACCATCCCTAATGGCATGTCTTAGAAAGTTTTGGATAATGTCCTCTGCTAGTTTTTCTGTATTAAACTCTTTATTCTTTAGTTGTTGTGTCTCCCTAATAGATATTCCATCAACCCAATCTAAAGTCATAACGTTTTCACTAGTGTAATTCCAATAAATCTGTGGAACTCTAAATCCAGCATCATTTTTTGTATTCTCGGCATATTCATTTGCTGCAGCGGCTTCAAATCTTAGATCCATTTCTAAATTTGTGATTTCCTTTAACAAAAAAACTACCTCAACTAATTTTAATCTTTTTGTTTTTTTTATAAATGACTCAATTAGAAAAGCAAAAAGCATCATTGCATCTATTTCTTCATTAAATATTTTTTTAATATTTGGTCTTAGAATTTTAATGGCAACATCTTTTAGAACCCCATTATCATTTATTTGTGCTTTATGTACTTGCGCAATAGAGGCTGCTGCAACTGGTTCACTTAAATTAATAATAGTGTCGTAAGCTTCATCGCCTAGATCATTTTTAATAATTTCTTTTGCTTCTAACAAAGAAAAAGGAGGGAGTTTATCTTGAAGGCTTTCAAGTCTTTTTGAAAGTTCTTCGCCAATAATATCTGGCCTTGTAGCTAAAAACTGACCAAGTTTTATAAATGTTGTACCCATCGACTCCAATGAGTTAGATAATCTCTCTCCCTCATCTTTATTTAAATCTATTTGCTTCTTTGGTAAAAAAGAAAAAGATAATATTTTAAATAAAATCTTAATGGCTAAAGGTGGTTCTTTAAATTTTGATACAATATTTAAAATATCAGAATTGGCTACTTTTCGTCCAAGTTTAAAAAGAATAACAAATTTTTTTATCATTAGATTTTCCACCCACTATGAATAGAAACAATTCCCCCAGATAAATTTCTATATGTGCATTTTTTAAAATTATTCCTTACCATTAAGTCAATTAATTCTTCTTGATTTAAAAAATTTTCAATACTTTTTATTAAATATTCATAGGGCTGTTTTTCACCAACAACTAATTTTCCAAGAGTGGGAATAAGCTTAGAGTAATTTTTGTAAATTTTTTCAAAGTTAGTATTTTGGATTTTCGAAAATTCTAAGCATAAAAAACGTCCTCCAGGTTTTAAAACTCTATAAGCCTCAGATATTGCATTGTTTATTTTAGCAGTATTTCTTAAACCAAAGCTTATTGTATAAAAGTCGAATAGATTGTCTGACAACGGGATATTTTCTGCTTGGGAAATAATCCAATTTATATTTTTAAATTTTGATAATTTTTCTTTTCCTTTACTGATCATTCCTCTGTTTGGATCAACACATGTAACTTGGGAGGTTTCATTCACACATTTAAGAAATAGTTTTGCAATATCTCCTGTGCCACACGCAACATCGATCAAATTTTGATTTAATGATGGATTCATCATATTAATTAGATTTTTTTTCCACAACCTATGAACACCCAATGACATAAAATCATTCATTAGATCATAACGATCATAAACTTGATCAAAAACATTTTGGACTAAACCTTTTTTATTTTGTAGATATTGTTGCATAATTCAAAAATATATATTCAATATAGTAATAAATGCCAGAATTACCAGAAGTAGAAATAGTAAGACAATCACTAAATAAAAAAATAAAACAAAAAGTGGTTAAAAAAGTATTAATTAGAAATAGAAATCTGAGATCAAAGATACCAATAAATTTTGCTAAATACCTTACTGGAAAAAAAATAATAGAAGTTAAAAGATTCTCCAAATATATTATTATTTGCCTATCAAATCATAGTTACTGTCTATTACATCTAGGTATGTCAGGAACAATTCATCTAGTTGATAATTATAAAAAGAGTATAGTGACCAATACTAGTTTTTATAATTCTCCTCAGTTACCAAAAAAACATAATCATGTAGAGATATTTTTTGAAAATTTTAAGATTGTCTATAATGATCCTAGAAGATTTGGTTTTTTTGAGATTGCAGAAGATATAGAAATTTTAGAAGAGAGATTTTCTAAACTTGGACCTGAACCTTTACAAAATGAATTTAATTTAAATTATGTTTTTCCTTTTTTTAAGGGTAAAAAAAAAAATATTAAGAATTTTTTATTAGACCAATTTTTCGTATCTGGTATAGGCAATATCTATGCAAGTGAAATTTTATTTTTAAGCAATATAAATCCAGAGAAAAAAGTATCTTTATTGAATAAAAAGGATTGTGAAAAGATAATACTAAATTCTAAAAAGGTTTTGATTGATGCAATTGGACAAGGAGGATCTAGTATTAGGGATTTTAAAAATACAGATGGCAAATCAGGAAGTTTTCAAAAAAATTTTAAAGTTTATGAAAGAAATGGGTTAAAGTGTAAGCGTTCTTATTGTAAAGGAGTTATTCAAAAAAAAAAAATTTCTAATAGGTCCTCTTTTTTTTGTAATATCTGTCAAAAATTATGATTATTTCGTTGACCAAAATTAATTCTCGAGCTATACCCCTGCGCATATGGCTAACACAAAATCAGCAATTAAAAAAATTAGAAGAATCTCAAGACAAACTGCAGTTAATAGAGCTAGAAAAAGCAGGTATAAGAATGCATTAAAAAAGATGAATCTTTTAATTGATAGTAAAAAAAAGTCAGAAGCACTAAAATTCTTACCCAAGTTGAATTCAGAATTAATGAAAATTGCTAAGACTGGTATAATAAAAAAACAAAACGCTTCAAGAAACGTCTCAAGAATTTCAAAAAAAATTAATTTAATTTAATTTGTATATTACTGGTTGATTCAACTTAAGGCATACACCCTATGTATGTTTTAATTTTTTTAATTCACAAGATTTTGATTTAGTAAATTTTTAATATATTTTTTGCAAATAATAATTTTATAAATTTTGATACATAAAATTTTTATTTGTCAAAGAATTTTTTCGAAAAGATAAAAAAAAACACAATCCTAGATTTTATTTTTTTGATTTTTTTTCTAATTATTTGTTGCAATAAACTTATGAATAGTTGTAACTAATATTTCCTCAAAAATGAATAATACATTTACAGAAAATAAGTTATCTAATTTGAAATCTGAAAAATTGGATTGGGAAATGATTCGAGCAGATATGAAAAACAAATTAGGCATGGATATTTATGAAAGTTGGCTTAAAAAGATTGTCTTTGTAGAGGAATTTCATAACTACGTTTTATTATCTGTTCCTACAAGATTTATAAGAGACTGGATTACTTCTAGGTATTTAGATCAAATTCTACAGTCTTTAAAAAACCACAAGAAAGAAATCATTAGAATAGAGTTTAGAATTGACTCACAAAATTTAAAAAACCAGCAAAAAGATAAAAACTATAATCAATCTAAAAAAAGAGAAAATATTTCTTTTATAAAAGAATCTTATCTTCAATACAATCGAATTGACCCAAATAAAACATTTGAAAATTTTATAACAGGATCTAGTAACAAGTTAGCTTTTGAAGCTTCACTAAAAGTTTCAGAAAATGTTTCAAATTATAATCCTCTTTATATTTATGGAGGTGTTGGGATGGGTAAAACACATCTTTTAAACTCTATTGGTTTTAAATTAAAAAAAAATAATACAGTAATGTTCATTTCAGCAGAAAGATTTATGTATCAATTTGTTAAGTCAATAAAATCTAATGATATGGTAAAGTTCAAAGAATATTTCAGAAATACTAATGTTTTGTTAATTGATGATATTCAGTTTATGAATGGTAAAGAAGCAATGCAGGAGGAGTTTTTTCACACATTTAATGCTTTGAAAGAAAAGGGATCAAAGATTATTGTTTCTGCAGATAGACCACCAAATAGGTTATCAAGGATTCAAGAAAGAATTAAATCAAGGTTTTCTGGTGGTTTAGTTGTTGATATACAGAAACCAGATTACGAGCTTAGAAAAAAAATTGTTTCAAAAAAAATTGAGGAATTTAACAATTTATATTCTGATGAAGTAAAAATTTCCAAAGAAATTGAGGATTTTATTAGCAAAGAAATTACTGCTAGCATAAGAGAATTAGTAGGAGCAATAAATAGAATTTTCTCTTTTTCAAGAATCTATACTAAAGCTCCAAATCTTTCGGAGACCAAAGTTGTCTTAAAAGACTTGCTAAATCTAAATGAGAATAAAGTCACAATAGATCTCATACAGACGTTAGTTTGTAAATTTTTTAAAATTAGTAAGAACGAAATGTTATCGTCCAGAAGATCTAGATATTTAGTAAGACCTAGACAAATAGGAATTTATTTAACAAAAATTTTGACCTCAAAATCACTCCCTGAGATTGGAAGAGAATTCTCCAATAGAGATCATACAACAATAATTCATTCCGTTAAAACCATCGAAAAGTTGAAGGAAAAAGACCTGACGATGGTAGAGAATATAAATAAATTAAAAAATCAAATATTATATAACAATATTGAAGATGAAATTTAATGTAAATCAACAAGATTTTCAGCAAGCTTTAAATTATTGTCAAGGGGTAATAGAAAAAAGGAGCACACTTCCGATTTTATCAAACATACTATTGAATGCTCAAAGCTCAAATCTCACAGTGACAGCTACTGATTTAGATTTAATATTTATTCATCAGATAAAAAATGTCGAAGTTCTAGAGGAAGGAACAACCACAACAACTTCATCTACATTGTATGATATTGTAAGAAAACTTTCTTCTGGAAAAAAAATTAATCTAACACTTAATGAAAAGAGTAAATTAAACTTGCAATCAGAAAAGTCTAATTTCAATCTTAATTGTATGAGTGCCTCAGAATTTCCAGTAACTGGGGAGGACTTTAATCAAGATGTTTTTGTTATCAAATCCAAACAACTTCTTAAACTTTTAAATAAATGTAAATTTTCTATTTCAAATGATGAAACAAGACATTATTTAAGTGGCATTTATATTCATAAAACAGATTTTGAAGATAAAAATTATTTAACAGCAGCAGCAACTGATAGCCATAGGATGTCAATATCTAAAATTAGATTAGATAAAGATATAGCTTTCGAACCTATAATATTACCAAAAAAAACTATTTTTCAATTATGCTCTTTATTAGATAATTATGATGGTGATGTAAAAATTTCTAATGTTAAATCAAAAATTAAATTTGAATTAAATAACAGTGTTTTAATATCAAAGTTGATTGATGGAAAATTTCCTAATTATATACAGGTCATACCAAAAAATAATCAAAAAAAGTTAGAAATAGACTTAAAACTTTTTTTAAATTCGGTTGATAGAGTAGCCTCGGTTTCACTAGACAAAAAGGATGGAGTAAAATTTAGTTTAGAAAAAGATGTTTTAAATTTGTCGGTAAATAATACAAATAGTGGAGACGGTAAAGAAACATTATCGGTAAAATTTGATCATGACTTAGAAATAAGTTTTAATTCGAGATATTTGATTGATATTGCATCTCAATTAGATGGAGAGAAAGTTGAAATATATTTTAATGACAGTGGCTCACCTGCGTTGATTAAAGATCCTGGTGATTTTAATAGTATATTTGTTGTTATGCCAATGAAAGGTTAGCAAAGTAAATTGAGCTCTGTGTAAATGCAGTTTTCTAAATGTTTTAAAAACTCATCTTTAGGTATACCGGAGTGTATGGGTTTTAAAATTGAAATTGTTATTGTTCTTTTTTTATTTTTAATTCCTTCCTTTGGCCAAACATACCCTGAATTGATCGCAACTGGTTGGCATGCAATCTTTAATTCCTCATAAATCCTTGATACACCTTTCTTAAAAGGTGGACGTTCATCGGGTAAAACCCTCGTTCCTTGTGGAAAGATTATTAGTGGCCTTTCAGTATTTATTAATTTTTCAGAAATATTACCAAAAAAATCTAAATTATCTTTAGAAATCTTATTTCTTTTAATTGAAATAGATCCAATTTTTATTAAATACCAACCAAAAATAGGAATATAAGTTAGTTCTTTTTTGAGAATAAAAATTGGAGAATTAAATATAGTCTGCAAGTAAAAAGTTTCGAACATGGATTGGTGAGATGCAGCTATAAAAAATTTTTCACTTTTAATAATATTTTCCCTTCCTTTTACCTCAATTTTTGTATTCAAAAAAAATCTTAAACAAATACCCGTCCAATAACCCATTATTTTGCCACCATATAAAGCTATTTTTTGAGGAAAAAAAAATGACGGTAAAAAAATTATCGAGATTATTAATACTCCACTAAAAAAGAAAGTTGAAAATAAAAAGTTTCTAATCATCTTTCAAAAGCTAAATAAAATCTTTATGCCTTTGTCGCTTTTTAATAACCTTAATTTTAGATCCCTTTATCAGTAATTCGATTGGTTTTGGTCTCAAGTTATAATTAGAGCTTAGAGACATACCGTATGCACCTACATCGCATATTACAATTATCTCATCTTCTCTCAATTCTTGGAATTTTTTTAAATTTAAAAAACTATCTGTACTCTCACAAATTGGTCCAACAAATTCATGATTTTCATTAGATATTTTATTTCTTTTTAATGAAGGCATTATTTTATGAATTGCACCGTATAGAGCTGGTCTCATTAAATCATTCATAGCAGCGTCTAAAATAATGAATTTTTTTTTCCCGCTTTTTTTAATATATATTATTTTAGTAATTAAAATACCAGTATTTCCTATTATAGATCTGCCAGGTTCAAATATTATTTTAGATTTGTATTTATTTAAGAATTTTTTAATTGCTAAGTAATATTTTTTATAATTTAGTTTTTTTTGTTGGTTATTATAAGAAATTCCCATACCACCACCGAGATCTATATACTCAAATTTGTATTTAATTTTTTTAAGTATTTCAGAAATAGACTTAATCATTTTTTCATAAGGTTTGTGATCGAGAATTTGACTTCCAATATGAACACTTAAACATTTTAATTCAATATTTTTTGAATTTTTATAATTATTTATAATTCTGATAAAAGTTTTGCTATTAACTCCAAATTTATTTTCCTTCTTACCTGTGGAGATTTGACTTAAAGTTTTTGCATCAGTATTGGGATTTAATCTAATGCCTATTTTTATTTTCTTTTTTTTTAATTTTGCAATTTTTTCAATTTGTTTAATTTCACTTTCTGACTCAGCATTAATTAAAAAAATTTTTTTATTTATAGCATAATTAATTTCATCGAAAGTTTTGCCAACTCCAGAAAAGACTATTTTTTTTGGGTTAATTCCAGCTTTAATAGCCATCATTAATTCTCCCATAGATACCACATCAGCACCTAGACCAAATTTTTTAATTTCTCTAATTAAATTGATATTAGTGTTTGACTTAACTGCAAAGCATATCAGAGGAGAAAAAGACTTAAAACTATTTTTGAAGTTATCAATATTCTTTTTTAATTCTGAGTGAGAATAGCAATACGTAGGTGTACCATATTTATTAGCTATATAATTCACTTTAACATTTTCAATAGTGAGTTTTTTTTTCAAATATTTCATTAAGATTTTTTTATAATTTTATTTTGAATTATAGTTCTATCTAATGACTCTTTATATTCTGGGTCACTTTTTTTTCCACATGAAATCAAAAAATTTATAAATATTAGAGTTAAAAATAATTTTTTTATCATTTTTGTTTTTTATAGTTCATTATCATTTTTTTTATATTTACAAAAGATGTTCCACCATATGATTTTTTTGTTTTTATAGAATTCTTCAAATCAAATACTTTTAAAACATCTTTTGTTAGTTTTGGCTCAATCATTCTTAATTCTTCTAAAGTTAATTCATCGAGTCTTCTCTTTTTCTTTTCTGCAAAATTAACTATTTTTGCAGTTTTCTGATAAGCTTTTCTAAAAGGCACTGAATGATTTGTGACAAGGTAATCAGCTAAATCCGTAGCGGTAATATAACCATAGTTTGCGAGTTCCAACATTCTCTTCTTGTTGGGGCTTAAGTTTTTGAGAATTTCATCAAATATTTTTAAACAATCAGACAAGGTATCAAACGATTTAAAAATTATTTCTTTATCATCCTGAAGATCTTTAAAATAGGATAATGGCAAGCCTTTCAAAATTGTAAGCATAGCAAAGAGATTTCCATAAGAAAGTCCTGATTTTCCTCTTATGAATTCTAAAAGATCTGGATTTTTCTTTTGAGGCATTATTGATGAGCCAGTAACTACTTTGTCAGATAAATTTATTAGTTTGAAGCCATCTGAGTTCCATATAATGAGCTCCTCGGCAATTCTAGAGATATGCATAGAACAGATAGATACACTAAATAAAAAATCTAAAACAAAATCTCTATCAGAAACTGTATCGATTGAGTTTTTTGTTGGTTTCTTAAAGCCTAATTTTTTTGTAGTATAATTTCTATCGATATTAAAGGATGTTCCTGTGAGCGCAGCAGCACCTAAAGGATTTTCACTCAAATTTTCTAAATTATTAGAAAATCTTTTTTTATCTCTCTCAAACATTTCAATATAAGCCATTATGTAATGTGCAAACGAAATTGCCTGAGCATTTTTGAGATGCGTGAAACCAGGCATGATAGTATCTACATTTTTTTCGGCTAACTTTATTGAATTTTTAATTATGCTATCTATTCTAACTATAATTTTTTTTGAAGCAGATCTGATCCAAATTTTAAAATCTGTAATTACCTGATCATTTCTTGATCTTGCTATATGCAAATAGCCTGCTTCATCTCCAATAATTTGAAAAAGTCTTTTTTCAATATTTAAATGAATATCCTCGTATTTTTCATTAAATTGAAATTTCTTTTTGGAAATTTCCTTTTCAATCTTATTAAGACCATAAACAATTTTATTCTTAATTTTAAAAGAAATTATTTTTTGCCTGAATAACATTTCTACGTGTGCTATAGATGCAGCTATATCTTCTTTGTATAGTCTTTTATCTATATTTATAGAACTACCAGCTTTTTGAAAAATTGATGAAGTGTTTGCCTTGATTCTAGCGCTCCATATTGCCTGGTTGTTTTTATTTTTTGCCATGATAATTAATTATACCTTTTTAGCATGAGAATTTTAATAATATTTATCATTTTAATTTCTAATTCGGTTGCAAACGAGATAACTAATATAAAAAATCTTGTTATCAACAAAGAATTAAAGAAATATGATGATTTAACATTCCTCGACTCTAAAAAAGAGCAGATAAACTTAAAGGATTTTAAAGGAAAATTAATTTTGCTGAATTTTTGGGCAACTTGGTGTGCCCCTTGTAAAGAAGAAATGCCTTCTTTAGATTTATTAGATGAAAAAGCCAGTTTAGATAATTTAAAGATATTTCCTATAAATGTTGGTCAAGAAAGTGAAGAAAAAGCCATAAATTTTTTTAATGACCTTAAAATTAAAAATTTAGATACATATTTTGACTCACCAATAACTCTGGCCAAAAAATTTGGTTTAAGAGGTATACCTACCACAATTTTATTAAATAAAGATGGATTTGAGTTTGCGAGAATTGTTGGATCAATAAATTTTGAAAACGAGGAATTTATAAAATGGTTAAGTAATTTTAATTAATTTTTAAAAAAGTACGCAAAAGTCACCAATGCTATAACAGCAATAAATTGTAACAATACCCTTAACTGCATTAATTTGTTGGAATATTTTTTGCTTGTTTTGCCTCCTTTGAATAAAGTTCCGACTCCAAGGATTAGGACTATTCCAACTGCCATTAATAAAGCTAATGATATTACTTTTACTAATACTCCAGAAATCATATATTATAAGATTGTAATCTGTTTTTAAGATAAAAAAACATAAATTATATGATATGACATTTTGCCTAAATTCAACAATTATTAGACCAGAAAATAATTTGGAAATTAAAAATGCGATAATTTTACTACACGGCTATGGTGGAGATGGTAAAGATATAAGTATGCTCTCATTAAATTGGAAAAGATATTTACCAAATACTATATTTATTTGTCCTGACGGTCATGAGACATGTCAAATTAATCCATCAGGCTTTCAGTGGTTTGATCTAACAAAAAATGACTCAAGTTATATTTTAGATGAGTCCATAAAAGCTGAAAAAATATTAAATAAATTTATAATTGAAATAAAAGAGGAATTTGATTTAGAAAATGATAAAATTTGTTTATCAGGATTTAGCCAAGGTTGTATGATGGCTATTAATCTAGGCTTAACTTCTGACCGAGAATATAATAGCATAATTGGTTTTTCTGGAAAAATCATAAATCAGGAAAATTTAAAAAATAGAAAAAAAGCTTCTACAAATACATTGTTGATCCATGGTGATTTAGATCAAGTAGTTCCAGCCAACTTTTTGCTTGAAGCAAAAGATTTTTTTATAAGGAATGACATACAAATTGAAACTCATTTAATTAAAGGCTGCGACCATCATATTCCGATTCAGGCATCAAGTATAGCATTAAATTATATTCTCAAAAAATTTAATCTTGCCTAAAGATTGAAATATTTTTTTAATAAGTTATGTTTTCTTAATGAATAATTTTATTGAAAGAAATGTTTCTTTAGAAAAATGCCCAGCATTAGTATTAAATGCGGATTATAGGCCTTTAAGTTATTATCCCTTATCCCTATGGTCTTGGCAGGATACTGTTAAATCTGTATTTTTAGATAGAGTAATTATAGTAAGCACTTATGACAGAGTAGTAAGAAGTCCGTCATTTAATATGCAACTGCCAAGCGTTATTGCATTGAAAGATTATATAGTTCCACAATCACAACCAAGTTTTACAAGATTTAACGTTTTTCTTAGAGATAAGTTTTCATGTCAATATTGTGGGAGTGGGGAAGAGCTTACCTTTGACCATTTATTGCCTAGATCTAAGGGGGGTGAAACGAATTGGGATAACGTTGTTACAGCATGTTCAGCGTGTAATGTAAAAAAAGGTGGAAAATTACTAAAAAAATCTGGAATGAAATTATCGAGCTATCCCTATCGACCTACGACAGAAGATTTACATCGTAATGGAAAAAATTTTCCTCCAAATTACTTACATAAAAGCTGGATGGATTATTTGTACTGGGATGTTGAGTTGGAAGCTTAAAATTTAAACTTTTTCTGAAATACGGATTGCAATCTTTGATCCAGTTTTTATTATTTTATCCATAATTGAATAAAACCCTTTTTTTGTTGCACCTTTTTCATAAGCTATATCTTTGTGATGAAGTTCATCCTCCCTAAATTTAATAATTTTTTTCTTCAAATTTTTTTCCTCTGGACCAAGTTGATTTATCTGATCTTGATAATGTTCGTCGATAACTTCTTCAACAGAAGCAGTACATAGCATAGCTGCTTTTTTCCCAAGAATTGTTGAACCAAAACCTAAGCCTAACCCAAGAAGATCCCATAATGGTAAAAACTTTGTTGGCTCAATATCTCTTTTTTTAATCTCATTTTCAAAAAATTGACAATGTTCAACCTCATGTACCTTCATGTCCTCAATTGTTTTTTTTAGATTGTCATCTTTTACGATTGTATTTAAAGCTAATAGCTGGCCTTCATAGATTTTTACTGCACCCCTCTCTCCTGCATGATCAACTCTAATAAACTCTTCAACTTTACTATTTTTTTTTTTCATATTTAGTATAAATTTTTAAAAGCGTTATAATAAATAATAAACTAATTACAATATTAATAGTAGTAAGTGAAAATCCAAAAATTCTAAATGTCACATCTTTGCAGCTGATTATTCTTTTACTTAATTGATTTAGTAAATCCTCCTTCGTTATATTCTCAGAAAAGTCTTTAACACTACAAACAGCAGATTCTTGAAAAATGCCTTGCTCAATACCTAAATGATATAAAGAAATTGTGGAAGAAAAAACAAAAGTAAGTATTAACAATACGATAAAAAATTTTTCATTTTTTTTTAATATTAATATTGTAGATGTTAAAATAATACTTAAACCATAAGGAATTCTCTCAATTAAACATAGGTTACATGGTTGATGGCCAAGAACATACTCAATAAAATATGCACCAATTAATGCAGTAAAACTAAACAGAAAAATTATTTTAAAGTAAATTTCAAATTTAAGGTTAAACATGAGATTTAAAAATTAGATAAATTAATAATCCAATTATAACAATCAAAATTCCGATTATTGTAAACCATTTTGACCCATGCTTATTCATAAATTCATTAAATAAATCTCCAAACTTATAGGAAAGATATGATACAATAAAAAATCTTAATCCTCTTGAAATTAAACTTATAAAAATAAAGATTAAAAAATTAAAACCTATCAGACCACTTGCAATCGTAAAAACTTTATAAGGAAGAGGGGTAAAACCGGCTAAAAAAAGTATTCCTAACCAGGCATAAAAACCCTCACTATTAATTAAATTGTCTTTAATATTCGATAATTTATCCTCATAACCATAAAAATTTATAATGTGTGTACCGAATTCAAAAAAGGATGCCCCAATTAAATAGCCAAGCATACCACCCATAACTGAAAAAATTGTAGTTATAAGAAAGATTTTAATAAAATCATTTTTTTTTGATATGACCATCGGAATAACCATTACATCTGGAGGAATAGGAAAAAATGAACTTTCAATAAAAGAGACTATCGCTAAGTAATATTTAGAACTTTTGTGGGCTGATAAATCCAAACATTTTTTGTAAAGACTTTTAAACATTTTTTGGTTTTAATATAATTTTAGTTCTTATACTATTTAATAAATTATTAAAAAATAGGGCGAATGGCGGAACTGGTAGACGCGCACGACTCAAAATCGTGTTTCGTAAGAAGTGAGAGTTCGATTCTCTCTTCGCCCACCAAATTATGGAATTAAGTAAAATTAACAGTCTGGTTGAACTTTTTTTTAAAAAGTATGATGAGTTAAAGTCTGTTTCTGATAAGCCATTTTTAAAATGGTTAAAAGAGAATAAGAATGATTTTATAACCTGGGAACAAGTAGTAGAAAAAATCCAAATTTTATCAGAGTATTTAATAAAAAATTTATCTAAAGGAGATAGATGTATTTTATTATCCGAAAATCGGCCTGAGTGGCTTATTTCGGATATAGCCATTATGAACGCTGGCGGGGTAACAGTTCCTTTATTTACAACTTACTCTGAAAAAGATTATGAGTATATCATTAATGACTGTAAGCCAAAAATTTGTATCGTTTCAAATAATATTCAATTAAAAAAAATAAATAAATTTATTTCAAATAAAATAAAAGTTTTATCGATAGAAAATATAAATGACCAAATTGATAGTATAGAAAATATCCTTACAAAATATTCTAAAAAAAAAGCTTTAGATCATTTAAAATTCAACAAAAATATTGAAAGAAAAGATCTTGCTTGTATCATTTACACATCTGGTACAACTGGTAATCCTAAAGGTGTGATGCTTAGTCATGGGGGTATTTTATCTAATTGTGAAGGTGCAGAAGAGATTTTAAATTCATTAACTAAAAATAGCGAACCTGTTTTTTTGACCTGGCTACCATTATCTCATTCATATGAGCATGCTGTTCAATTTGTTCAAATCACCTTAGGAGCAAAAATTTATTATGCTGAAAGTTTAGAAAAATTATTATCTAATATGTTGGTTGCTAAACCAACCATAATGACTGCTGTTCCAAGATTTTATCAAAATTTGTACAGTAAGATTTCGATGAATTTTTCAAAACAAACAGGGTTCAAAAAAAAATTAATATCTTTGACAATTTTGCTTGGAATAAAAAAACTAAATAATGTGAGAATGAGCTTTAAGGAAATAATTATAAATTTTTTATGTGAAAAATTAGTAAGAAGAAAAATCAAAAATCAGTTTGGTGGAAATTTAAAGGCTTTTGTTTCTGGAGGAGGTGCTTTAGATCAAAAAATTGGTGAATTTTTGAATTCTATTGGATTGCCAACTTTGCAAGGTTATGGCCTTACCGAAGCATCCCCTGTAGTAAGTTGTAATATTCCTGGAAAAATAAAGATTGATACGGTAGGACCCCCCTTTAAAACAAACGAGGTGAAAATCGCAGAGGATGGTGAAATTCTGGTTAAAGGCGAGAATGTAATGCTTGGTTATTGGAATATGAAAAAAGAAACTGATGAGATTTTAAAAGATGGCTGGTTGTATACAGGTGATATTGGTGAAATTACAAAAGAGGGTAATTTAAAAATAACCGACAGAAAAAAAGAAATCATAGTAAATCTTGGTGGAGATAATATTTCACCATCAAAAATTGAGAATTTGTTATGTCTCAACGAAAAAATTAAACAAAGCTTTGTTTATGGTGATAAAAAAACTTATCTAGTTGCGTTAATTGTAAGTGAAAGTATAGAAAACGAAAAAGAGATCAAATTTTATTTAGAAAATTTAAATAAAAATTTATCATTAGTAGAAAAAATTAAAAAATTTAAGTTAATAAATGAAGAATTTACAATTGAAAATGGAATGTTGACACCTACATTAAAATTAAAAAGAAAAAAAATTTTAGAAATATATAAACAAGATTTAGAAAAACTTTATTAAAATTCTTAAAATATTAGGTTATAAAGCGCATAAACATTAACTTTTTGTGCATCAAAATTATTTTTAAAAATTTTTTATTTAATTTTTTTAATTTAACTTTTAATTTTAATTAAATAATTGACATAACGTGCATAAAAAAATAAAAATAAGGTAATTACGAATCATATTGATTCGTTTAACTAAAAAGGGAGCTAAAGATGCCTAAGAGAAGAAAAAAAGCAAAGAAAGCTAAGAAAAAAGCTAAGAAAAAAGCTAAAAAAAGAAGAAGAAGATAATTACTTAGTATTCTTTAATAAAAACGCTTCTCATAACGATTTACGTGTGAGGGGCGTTTTTTTTTTATTCCTCTAACTGCTGCTCCGTTACATCAGAGATGTCTTCATTGTTTATTTTAGAGGTTTCACTTTTCTCTTCTTTAATTTCTGGTTTATTTTGAGGATTTAAATTTCTTTTTAGTGCTTTATCTAATTTTTTTTGAGTATCCTCTAGAGAAATATTAAGGATTATCTGAAATTCTGATAAAATTCTCTCATAGGCCTTTTCAAATAATTGTCTTTCAGAATATGACTGATCAACCATTAAATCATCTCCTTTGTTGAGATCTCTTACAACCTCAGCCAATTCATAAATTTTTCCTGAAGATATTTTTGCTTCGTATTCTTGAGCACGTCTACTCCACATTGATCTTTTAATTTTAGGCTTACTTTTTAAAATAGAAATACACTTATTTACTTGATTAATTGTAGCAAGCGGTCTCAGATGAGATTGTTTGTTTACTGGAACCATACCGTTAGCTTTATCTTTTTCAAATTTTATTATGTATGTTTCTACATCGATCCCACCTATATTGATCTTTTTAAACTCAGATATTTGACCTACGCCATGCTTAGGATAAACTACAAAATCTTTAATTTTATAATCTCTTTTTTCAGTTTCTTGTTTTTTAACTTTTTTAATTTCTGGCTTTAACTCATTGTTCTTTGGAATTCTTAATCCTTCTGATTTAATATCAGATTTTTCATTTTTCTTTTTTATAATTGTTTTTGCAGACTTTTTTACATTTATAACTTTTTTAATTTTTGTTGATTTGGATATGCTTTTGGTTTTTTTAACCTTCTTGGGCTTCTTGATTTTTTTCGTACTTGATTTATTCTTAGATTTAAAGGTTTTCTTTAAAATATTTTTCAAACTTATTTTGCTCATTTTTATATTTTTCATGATCCGGTGGAGGATCTTTTTTCTCGTTTATGTTTGGCCAAATCTCTGAATATTTTTGGTTAATTTCGATCCATTTTTTACTTTCTGGCTCTGTATCAGCTTTGATCGCATCAACCGGACATTCTGGCTCACAAACGCCACAATCTATACACTCATCCGGTTTAATTACAAGCATATTTTTTCCCTCGTAAAAACAATCAACAGGGCATACTTCAACACAATCCATTAATTTACATTTAATACATTTGTCGTTTACAATATATGTCATTAAGAGTTTTCTTTTTCAATTTTAGCTTTGATATTTCCCATAGTATGATTGTCAATATACAGCAATCCAGCAAGTCGTCTCATCAGGTTAGTTTCGTACATATCAGCATCTTTATTTGAATAAATAATTCGCCACAATGTTTCTATAATTTTAATTTTATTAATTTCCTCCATATTTTTAACTTCTCTTGTAAATTCTAAAATTTGATTTGTTTTCTCCTCAATTTTTTTACTTTCAATAATAATTTGTTTCACATCGTCTTTGTTTGCTCCTAAGTTTAAGATAGTTTCTTCTATAATTTTTTCCTCTTCAATTGTAAAATTTTCGTCAATTTTTGCAGCATGAATTAATAGTGCTGTTACTTTAATTAAATCATTGTTTTGATTTTTATTATTTTTAAAAAACATAATTTATCTAATTGAAATTCAAATCTTTTAAAACTCCAAACGGAGTTTCCTTTAAAATTTTTTTATTCTGTTTTTTAAAATTTTTTTTAGGTGTGTATCTAAAAAATATATCATTTTCTCTATCAATTATCTTATAATTCATACTTACGAGAAGCTTTTTAAAATTTTCTTTATTACACCCTAACAAGTTTAACATTTCTGGTATCATTTTAATTTCTTTGCCTTTTTCAGAGTTTGAATTGATTATTTGCATAAATAACCTCTCTAAAATATCGATTCTCACATAAATGTTATCAAACTTTTCAAAACCACAAAGTAGCATAAAGTTTTTATCTTTTATTTTATCATTATCTATAAAATTTAATCCAAAAGTTGGAGGGTTAAGATTAAAATATTTTTGATGATAATTTTTCCACAGCAAGGTTCTTAGTGAAACAGGTTCAGGCTTGATTAATTTATGTAAAAAAATATGATATCTTCCAAATCTAACGCCAAGGTCTCTTAAAATTTTTCTTTGATTTTGTTCTAAGTTTTTTAAGTAATCAGCAACATGATCTCTTTTTAAAACACCATTATTTTCATAGAGTTGATAAGCAAGTGCTTTTATAGAGGAATTTTTTTCTTTTAAAAATTTTAAATCAATGAGACTTTTAAGTGTTGTGTTTATTTTGTTCTCAAGCCATTTCGTTAGATAGTTTGTTAGTTTCTTCCTTTGGTTTTGTTCTAAAATATCATCTACTATTAATTCAATTTTTGGATTTAAATAGTCCTTACCTGGAATTAACCTTCCAATTTTAAATTTTTGCCAATATATCTTAAAATCATTATTTAGTTCAATTAGCCCAGTCTCAACTATGGATTGGATTCTTTTCTCTAATTCAGGACCTACTGTCTGACGAGCAGCCTTTTTGAGAGATTTAATGTCAGTTTCAAGTGCACCTTTTTTTAAATCAAGTTCTAATTTAAGACCATTAATTTTCCCAATAAACTGATTATCAATAATGACATCATTATTTTTTAAAACTTTGGTCTCAAATTTCATATCTTGTTTTAGGCCTCTTGCTAGAACACTCGCACGTTTATCAATAAAAGTTTTTGTAAGTTCTTCATGTAATCTATCTGAAAGTTTATCCTCTAGTAATTTTGTTTTTTCTATCCAATAAATTTGATTCTCTACCCAATTATTTTTATTCGAAACATAAGACCAAGTTCTTACATTTGCAATTCTATTTGATATAGAATCTACATTTCCATCTAATTTATCAAGTTTTATTAGCTGAAGTCGCATATATTCATCGGTAATTTTTCCTTTTTCACTATTTAAATATTTAAAAACGTTTGAAATTACTTCATAATGATTACCATAAGTTTTTTTGACAAAATCTGGTATTTGACAACACTCCCATAAAAGTTTCAATTTTCTTTCAGTAAATTCAAAATTCTCTAGATTTTTATCTCTCAAGAAAAATTTAAGAGCTTTTTCATCCTCACACTCACGTATTTTTCTTAACCATGCTCTATTAGGTTTTTCTTCAAGAGATTTTAGAAGTACTGAAGGATTATTAAAATTTAAATGTGAATTACGCCAAAATAGGAATTGAATTTCTTCAAATTTATGATTTTCAAGTAATTCAACATCTTCAGCACTAATTTCTTTACAATCACCAGTTATACCAAAATTACCATCATTTAAATATCTGCCTGCTCTCCCTGCTATTTGTCCAATTTCTGATAAATTTAATTTTCGCAATTTTCTTCCATCAAATTTCTTTAAATTTGAAAAGTAAATATGATCGAGATCCATATTTATTCCCATACCAATAGCATCTGTTGCAACTAAAAAATCTACATCATTTGATTGATAAAGCTCAACCTGCGCATTTCTAGTCTTTGGGCTTAAAGAGCCCATAACAATTGCTGCCCCACCTTTTTGTCTTCTTATGAGTTCCGCAATAGCATAAACTTCTTCAGCTGAGAAAGCTATAATTGCAGTTTTTCTATTTATTCTAGAGATTTTTTTATATCCTGCGTATGTAAGTTTAGACAGTCTTTTTTTATTTATAAATTCAATATCACCATCTAATTTTGAAATGATATTTTTGATAGTATTAGATCCCATTAACATGGTAAGCTTACTACCTCTTAAATTTAATAATCTGTCAGTGAAGATATGTCCTCTTTCATGATCTGCACACATTTGAATTTCATCAACTCCAACAAAATCCAAGTGTTTATCAATCGGCATTGACTCAACGGTACATAAAAAATATTTTGCATTATTAGGAATAATTTTTTCTTCACCTGTAATTAGAGCAACCTTATCTAAGGAAATTTTTTGAATTACCTTGTCGTATACCTCTCTTGCTAATAATCTAAGAGGGAAACCAATCATTCCATTTTCAAAAGAAAGCATAGTTTCAATAGCTAAATGGGTTTTGCCAGTATTTGTTGGGCCAAGTACAGCTGTAATTTTATTTTTTTCCATTCCTATTTTTAGTATGTCAAAATTTTTATCTACCAGATGTAGTTGTTGCCAAAGAACAAAGATAGACTAAAACATGACCGAATCGGAGTATAAAAAGTTCTCATTTTAACTAATAACTTTATTTATTCTAGCATACTTAGTTCTTATCGATAATTAAAAATTTCTTTAAGATTTCTTAAGAATTTTCCAAACTCCAGTAGCAGAAGTGATAATTTTATCATTACATTTTAGTTCACAAAATAAAAAAACCAATGTTTTTGTCTTCTTAAGAATTTTGACATTACCTATTATTTCATCTCCAGTTTTTGATGGCCCAATAAATTTCAAATCTAAAGATATTGTGACGCAAGGTGCATTTTCTGCAGATCTATGTGCCGCTGTTCCTGCACCAGCATCTACTAAAGCTGACAAATACCCGCCATGAGTAATACCTGCTGCATTTAAATGATTTTGGTTAATTGTTGATTTAAATTCATATTCAGTTTCGGAAATATTTCTAAACAAGACTCCACCGTTATGTTTCATAAATCCTTGTTGAATGCTAATTTGCTGGAAATCTTTAGACATAATTTTCTTTCTATAATACAAAAGTTAAAATTAATAGAATTATTAAGATAATAATAAAAAAATATATCACAGATTTTTGAAGAGATGTTTTCAACAACCAATTTAACATATTCATTATCTTTATGGTGCGCCTGCTAGGAGTCGAACCCAGAACCTCCTGGTCCGTAGCCAAGCGCTCTATCCAATTGAGCTACAGGCGCATTTTTAAATTTTATTTATTATTCTATATCATTTTTTAGTGTATTTTAATGCTAAGACAAATTTAAATTATTATGAATAATTCATTGAATGATGTTGTAATTATAGAAGCTATTAGAACACCAATTGGAGCTTATAAAGGATCTCTAAAAGAATTGAGTGCTGATAAGTTGGGATCAATTGTTATTAAGGAAATTCTAAGAAAAAGTAAATTAGACAAAGATGACATTGATGAGATAATTATGGGCCAAGTACTTACAGCTGGTGGTGGTCAAAATCCTGCAAGACAAGCTGCAATAAATGCAGGTATAAGCTTTTCTAAACCAGCCCACATAGTAAATCAAGTTTGTGGCTCTGGACTAAGAGCAGTAATCTCAGGATATCAATCAATTAAATTAGGAGAGGTAAAAAATGTTATTTCGGGCGGTCAAGAAAACATGTCGTTAGCTCCGCATTCAATTTTTTTTCGTGATAATAAAAAAATTTCAGAGAAACATTTGATAGATACAATGATAAATGATGGATTGATAGACGCATTTAATAATTATCATATGGGTGTAACCGCTGAAAATGTTGCTAAGAAATTTAATATTTCAAGAGCCGATCAAGATGATTTTGCTTTAAATTCTCAAAAAAAAACAGAAGCTGCAATCGATACTAATAGATTTAATGAAGAACTAATTAAAATAAACCAACATGGTATCAATTTTGATAAAGATGAGCATCCAAGAAAAGAGATAACTAAATCAGATTTAGAAAAATTGAAAGCGGTATTCCTAAAAGATGGAACTGTGACACCTGGAAATTCATCAGGAATTAACGATGGTGCAGCCGCTTTATTATTGACTACTTTAGAAGAAGCTAAAAAAAAATCAATTCAACCGTTAGTAAAGATAATTTCATGGGCCTCAGTTGGAGTTGATCCAACTCTTATGGGTCTTGGACCGATTGATGCTGTGCGTAAAGCAGTTAAGAAGGCAAAATGGAATTTAAAGGACATAGATCTTTTTGAAATTAATGAAGCTTTTGCCGCTCAAAGCATTGCAGTAATACGTGAATTAAATCTTGATGAGAATAAAGTTAATGTTAATGGAGGAGCTATAGCATTAGGTCATCCAATAGGAGCTTCAGGTGCAAGAATTTTAGTCACACTTATTCATGAGATGATAAAACAGAAAAAGAATAAAGGTTGTGCTACTCTTTGCATCGGTGGTGGAATGGGTATAGCATTGTGTATTGAGAGAATTTAATTATTAATTTTTCTAAATTTCTCTTCAAGCAAAATTTTTTGTACCCAAATTTTAGCGTCTATATAAGCACCTTCTTTTGGTTGTAAAAGTGTATTTAAGAACTTTTTAATCATTTTTGAGTGTTACATCAGAAGAGTGTCAAAAAATTGAACAGAATGTGTTAAAATTAGCAATTAAGTAAAATTTTATAGTGTATAAGATATTAGTATTAAATGAGTGAAAAACTACTTGTTCCTGATATAGGCGACTTCGAAAATGTAGAAGTCATTGAGTTACTTGTCAAAGAAGGCGAAGAAATTACTAAGAATGATCCGGTAGTTACCATAGAAAGTGATAAATCGAGTGTAGAAATACCTTCGACATTGTCAGGTATAATTGAGAAAATTAAAGTTAAAGTAGGTGATAAAGTTTCAAAAGGTGATTTAATTCTTAGTGTTTTAGGGTCAAGTGAAAATCATTCTTCATCAAAAATTATTCCAAAAGACACTGAAAATTTGATTAAAGAGGCAGAGAAATCATTAGAAAAAAAACAAGAGCAAACTATTCATACAAATAATAGTGATAGAAAAAAACCAGAAATAATCCAAGTGGTTAATGATGGTGATATTGATCCACTAGAAACCAATGAATGGTTGGAGTCACTTACTGCAGTAATTGAAAAAGATGGCAATCAGAGAGCTCATTATCTAATTAAGGAGTTGATAAATAAAGCTTATATGGAAGGCGCAAATATTCCTTATACACAAAATACACCTTATATAAATACAATTCCAGTTAATGAAGAGAAAAAATCAAATGGTGACCAAAATATTGAGAGAAGAATTAGGTCATTAATAAGATGGAATTCTGCAGCAATGGTTGTTCGAGCGAACAAAAAATTTCCTGAGCTTGGAGGACATATAGGAACATTCGCATCTGCAGCTACACTTTATGATGTAGGTATGAATCATTTTTGGAGAGCAAAAAATGATAAATTTGGTGGCGATTTAATTTACTTTCAAGGACATAGCGCGCCAGGTATGTACGCAAGAGCGTTTCTTGAAGGAAGGCTTAATGAAAAACAATTAGATAGTTTTAGACAAGAAGTTAATCCAGGAGGTTTATCATCTTATCCACATCCTTGGTTGATGCCAAACTTTTGGCAATTTCCCACAGTCTCAATGGGTTTAGGACCAATGTTAGCAATATATCAAGCAAGATATATGAAATATTTAATTAATAGAGGTCTCATTAAAGATGAAGGAAGAAAAGTATGGGCTTTTTTAGGAGACGGGGAAATGGATGAACCAGAATCTTTAGGAGCAATTGGTTTAGCAGCTAGAGAAAAATTAGATAATTTAATATTTGTAATCAATTGCAACCTTCAAAGACTGGACGGACCAGTAAGGGGAAATGGAAAAATTATACAAGAATTAGAGGGTATTTTCAGAGGAGCTGGATGGAATGTTATAAAAGTAATTTGGGGTTCTTATTGGGATCCGCTATTGGCCAACGATAAAACTGGTCATTTAATTAAAGTTATGAATGAAACTGTTGATGGTGAATATCAAGCGATGAAAGCAAGAGATGGGGCTTATGTTAGAGAAAAGTTTTTTGGTAAATATCCCGAAACAAATGAATTAGTTTCAAGCCTTTCAGACAAAGATATATGGAGACTGAATAGAGGTGGACATGATCCTCACAAAGTTTTTGCAGCTTATGATAAAGCCTCGAAAAATATTGGAAGTCCAACAGTTGTGATTGCCAAGACTATAAAAGGTTATGGAATGGGTAAAAGTGGTGAAAGTGTAAATACAACACATCAAACTAAAAAATTAGATATAGACGATTTGATGTATTACAGAGACAGGTTTGATGTTCCTCTAACTGATAAACAAGTACAAAATATTGAATATTATAAGCCAGACCAAAACTCACCAGAAATAAAATATATAAAAGAAAGAAGACTTCAACTGGGAGGATTTATCCCAGAGAGAACTACTTATGCAAAACCCATTAAAGCTCCTCAAAAAAATATTTTTGAAAATATGAAACTATCAACAGGAGATAAAGAGATGTCCACAACTATGGCACTAGTCAGAATGTTAACAAATCTTTTAAGAGATAAAAATGTTGCTCCAAGATTGGTACCAATTATTCCAGATGAAGCGAGAACATTTGGAATGGAGGGTTTTTTTCAAAAAATTGGTATTTATGCTCATGAAGGACAAAAATATGAACCTGAGGACTCGGCACAATTAAGCTCATATAGAGAAGAAAAAAGTGGACAAGTTTTGGAGGAAGGAATTAATGAGGCGGGTGCAATGTCTTCATGGATTGCTGCAGGCACTTCTTACACAAATCATGATATTGAAATGATCCCAATTTATTTATTCTATTCAATGTTTGGTTTTCAGAGAATAGGTGACTTTGCTTGGGCAGGAGCAGACAGTCAATCAAGAGGATTTTTAATTGGTGCTACTGCTGGAAGAACTACTTTAGCAGGAGAAGGTTTACAGCATCAAGATGGACATAGTCATTTAATGGCATCAACAATTCCTAATTGTAAGTCCTATGATCCAACGTTTCATTATGAGCTAGCAACTATATTTAGAGAAGGGTTGAAAAGAATGCACGAGAATAAAGAAAATATTTTTTATTACATTACAACAATGAATGAAAATTATCCTCACCCTGCTATGCCAACAGACAAATCATGTGAAGAAGGTATATTAAAAGGAATGTATAAAATAAAAGAATTTAACAAATATAAAAAAACCAAAATTCAATTTTTAGGATCTGGTACAATCTTAAGAGAAATGATAGCCGGTGCAGAAATTTTACAAACTGAATATCAAATTGATAGCGAAATTTGGAGCGTGACTAGTTTCAATGAATTAAGAAGAGATGGGTTAGAGGTTGAGAGGTATAATTTGTTGAATCCTGAAAAAGAACCAAAAAAAACATATGTTGAAAGTTGTTTAGGCAAAACTGAAGGTCCTATTCTAGCTGCATCAGATTATATGAGAATGAATTCTGACCAAATTCGACCTTATATAAATAAGAGCTTTTATTCACTAGGAACAGACGGATTTGGTAGAAGTGACACAAGAAAAAATTTAAGGAAGTTTTTTGAAGTTGATAAAGAGCATGTTGTTACTTATGGGCTAAGTGTTTTAGCTAAAGAACAATTAATTGCATCTAAATATGCTCAAGAGGCAATAAAGAAATATAAAATTGATAAAAATAAACCAATGCCGACAAAACTATAATGTCAAAGAAAGATATAAAAGTTCCAAATATTGGTGAATTTAAGGATGTAGAAATCATTGAAGTTTTAATTAAAAAAGGTCAAAAAATTAAAAAGAATGATCCACTAATAACTATTGAAAGCGATAAATCTAGTGTGGAAATTCCATCATCTGATGATGGTACTGTAACTTCTTTAAAAGTTAAAATTGGAGACAAAGTATCGGAAGGTGATAAAATTATTGAAATTGAAGTTGAGAAAGAAATTAAAAAAACAAGTGTCCATGAATTGCCAAAAAATCAATTATCAAAAGAAATAAAAAAGAATGAATTAAAAAAAAGTAATGAAACTAAAAATATAATAATCAAAGATTTTTCTGCAAAAGCTTCTGCATCACCAAAAGTAAGAAAATTTGCAAGAGAGCTAGGAGTTAATATTAATAAAGTTCCTGGTAGTGAAAGACAAGGGAGGGTTACTGAAAGTGATGTGAAGTTATTTGTTGCAACCAAATCTAACAAAAATTTCAAAGATCAAAATACAACTGAAAAAAAGATTGAACTAGAATATTCACATTCAGATTTCGGAGAAGTAGAAATTAAAGACATCCCTAGAGTAAAAAAGTTATCATCTAAATATTTAATGAACTCTTGGACAAAAATTCCTCACGTAACTAATCATGATGAAGCCGATATAACTGAATTAGAGGAATTCAGAACCTCTCTAACGGATATGTATACTGGTGAAAAAAAAAAAATTACACCATTAGCTTTCATCGTAAAAGCATTAACAACATCACTGAAAAAATTTCCAAATTTTAATACCTCAATCGATGAAATTGAAAACGGTAAAATGACTATTAAAAAATATTATCATGTTGGTATAGCAGTAGATACTCCACATGGTTTGATGGTTCCAAAATTGAGGAATGCTGATAATAAGAATATTTCTTTAATAAGCACAGAATTAAAAAAAATAAGTCAGCAATGCAGAGATCTTAAAATTGATAAAAAAGAGTTATTTGGAGGTTCAATGACCATAACTAGCCTTGGAGGAATTGGTGGATCTTTCTTCACTCCAATTATAAATTATCCTGAGGTTGCTATTTTGGGAGTAGGCAGAGCAGAAAAAAAACAGGTATTTATGGATGGAAAATTTGTTACACGTACTATGTTACCACTTTCTTTATCCTATGATCATAGAATTATCGACGGTGCGGAGGCAGCCAGATTTAATAATAATTTAAAAGAAAATTTGGGCAAAAATTTTGCCTATAAGTTAGCTGTTTAATTAAATAATGTCCAAGAGTGTTTCATTGTTAAGTGCTTTGTTATGCACATTCATTTGGGGAACTACATTTATAGCTCAAGACACCGGTATGGATGACATAGGTCCATTTACATTTAACGCAGTTAGATTTTTTGTAGGTTTTTTAGCAATTCTTCCTGTAGCATTATTATTTGAGACTAAAAAATTTAAAATAGAGTTTAAAATTGGTTATAAATATTTTGTTATTCTGTCTTGTTTAATTGGATTATCACTTTTTTTAGGCTCAGCATTACAGCAAATAGCTCTACTTTATACAGATGTAGCTAATGCCGCGTTCTTTACAATTTTTTATGTCCCTATGGTACCAATTATTCTTTTTATATTTAAGAGGAACTCATTACATTGGAGTGTATGGCCTTCAGTAATTCTATGCTTAATTGGTGGATATCTATTAACAAGTTTTTATAATGCTACAGTTAGGCTTGGAGATACATTGGTCGTTCTTGGAGCATTATTCTGGAGTACACATATTATTTTTACAGGAATGATTATTACAAAATACAATTTGCCCATAACCATTGGTGCTGTTCAAACTTTAATTGTAGCTATATTTTCTTTTTTAATTGGCTCAGTTTATGAGGAGTTTATTTTTGAAAATATCGTAAACGAGATAGACTCAATTTTATATGCCGGAATATTATCAGGTGGACTTGCTTTTGTATTACAGATATATGCTCAAAGAAATATTACTCCTGCTCCCGCTGCTATAATTTTTTCTCTGGAAGGTGTTTTTGCTACAGTAGCAGCATGGTTTTTGCTAAATCAAATATTAGACACAAATAATTTGTTAGGATGTTTATTTATATTATCAGGTGTTTTGTTTTCTCAATTGGTTCCTTTAATAAAAAGGACTTTTTAAAGATAAATAATACCAAATAAGATAAGTGATAATAAAATTCTATAAATTATAAAAATATTTAACGAAAATTTATTAATAAAATTTAAAAAAAATTTTACTGTTATAAAAGAAAATAAAAAGGATAAGATTATAGCAAAAATAATTAAATAATTTATTTCTATTGGCTGACCTATAAGGTCTTTGAGTCCAAGAAAACTAGCACCAGCTAAAGCAGGAATAGACAACAAAAAGGAGATTTTACCAGCATCAACCCTATTAAATTTTAAAAATCTTGCTGCAGTCAAAGTTATACCCGCTCGACTAACACCAGGTATTAATGCCAAAATTTGAAATAGACCAATAAATATTATTGATTTAAAATCTAAATTTGTAGATATGTTTTTTTCTGTTTTAGCCTGGTCTGAAAAAAACAAAATTATTCCAAAAAACAAAGATGTAAATGCAATTATTTTTATATTTCTTAAAAGATAAATTAGTTCGGATGTATGCAATATATATCCAAATATTAAAAGCGGTATCGATCCAAATAGAATTAGATTTAGATATTTTTGATTATTATTTAAGTCAAATAAATCTTTTCTGAAATAAAATATTATTGCGATTAGCGAACCTAAATGCAAACTAATGTCTATTAATAAAGAATTTGTTTTTAATTCAAAAAAACTAGAAATTAAAATTAAATGCGCTGAGGAGCTAATTGGTAAGAATTCTGATATTCCTTGAACTGCTGAAAGAATGAATATTTCTAAAAATTCGTTAAACATTTAAGCGTGGTAACCTAAAAAATATTGATTTCAAACAATTCGATTTATTCATATTAGATATGCATTTATCCAAAAACCTAGAATTCAAAGGCAATATTCATCAAATTAGGTAATATATACTGACCTAAATATTTCTTTTACATTGAAAAACAAAGTATATTTTGCTCTAAATTTATAATTGTTATGTCAGATAAAATGCTAAAATTTGTGAAAATAGGTCAACAAAACCCACCTAAAAGGGATGTAGATACAAGAAAATCAGATTTTAATGAGATTTATGGAGATTTTATTAATCAGAAAGCACAAGATCAATCAAGTAGGTGTTCGCAATGTGGAGTCCCTTTTTGCCAAGTGCATTGTCCACTAAGTAATAATATTCCTGATTGGTTAAAATTAACAGCAGAAGGAAGACTTAAAGAAGCTTACGAGTTATCCCAAAGTACTAACAACATGCCTGAAGTTTGTGGAAGAATTTGTCCACAAGACAGATTATGTGAAGGAAATTGTGTAATAGAACAATCAGGCCATGGAACTGTAACGATAGGTTCAGTTGAAAAATATATAACTGATAACGCATGGGAAAAGGGTTGGGTTAAACCAATTGATGTGAAATATGAAAAAGATCAAAGTGTTGGCATAATAGGAGCAGGTCCCGCAGGATTAGCAGCAGCTGAGCAACTCAGACAGAATGGTTATAAAATTACCGTGTATGATCGATATGATCGTGCAGGAGGATTGTTAATTTATGGTATTCCAAATTTTAAATTAGAAAAATATGTAGTTGAAAGACGTACAAAACTCTTAGAGGATGGTGGAATTAAATTTGTTCAAAATTTTGAAGTAGGAAAAGATGCGACTTTAGAGCAATTAAGAAAAAAACATGATGCAATTTTAATTGCTACTGGTGTTTATAAACCGAGAGAAATCGAATTACCCGGAAATGATTTAGATAACATTTTTCCAGCAATGGAGTTTTTGACAGCATCAAATAAAAAAGGCTTAGGAGATAAAGTAGAATTATTTGACAAAGGTATATTAAATGCTGAAGGAAAAGATGTTGTCGTAATAGGTGGCGGTGATACTGCTATGGATTGTGTAAGAACATCGGTTAGACAAAATGCAAAGTCAGTAAAATGTATTTATAGAAGAGATAAAGAAAATATGCCTGGATCAGCAAGAGAAGTAGCAAATGCTGAAGAGGAAGGTGTTGAGTTTGTGTGGTTATCTAGTCCTAAAGAATTTAAAGGCAAAAATAAAATTGAAAATTTAGTAGTTGATCAAATTAAATTAGGTGAACCAGACGAATCTGGAAGAAGGAAACCGGAAATTAAAGAGGGCTCGGCATTTGAAATAAAAGCTGATATGGTTATAAAAGCTCTAGGTTTTGATCCAGAAAATTTACCCCTTCTTTTTGACGCTCATGAATTACAAGTTACTAGATGGGGAACTATTAAAACAGATTTTGATACTATGGAAACTAATTTAAAAGGCGTTTTTGCTGCAGGGGATATTGTAAGAGGAGCCTCTTTAGTTGTTTGGGCTATTAAAGATGGAAGAGATGCTGCATCTTCAATTAAGACTTATTTAGAAAATAATAAATTGGGAAAAATAAAAGTTGCTTAATGGAAAATTATAAAAAAAATTTTGAATTACTAACTAAAAACCATGTTTATTCCTCAGAAATGGAACATGACTCATGTGGAGTAGGATTTATTTGTTCAACGGAAGGAAAAAAATCTAGGGCAGTAGTTGACTATGGAATTGAGGCACTCAAATCTGTTTGGCACCGAGGAGCAGTGGATGCTGACGGAAAAACTGGCGATGGTGCTGGAATTCATTTGGAAATTCCAAAAGATTTTTTTATAGAAAAAATTCAAGTTACTGGTCATGATTATGATAATTCAGAAATTTGTGTAGGTATGATTTTCTTACCAAGAAATGATTACTCATCTCAAGAAAGTTGTAAAACAATTGTTGAGAGCGAGCTAACTAAAAATAATTTTAGTATTTATGGATGGAGGCAAGTACCTGTTAATTCAAAAGTTTTAGGGGAAAAAGCTTTACAAACTATGCCCGAAATAATTCAGGTATTATTTAAATCTAACAATAGGAATTTGGTTGATAAAGAATTAGAGAGGAAAATTTATGAAATCAGAAAAAGAATAGAAAATAAAGCATTCGAAATGTCTCTTAATGATTTTTACATATGCTCAATTAGCTCGAAATCTATAATTTATAAAGGCATGTTCTTAGCTGAAGCAATATCTGATTTTTATCAAGACTTGAAGGACCAGAGATTTATATCACGATACGCAATTTTTCATCAAAGATTTTCAACTAATACGGCTCCCAGCTGGAGTTTAGCTCAACCATTTAGAGCAATAGCACATAATGGAGAGATAAATACTTATAAAGGGAATAAAAATTGGATGAGAGTTCATGAAGAGGAGATGAATAGCCCCCTTTTTGAAAACTTAGATAACTTAAAGCCTGTTATTAGAAAAGGGGTTTCAGATTCTGCTGCATTAGATAATGTTTTTGAATTGTTAAATAAATCTGGACAACCTGCTCCTTTAGCAAAACTAATGTTAGTTCCAGATGCGTGGTCAAAAAAAAATAAAACTCTTCCAAAAAATCATCAACAATTATTTAATTTTTTAAATAGCACAATGGAGCCATGGGATGGCCCTGCAGCCATAGCCGCAACAGATAATGAGTGGGTAATCGCCGCTAACGATCGTAATGGATTAAGACCTTTAAGATATGCGATAACTAAAGATAAGCTTCTATTCGCAGGATCTGAAACAGGAATGATAGAATTAAATGAGAAGAAAATTTTATCAAAAGGAAGACTAGGACCAGGAGAAATCTTAGGTATAAGAATAGAAAAAGGGAAAGTTTTCTCAAACGATCAAATCAAAGATTACTTAGCTAAAGAATATAAGCATTTTAATTCACAAATAATTGATTTAGACGAAAAATTACAAATTAATAAAGAGAAGTTTACTTTTAAAGGAGAAGATTTAAGAAGGAGACAACATACTTTTGGAATAAGTTTAGAAGACTTAGAATTAATATTACATCCGATGGCTGAGGATGCTAAAGAGGCAACTGGCTCTATGGGAGATGACACTCCATTGGCAGTATTATCTGACAAATATAGACCGCTTTATCATTTTTTCAGACAAAATTTTAGCCAAGTAACTAATCCCCCGATCGACTCTCTTAGAGAAAATAAAGTTATGAGCCTAAAAACTAGGTTTGGAAATTTAGGAAACATTTTAGATTTTGATACATTAACAAAAGATAATATTTATGTCTTGAATAGTCCAATTTTGTCAAACTCACAATTTAGCAAATTTGTGAATTTTTTTGGTAGTAATTTATTAAATGTTGATTGTACTTTTTCAAAAGATGAAAATTTAACCAATGCTATTCAAAGAATACAAAGAGAATCTGAAATAGCTGTAAGACAAGGTATAACACAATTGATTTTAACTGACAAAAATCTTTCATTTGAAAGATTGCCTATGCCTATGCTTTTATGCGTTGGAGCAATAAATACTTACTTAATTGAAAAAAAATTAAGGGGTTATGTTTCCATAAATGTGCAATCAGGTGAAGCTTTAGATACACATTCTTTTGCAACTTTAATAGGTGTTGGTGCCACCACTGTTAATCCATATTTAGCTTTTGACAGCTTATATCATAGACATGAAAAGAAGTTGTTTGGACAGTATAGTTTTGATGACTGTGTAGCGAGATATATCAAATCAGTAAATGCTGGGTTATTAAAAATAATGTCGAAAATGGGTATCTCAGTTTTAAGTTCTTATAGAGGTGGATGTAATTTTGAGACTGTCGGATTAAGTAGAACTGTAGTTAATGATTATTTTCCTGGAGTTGTATCTAAAATTTCTGGAATTGGTTTGACTGGTATTGAGAAAAAAATACGACAAATCCATAAAGAGGCATTTGAAAGCACGGACACAGTTCTTCCAATTGGTGGAATATATAGGTACAGAAAGAATGGAGAAACTCATCAATATCAAGGTAGGTTAATTCACTTACTTCAAAGTGCTGTGGGTTCTAATTCCTATTCGGTTTATAAAAAATATGTAGAGGGGATTTACGATCTACCTCCTATTAATTTAAGAGATTTGATAAATTTTAGAAAAAAAAAATTAGGTCCGTCAATTGAATTGTCTGAAGTAGAACCCATAGAAAAAATATTAAAAAGGTTTGGTAGTGGGAGTATGTCACATGGAGCTTTATCAAAAGAGGCACACGAAACATTAGCTATAGGCATGAACAGAATTAAAGGAGCTTCTTGTAGCGGTGAAGGAGGAGAAGACGCGAAAAGATTTAAAGTTATGGATAGTGGAGATAGTGCAAATTCAAGAGTTAAACAGATTGCATCTGCACGATTTGGTGTGACTATAAACTATTTGAATAATTGCAATGAGATAGAAATTAAAATGGCACAAGGTGCTAAACCAGGAGAAGGTGGTCAATTACCTGGATTTAAAGTTACAGAGGAAATTGCAAAATTAAGACATTCCACGCCAGGTGTGACATTGATTTCTCCTCCACCACATCACGATATATATTCGATTGAAGATTTAGCTCAATTAATTTATGATTTAAAACAAATAAATCCCAAAGCAAGAGTTGGTGTTAAATTAGTTGCGTCCTCAGGTATTGGAACTATTGCAGCTGGAGTAGCAAAAGCAAAAGCAGATATAATATTAATTTCAGGTCATAATGGTGGGACTGGAGCAACACCACAGACAAGTGTTAAGTATGTAGGAATCCCTTGGGAAATGGGTCTAACGGAGGCTAACCAAGTCCTTACTTTGAACAATTTGAGACATAAGGTTACTTTAAGAACTGATGGAGGCATAAAAACTGGAAGAGATGTTGTCATTGCAGCAATGATGGGTGCTGAGGAGTATGGAGTTGCTACTACAGCATTAGTTGCTATGGGTTGTATAATGGTAAGACAATGTCACTCTAACACTTGTCCAGTTGGAGTTTGTACTCAAGATGAGAAGCTAAGAGAAAAATTTACTGGTACTCCTGATAAAATTGTAAATTTATTTACATTTATTGCATCTGAAGTAAGAGAAATTTTAGCTGAGTTAGGCTTTAAATCTCTAAATGATGTAATTGGTAGAACAGACTTACTTATGCAAGTAAGTAAAGCATCACCAAATCTAGATGATTTGGATTTAAATCCACTGTTTGTTCAAGCTGACCCAGGAAATAATAAAAGATATTGTGACAATGTAGAAATCAATGAGGTGCCCGATACTTTGGACCAAGAAATTTGGCCAGAAATTGAGAGAAGTTTAGATAATTCAAAGAAAATTGATAAAGAGTTTATTATTAAAAATACTAACAGAGCAGTTGGTACAAGAATATCCCATAACTTATATAAAAAATATGGTTATGAAAAACTCGAGGAGAATTTCCTCTCTTTAAATTTTAAAGGCTCAGCAGGTCAGTCATTTGGAGCTTTTGCTTCTAAAGGATTAAAACTTAATCTTAAAGGCGATGCCAATGATTACGTTGGAAAGGGATTATCAGGAGCAACAATTTCCATTAAACTACCTGATGAAAGTAACTTAATTTCTGATGAAAACACAATCATAGGTAACACAGTGCTATATGGAGCTACATCGGGTAAACTATTTGCTGCTGGACAAGCAGGAGATAGATTTGCAGTAAGAAATTCTGGAGCTTTTTCAGTGATTGAGGGTTGTGACTCAAATGGTTGTGAATATATGACTGGTGGATCCGTAGTAATTTTAGGCAAGGTAGGCGATAATTTTGCAGCAGGTATGACAGGTGGTATGGCATTTGTGTATGATAAATCGGGGGATTTTGAGAACAAGGTTAATCCGGAGTCAGTGATATGGCAGAATGTCGAAACTGAACATTGGATAAATTTTCTCAAAAACTTAATTCTAGAGCACTTAAAAGAGACTAATTCTAAAGTATCAAAATATATAATTGATAATTTTGATGAGGAAATAAAAAAATTTGTTCAAGTTTGTCCAAAAGAAATGATAGACAAAATTAAAAATCCTATCACTTTTAAATCAAAAGAAAAGGAAGTTAGCTAGTAATCAACTTAATTTCTTTTTTAAGTATTTTTAACCCTTTGTTGGATGATAAACTATGATCTCCATTTTTAACTATAACTAATTTTTTCTTTGCATTTGTAAATATCTTTAATATTTTCTTTGAATAAGATACAGGAACAACGTCATCTTTTTGTCCATGAACCATCGTGACTTTAATTTTTGATCTTATTTTTTTGTTGAAGACTTTATTCTTTCTACCATCACGTAATAATTGAAGAGTAATTGGATAAGTATAATCTCCATGTTTTAAGTGATATATTCTTTTTTTAATTATTTCTGCTTTCATTTTTATAGTAAATTTTTTCCACATTAAATTCTCTAAAAATTCAGGCGCAGAACCTATTCCCAAAAAACCTTTTATTTGATTTTTAAAGAATTTAAATTGGTTTAAAGAAATCCATGCACCCATACTTGAACCAATAAAAAAAATCTTATTTTTTTTTACAGTTTTTTTTAGCAATAAATATGTTTCTCTAGTCCATTTAGAAATATTCCCTTCAATAAATTTTCCGGTTGATTTCCCATGACCAGAATATTCAAGTGCGATAAATCCAAGTTTATTTTTTTTTGCAAAATTTAAAAAAAACTTTGGCTTTTTTCCTTCTAAATCTGACATAAATCCATGTAAAAAAACAATATAATCACTATCTTTTTGGATATGTTTTAAATATCTGATTTTTTTGGATTTACTTAATTTTAAATAATAGAATTTCGTCATTAAAGTTTATTAGTTTTATCTATTATTATATAACCTTACGTAATGTCGTCTAACATAAAAGTTTTACAGGTTATACCAAAATTGGGATATGGTGGAGCCGAAACTGGCTGTTATGATATTGCTCATTATTTACCAGAAAATAATTGTAAATCTTTTATTGTGACTAGTGGAGGTGAACTAATCAAATTTGTAAATAAAGAAAAAGTAAAACTGATTAGGTTACCAGTACATAGCAAAAATCCTTTATTGATTTTTTTAAACTCAATTTTTTTAATTGGAATAATTTTGTTTTTTAATATTTCAATCGTTCATGCAAGAAGTCGTGCGCCAGCTTGGTCATGTTTGTTGGCAACAAAATTAACAAGAAGAAAATTTGTAACAACTTTTCATGGAACTTATAATTTTAACGGAAAATTTAAAAAATTTTACAATTCCGTAATGGTGAGATCGGATTTAATTATTGCTGGTTCAAATTTCATTTTTTCACACATAAAAGAAAATTACTCAGAGTTTTTAAATGCTAACAAGAAATTTCTTGTAATATTTAGAGGAATAAATGTAGATTATTTTGATCAATCTACAAAATTAGAGGACGATGAAAAAAAACTATTTCAAGAATGGGGAATAAATAAAGAAAAAAAAATTATCTTAGTTCCAGGAAGATTAACTGCGTGGAAGGGTCATGAGATGTTTATTCAGTCTTTAAATTTAGTCAAAATAGAGCTTGGTTATGACGCTTTTCATGCTGTCATACTGGGGAATGAACAAGGTAGAGATTTATATAAAAAAAAACTTGTGCAATTGACAGATCAGTATCATTTAACTGAGCAAATAAAGTTTATAGATCATTGCAAAGATATGGCTTTAGCCTATAAGATTTCGGATATTATCATTTCTCCCTCGATTGAACCTGAGGCATTTGGAAGAGTTGCCGTAGAAGCCCAGTCAATGGAAAAATTAATTATTGCCAGTAATATTGGAGGATCAAATGAAACAATTATTGATGGTAAAACTGGTCTATTATTTGAAGCGGGGGATCCGAATTCTTTAAGTAAAAGAATAATTCAGGCGGTAACAATGGATGAAAGTTCTTATAAAAGAATGGGTAAAGAGGGCAGAAAAAATATAGTAAAAAAATTTAATGTTGAAAAAATGTGTTTTTCTACTTATTCAGAGTATAAAAGACTATTAAATTAAATGCCTACAATTACTTTGCCAGATGGAAAGAATCTCAATTTTTCGAAAGAGGTTAATGGTTTAGAAATAGCTGGAAAAATTAGTAGATCTCTTCTTAAGCATGCTCTGGTGATGAGTGTTGATGGAGAATTGAAAGATTTATATTTTACAATTAAGAATGATTGCACAGTAAAAATTTTTACGTCAAAAGATCCTGAAGGACTTGAGGTGATCAGACATGACGCTGCTCATATTATGGCAATGGCTGTTCAGGAGCTTTATCCGGGAACTCAAGTAACAATAGGACCTGTAATAGAGAATGGATTCTATTATGATTTTTCAAGAAAAGAACCTTTTACAAGCGATGATCTTATAAAGATTGAAAAAAGAATGTCAGAAATTATTGACAAAGATATTAAAACAAAAAGAGAAGTTTGGGATAGGGAAAAAGCGATAAGCCATTTTAATAAAATAGGTGAAAAATATAAGGCTGAGATAATTAAAAGTATTCCAGAAAATGAGGAACTGTCGGTATATTATCACGGTGATACTTGGCATGATTTGTGCAGGGGGCCACATCTAGTATCTTCAGGAAAGATAGGTAAAGCTTTTAAGCTCACAAAAGTTTCTGGAGCATATTGGCGTGGAGATTCTAAAAATGAAATGCTCCAAAGAATTTATGGAACTGGTTGGGCCTCTCAAAAAGATCTTGAAGAATATTTAAAAAGAATTGAAGAAGCTGAAAAAAGAGATCATAGAAAGCTGGGTAAAGAGATGGATTTGTTCCATTTCAGAGAAGAAAGTCCAGGCTCTGTATTTTGGCATGAGAAAGGTTGGTCATTGTTTCAAAAATTAATAAATTACATGAGAGCTAAACAAGATGCTGCAGGGTATAGAGAAGTAAATACTCCAGAAGTATTAGACAGACTGCTTTGGGAAAAATCCGGCCATTGGGAAAAATATGGAGAAAATATGTATACTTCTCAAACACCTGACGAAAAAGTTTTTGCAATTAAGCCAATGAATTGCCCTGGTCATATTCAAGTTTTTAATCAAGGATTAAAAAGTTATAGAGATTTACCCTTGAGAATAACAGAGTTTGGAAAAGTTCATCGTTATGAACCCTCAGGCGCTCTGCATGGGCTTCTTAGGGTTCGAGCATTTACTCAAGATGATGCGCATATTTTCTGTTCTGAGGATCAAATTACGAGTGAATGTTTGAATGTTACAAATTTAATTTTAGATATTTACAAAGATTTAGGTTTTGAAAACGTAATTCTTAAATATGCTGATAGACCTGAAATTAGAGTTGGAGATGATAAAGTATGGGATAAGGCTGAAGCATCCCTTTTAGAGGCAGTTAAAGCCACAAAATTAAAATACACTATTAATAAAGGTGAGGGTGCATTTTATGGTCCGAAAGTAGAGTTTGTATTAAGAGATGCAATTGGTAGAGATTGGCAATGTGGAACAATACAGGTTGATTTTAATTTACCAGGGAGGTTAAATGCTTCATATGTTGACAAAGATGGGACCAAAAAGGTGCCAGTGATGTTGCATAGAGCATTGTTTGGTTCTCTTGAAAGATTTATAGGAATATTGATTGAAAACTACGCAGGTAAATTTCCATTTTGGATTTCCCCACTACAAACAGTTGTTATACCTATTTCAGAAGATTTTGAGGAATATGCATTGAAAGTTTCAAAAGAAATTAAAAAGGTAGGCATAAGTTCAGAAGTTGATTTAAAAAAACATAATTTAAATTACAAAATCAGAGATCATTCGTTAGCAAAAATCCCTCTTTTATTGATTTGTGGTAAAAAAGAAGTTGACTCTAATTCTGTAACCATTAGAAGATTGGATTCAAAAAAACAAGAAAATATGGAACTAAAAACATTCTTAAAAAAATATTCTGCTTTAAACAAAGCTTCATTAAACTAAGTGGCAGATTCCAAACAAAATTATTTCCAAAGAAGAACAAAAGAGAAGGGTCCTCGTTTTAACAATAGAATTTCATCACCTGATGTTCAGGTAATCACAAGAGATGGAGAAAACTTAGGTATATTAAATACCAATGAGGCTATATCAATGGCAAAAAGTCAAGGTCTAGATTTAATTGAAATAGCACCAAATGCAAATCCGCCAGTCTGTAAAATAATGGATATGGGAAAATTTAAATATGATGCCCAAAAAAAAGCAAATTTGGCAAAAAAAAAACAAAAGATAATTTCTTTGAAAGAAATAAAAATGCGACCGGTAACAGAGACACATGATTATGAGTTTAAAGTTAAAAATGCAAAAAAATTTATAGCAAAAGGAGATAAAGTAAAATTCACTATCAGATTTAAAGGTCGAGAACTTCAGCACTCTCACCTAGGTAGCGAATTAATGACTAAAATTAAAGAAGATATGAAAGATATTGGTAAAGTGGAATTAAATCCAAAATTTGATGGAAAGCAAATGATTATGGTTATCCAGCCTTTATAAGCCTTAATATAGGTTGTAAATTTTATTCATTCTTTGTATAACCTCGCTCAATTATGCCAAAACTTAAAACAAAAAGCTCTGCAAAAAAAAGATTCAAAATATCTGCTAAAGGTAAAGTAATAATGGCTCAAGCCGGCAAGAGGCATGGTATGATTAAGAGAACAAATTCTCAAATTAGAAAATTAAGAGGCACAACTGTTATGTCAAAACAAGATAGTAAAATTGTTAAATCTTACATGCCATACAGTTTAAGAGGATAATATGTCTAGAGTAAAAAGAGGAGTTACTAGTAAAGCAAAACACAAGAAAGTCTTAAAAGCGGTCAAAGGTCAGTGGGGTAGGAGAAAAAATACTATTAGGTCTGCTAGACAGGCAATGGAAAAGGCAATGCAGTATGCTTATAGAGATCGAAGAAATAAAAAAAGAGATTTCAAATCATTATGGATACAAAGAATTAATGCTGGTGTGAGAGCAGAGGGATTGACATATTCAAAGTTTATTAATGGATTAAACAAATCTGGTATAAAAATTGATAGGAAGATTCTAGCTGAGATAGCCTATGATAGCCCAGAAGCCTTTAAAATTATTGTCCAAAAAGCCCAATCTGCATTAAATTAATCTTCGCTATTGTTTTATTTTAGTTAAGAAATAATCTGTAAAAATGTCCGATCTTAAAAAAATTAAAGATGATTTTCTTTTAAAACTAGAAAAAAAATTGAGCTTAGCAGATATAAATGAAATCAAAACCAATCTATTTGGAAAAAATGGATTAATTTCATCGCAATTTAAAAAAATAGGGTCTATTTCTGAAAGTGAGAAAAGAAAATTCGCATCAGAATTAAATTTAATAAAAAATGAACTACAAAATAAGATTAATTCTAAAATAAATGAAATCCAAAGTGAAGAAATAAATAAAAAATTAGAAAAAGAAAACGTTGATATTACTTTACCAGAGAGAACTTTTGTTCAAGGAAAAATACATCCAGTCTCGCAAACGATTGATGAAATTTCATCTATTTTTTCTGAGATAGGTTTTAGCGTTGAAGAGGGTCCAGATGTTGAAAATGAATATAATAATTTTACTGCACTAAATACCCCAGATAATCATCCAGCAAGAGATATGCATGATACATTCTACTTAGATGAAAAAAAAGAGAAGTTATTAAGAACACATACTTCTCCTGTCCAGATTAGAACTATGCTTAAAGATAAACCACCTTTTAAGATAATTGCACCCGGAAGAACTTATAGATCAGATAGTGATCAAACCCATTCACCAATGTTTCACCAAGTTGAAGGTCTTCACATAGATAAAAATATTACTATGGGTCACTTAAAGGGTTGTTTGAATTATTTTATAAAAGAATTTTTTGAGGTAAAAAAAATTAAGATGAGATTTAGACCGAGTCATTTCCCTTTTACAGAACCTTCTGCAGAAGTTGATATCGGTTATGAAATAAAAGATGGAAAAATGGTTATAGGTGAAGGTGATAAATGGCTTGAAATTTTGGGATGTGGAATGGTACATCCAAATGTTTTAAAAAATGTTAAAGTAGACTCATCAAATTACCAGGGCTATGCTTTTGGTATTGGTATAGATAGGCTGGCAATGTTGAAATATGGTATCAATGATTTAAGAGCCTTTTTTGATTGTGATTATAGATGGCTAAACCATTTTGGCTTTGACCCTTTAGATGTCCCAACAAATTATAGAGGATTAAGCAGATGAAGATCACCTTTGATTGGTTAAAAGAACATTTAAAGATTAACTTTAAAGAAAAAGATCTAGTAGAACAACTTACCAATATCGGATTAGAGGTTGAAACTGTTGAAAATTTATCATCTGGGATTGAATTATTCAAAATTGCTAAAATAATCAAAACAGAGAAACACCCAAATGCTGATAGACTTAAAGTCTGTGATGTTGATATTGGAGAAGGGGAGCTTAAAAAAGTTGTATGTGGTGCTCCTAATGCTAGAGAGGGGCTAATCACTATATATGCACCTCCAGGAGCAGTAATTCCTAAAACTCAAACAAAACTAGTTATTGCCAAAATCAGAGATGTGATTTCTTATGGGATGCTATGTTCTGAATCCGAGTTAAATTTGTCAGATGAAAGTGAGGGAATTATTGAATTATCAACTTCTAAATATCAGAAAAAAATCGGCCACCGTTATTTCTTAGAGTCAAAAACTAATACAATTGATTTATCTATTACACCAAATAGATCAGACTGTCTCGGGGTAAGAGGAGTGGCGAGAGATCTAGCAGCTTCGGGTTTTGGAAAGTTGGTAAACTTAAAAGAAAAAAAAATTAAATCAAATATAAAACATTCTTTAAAGGTAAAAATTAATAAAGAAAAAAATCAAGGATGTTCTGCTTTCGGAAGTTGTTTAATTAAGAATGTAAAAAATACCGAAAGCCCGAAGTGGTTAAAAGATAAGCTTATTTCTGTTGGTCAAAAACCAATTTCTGCGATAGTTGATATTACAAATTATATAATGCTTGATATTAATCGACCATTACATGCATATGATGCAGATAAAATTGAAAAAGGATTGATTATAAGAAATTCAAAAAGTGGAGAGCAATTCACAGCTCTTGATAACAAAAGTTATAAATTAGAAAAAGACATGTGCGTAATCAGTGACGCAAATGGTGTTTTAGGATTGGGAGGTATTATTGGGGGAACAAGATCAGGAACGGAACTTGATACAAAAAATATACTATTAGAGTCTGCACATTTCAAACCTGGATCAATAAGAAATACTGCAAAAAAATTAAATATTGATACGGATGCAAAATTTAGATTTGAAAGAGGTATTGACCCACTGTCTATCGAAGAAGGATTAAATAAAGCAGCATTTTTAATAAAAGAAATATGTGGTGGCGAAATTAGTAAAATAGATATTCAGAAAACTGAAAGTTATAAAATAAAGAAAATTTTATTTAATCCAAGCTTATTCCAGAAAATAGCAGGATTTAAAATTTCTAATAAAAAGATGATAAAAATTTTAGAGAATCTAGGTTTTAAAAGTAAAAAAGAAAGAAAATATTTTTCATTAACCGTTCCGTCATGGAGACCAGATATTATGCAAGAGATTGATATTGTAGAGGAATTGGTAAGAATAAGTGGTTTTGAAAAAATAAAGATTGTAGATCCAACAAAGGAAAGAACAAAGTCTACTTTAACAAAATCTCAAAAGTTGTTTCATTTTTTGCAAAGATCTATTGCTTCAAAAGGATACTTAGAGGCAATCACATGGTCTTTTTCGGACTCAAATTACAATGATCATTTTAAAGGTAAATGTGAAGATATCAGAATTGTAAATCCAATAAGCTCAGAATTAAATGTATTAAGAAACTCAATATATTCAAATTTAATTATGTATATGAGAAAAAATTTAGATAGGGGTTTTAAAGATTTATCTATATTTGAAATCGGTCCTATTTTCACTGGTCCTAATCCTGGTGAACAAAATACTGTGATTTGTGGTCTATCAGCAGGTAAAAAATCTAGACTTTCTTGGATTGATAAGGAGAGAGATATTGATGTATTTGATGCTAAACGAGATGTAGTTCAAACATTAGTTGAAGCAGGATATAGCTCAGACAAATTTTTTATAGATGACAATACACCTAATTATTATCATCCAGGAAAATCGGGTAGATTACTTTTAAATCAAGATAAAGATGAAGTCATAGCTTATTTTGGTGAAATTCATCCAAATATTATAAAAAAAATAGATTTAAAAACAGAGTCTTTAGTAGGTTTTGAAATTTTTATGGATAATTTAAAACTTTCGGACAAAACTTTAAATAATCAAAAAGGTAAATTTGATGTTTCCGATTTTCAAAAATCCGAAAGAGATTTTGCATTTATAGTAAGTAAAGATTTAAAAGCTCAAGATATTATTAATGTCATTTCAAACATAGATCAAAAACTTATTAGTAATATAAAAGTATTTGATGTTTATGAAGGTGAAAATATTCCAGAAAATCAAAAATCTATAGCAATTAATATTACAATCCAGTCTAAAGAAAAAACTTTGAATGAAAATGATTTAGAAAAAATTAATAATTTAATCATTAAAACAGTTGAAAACAAAACTGGTGCTAAAATTCGATCTTAAAAACTTAAATGAGCTCCATTGATAATATAAGAAATTTTGCAATTATTGCTCACATTGATCATGGCAAATCAACAATAGCAGACAGAATCATTCACAATTGCGGTGGTTTAACAGAACGAGAAATGAAAGCACAAGTTCTCGACTCAATGGATTTAGAAAGAGAAAGAGGAATTACTATTAAAGCTCAAACTGTAAAATTGAACTATAAAGCTAAAGATGGAAAAAATTATATTTTAAATATAATTGATACTCCTGGTCATGTAGATTTTAGTTACGAAGTAAGTAGATCATTATACGCATGTGAGGGATCAATATTGATAGTAGATAGCACACAAGGTGTTGAGGCCCAGACTTTAGCTAATGTTTACCAAGCATTAGAGATTAATCACGAAATAATACCTGTCCTAAATAAAATAGATTTACCAGCATCAGATTTAGAGAAAACAAAAAAACAAATTGAGGATGTAATTGGAATTGACACAGAAAATGCAGTTCCATGTTCAGGAAAAACAGGTGAGGGTATTGAGGAAATTTTAGAACAAATAGTTAACCAGCTGCCAGGACCAATAGGTGATGAAAATAAAATTTTAAAATGTTTATTAGTTGATAGTTGGTACGATACTTATTTGGGAGTAGTAATCCTAGTGAGAGTAATAAATGGCAGGATTACAAAAAATATGAAAATTAAAATGCTATCTACTAACCAAGATTATATCGTTGAAAAAGTTGGGGTATTTACTCCAAAACCAAAGGACATAGATGAGTTAAAAACTGGTGAAATTGGTTTCATTACCACCGGTATAAAAGTATTATCAGAAACAAAAGTTGGTGACACAATTTGTGATGCTTCAAAACCCAATGTTGAACCTCTACCAGGATTTAAACCAAGTAAACCAGTGGTTTTTTGCGGACTATTTCCGGTTGATAGCTCAGAATATCAAAAATTAAAAGATGGACTTGCTAAATTACAATTAAATGATGCAAGCTTTTCCTTCGAAGCTGAGTCATCTTCAGCACTTGGGCTAGGTTTTAGATGTGGATTTTTGGGTTTACTTCATCTTGAAATTATTACCGAGAGATTAGAGAGAGAATTTGATGTTAACTTGCTCACAACAACCCCTGGAGTAGTGTACAAAGTTAATTTAAATAATGGCGATATAATTGATTTACAAAATCCTTCAAACCTGCCCGATCCAACTTTGATAAATTGTATTGAGGAACCGTGGATTAGAGCTACGATTATTACACCAGATGAATATTTGGGATCAATTATCAAACTGTGTCAGGATAAAAGAGGTATACAAGTTAATCTTAGTTATTCCGGTAATAGAGCGGTCATAAGTTATGAATTACCTTTAAATGAAGTTGTCTTTGATTTTAATGACAGAATAAAGTCAATGACAAGTGGATATGCAAGTTTTGACTATGAAATAATCAAACACAAAGAGGGTGATTTAGTGAAACTTGGAATACTAGTGAATGGTGAACCAGTTGACGCTCTGGCTATGATGATACATAAGGACTTTGCTCAAAAAACAGGACGAGAAGTTTGTGAAAAACTAAAAGATTTGATTCCAAGACATAATTTTATGATACCAGTTCAAGCTGCTATAGGTGGCAAGATAATTGCTCGTGAAACAATCAAAGGTTTTAAAAAAGACGTTTTGACTAAAATTCATGGTGGAGGAGCTACAGATAGAAAACGAAAATTATTAGAAAAACAAAAAAAAGGTAAGGCTAGATCTAAACAATTTGGAAGAGTTGAAATACCTCAAGAAGCATTTATTGGAGTATTAAAGATTAATAAAGAAAAGTAATATGAAAATTTACGATTGTTTCTCTTATTTAGATGAAGATCTTTTACTCGATTTAAGACTTAATATTTTAGACAGATTTGTTGATTATTTTGTCATCGTAGAGAGTAATAAAACTTGGCAAAACAATCACAAAAATCATAATTTTGATATCTCAAAATTTCAAAAATTTAAAGACAAAATCATTTATATTAAAGTTACAGATATGCCCGATGGAGATAATCCGTATTTAAGAGAAAATTATCAAAGAAACTGTATTTCAAGAGGAATAGAAATGGCAGAAAATGATGATTTCATAATTATTTCTGATTTAGACGAAATTCCAAATCCGAATAAGTTAAAAGATTTTAAGAAAAGCATGAAATATGCTGTTTTTAGACAAATGCATTTTTATTATAAGATTAATTTGCATAGCCAAGTAAATCCATTTTGGTTAGGTAGCAGAATATGTGTAAAAAAATATTTAAAATCTCCACAATGGTTAAGGGGTTTAAAATTTAAAAAAAGACCCTTTTGGAGGCTAGATAAATACAGATTAAATAATATTATAGATGATGGAGGTTGGCATTTTTGTAATTTAAAAAGTCCTGAACAACTTTTATATAAATATAAAAACCTATGTGAGACGAACGACCCATATGTTTTTAAGGAAAAAATTGACGAAAAATTTTTAAATTTGGATGAGATTAAAAAAAGAGTAGATAAAGGATCTGATATTATTGGAAGAAACGAAAATTTTAAACCAATCCCTCTTGATAGTAAATTTCCAAATTATGTTTTAAAGAACAGGTTACACTTAAAAAAATGGATCATAAATTAAATAAAAAAATTTTTAGCCTATTTTTTAAAATGAATATTTAGTATAAATTCTATTTATTCATATGAAATTAAAAAATTTAGAAATTAAAGGTTTAAAACTTATTAAGTCAAAAATTTATAGTGATAAAAGAGGTTTTCTCAGAGAAGTTTATAAGAATAAGCTTTTAAATGACTCTTTTTTATTTGACGTAATGTCTTATTCAAGAAAAAATGTTTTAAGAGGTTTGCACATTCAAACTCAAAACTCACAAGCAAAAATTATAACAGTAACTCATGGTAAAATTTTAGATGTTGTTGTTGATTTAAGAAAAAATTCTAAGACTTTTGGTAAGTATTTTTCAATAGTCATTTCACAAAACTCTGAATTTTCTTTATATATACCTAAAGGTTTTGCGCATGGTTTTTTGTGTTTGTCCAAAGAATGCACTGTAAATTACAGGTGCTCAAAATACAGACATAAAAAAAGTGAAACTACGCTTAATTGGGATGATAAAGATGTTGGTGTTAAGTGGCCTATAAAAAAACCTATTTTATCGACAAAAGATAAAAACGGTAAAAGCTTAGATTATTTCAAATAATAAACTATGAAAAAAAAAATTGTTGTTACAGGTGGATCTGGAAGATTTGGCAATTGCTTAAAAGAAACTATTACAAATCATAAAATTTTTTTTCCAAAAAAAAAAATATTCAATATCTTAAGTCCCGATAGTATGAGGAAATACTTAAGAAAAACCAATGCAAACGTAGTTATTCATTTAGCTGGTCTATCAAGACCTATGTCGATTCATGAAAAAAATATTAATAAAAGTATTGAATTGAATATAATTGGAACAGCTAATGTAACTAAAGTATGTTCTGAATTAAATATAAAACTAATTTATTTTTCAACAAATTATGTTTATCCTGGTGTCAAAGGAAACTACTCTGAACATGACAATTTATTCCCTGTAAATAATTACGCGTGGTCAAAATTAGGAGGTGAATGTTCTGTACATCTTTATAAAAATTCTTTGATCCTTAGGGTGTGTATGACAGAAAAACCTTTCTTACATAAAGAGGCATTTGTTAACGTAAAATCTAGTTTCATGTATCACCAAGATGTTGCTAAAATTTTGTTCAAATTATTAAATAAAAAGGGAATAATTAATATCGGTGGCAAATCTCAATATATTTATGATTTTGCAAAAAAAAGTAATAAAAAAGTAAAAAAGTCTTTCTTAAAAAAAAATGCTAAAATAGGAATGCCCTTTAACTCATCCATAAGCACAGCAAAATTAAAAAAAATTCTAAAATAAAATTTATATGAGTAAACTAGAAATGTATTGTGTAACTAACAAAAGATTGAAATTCTTAGAAAGTAGTAATTATAATTTATCTTGGGTTGGTTTGGAGGAATGTCCAGAAAATTATATTAAATCAAATTGTAAGATTAATATTTTTCAAAAAGAAAAGTATTATTCTGAACTTACTTTTCATTATTGGTATTGGAAAAATTTATTAGACCTAGACTCAGATAATTGGGTAGGTTTTTGCCAAAAAAGAAGATTTTGGTCTAAGAGCAAACATACTGAAAAAAAATTTTATGATTCCTCTAATATTACCCAAAGTATTCTTATAGAACCTTATAGTGAATGGAAAGATTTTGAAGTAATTCTCTGTGAACCAATAAAAATTAATAAAGTTAAAAAAATTAAAATGATAAAAAGAGGCTTAAGATCATTAATTAAAAATCCAAGTATATTTTTTGATACAAAAAAACAATCAATAAAATTCCATTTTGATATGCATCATGGTTATGGAAATTTGGATAAAGCAATTGATCTTTTAGGAGATGATGATAAAGAGGATTTTCGAAATTTTGTTAATGAAAGCACTCACTTCAATCCTCATATCATGTTTATTTCAAAACCTAAGATTATTGATAAATGGTTTTCTAAATTATTCCATTGGCTTGAAAATTGTGAGTCAATATTCGGTTTTAAAGACCTTTCAGGGTATGACACCCAAAGACTGTATGCTTATTTAGCTGAAAGATATTTATCATACTGGTTTAACAAAAATTATAAAGTTTTAAATTGGCCCTGGTTTTTTTTTGAGGAAGAAAAATTATATTAGAGTTAATATTTTTTATGACTCATAAAAAATGTTTTTAATTTTCTAAAAAAATAAAGTTTAATTTTTTTGAAAAAATTAAATTTCAGCTCTTTGCCATTTGTACCAATAAATCCCTTTAGGTGCGAATAAACAGGTACGTTAGAGAGAATTAGACCATCAGCTACTGCTTTGAGCACTGCTCTAGACATATTTCTCTCTAAAATCAAATTATCTAAATCACTAGTTTTTTTTGCTTCTGGCAGAAAATAATTAGTTATAAATCTTTTTGATGCCCCAAAGGAGGTTGTATTGCAAAATTTAAGATTATCAGTCAGATTAATGTAAATATCATTTTTCTCTAAAATCATATCATTGTAAACTTCATCGAAATTAGTAATAATATGTCTTCCAGTTACATTGAAAAAATAATCTGTTTTTTTTACTAATGAAGATTTTTCAAAAACTTCTTTAAAACAAAGATACTGACCAAATCCTTTTCCAAGGTTTTTATCAAATACATTATTAAGGTTGTTTGAAAAAAACTCGAATTGTTTATTTTTATTCTTTGCAAAATTTTTAAAATAATCTATGTCGTAATTACTATTTTCAATAAAAATAATTTTACTGATTTTAGGATGATTAGTCCAAAAATTAAAAGATTTTTTATAATCTTCAAATCTGATATTGGGATCACTTCTTACTAGATTTGGAATATTTACTGGGTTTATAGTGCAGGTTAAAATTAGAGCAAAATTAAATTTATTCATAAATCTATTTATATATTTTATTTTAGGTAATATAAATTTATTTAATATAGGAGAGATGGCCGAGTGGTTTAAGGCGCACGCTTGGAAAGCGTGTTAAGGGGCAACTCTTTCGTGGGTTCGAATCCCACTCTCTCCGCCACTAATAATGCCCAATATTTAAGCTCCATTCAATGTGCTAAGAACAAATTAGAAATTAAAATTAAACAATTTTTATCAAAAAGTGGTATAATTTTTTTCATTCCAAAATTTAAAAAAATGAAAAATAACTCAAAATATCAAGCAGACTCAATCAAAGTCTTAAAAGGACTTGAAGCGGTAAGAAAAAGACCTGGAATGTATATTGGTGATACTGACGATGGCACAGGTTTACATCATATGGTTTACGAGGTGATCGATAATTCAATTGATGAAGCTCTAGCTGGTTTTTGCAAGAACATAAATGTGAGACTTAATTCTGATGATACTGTTACTATTAGAGATGATGGCAGAGGTGTACCTGTCGATTTACACAAAGGTGAAAAAAAATCTGCCGCCGAAGTAATCATGACACAGCTTCATGCAGGAGGTAAATTTGACCACGATTCTTACAAGGTTTCAGGGGGCCTTCATGGAGTCGGAGTTTCTGTTGTAAATGCACTTTCAGAAAAACTTAAACTCACAATTAATAGAGATGGAAAAAAATATTTTATTGAATTTAATAATGGCACTACAAAATCAGCCTTAAAAATAATAGGTAAATCTAAAGAAACAGGGACTGAAATAACTTTTTTACCTTCAAAAGAAATCTTTTCATCAATAAAATTTAATGCAAATACAATTATAAGAAGAATAAGAGAATTAGCATTTTTAAATAAAGGGATTAAAATTACGTTCAATGATCTAAACAATAAAAAAGAAAAAGAACATGAATTTAAATATGATGGGGGAATTCTAGAATTTGTTGAGTTTTTGAATGAAAAAAAAGAAAAATTAAAAAATAAAAATGGAAATGATCTTTTTAAAAAGGCAGTATATGTAGAGGGAAATAAAGAAAATATTGAAATAGAATGTTCTTTAAAATGGAACGCAGGATACTCTGAAGATCTATTTGCATACACAAACAATATTAACCAAAAAGATGGTGGAACTCATGTATTGGGCTTTAGAAGCGCTTTAACAAGGGTAATTAATAAATACGCAAATGAACACAATCTTTTAAAGAAAAATAAATTAGCTATTTCTGGTGATGATATAAAAGAGGGATTATCATGTGTTTTGTCGATAAAAATACCCGATCCCAAATTTTCTTCTCAAACAAAAGATAAATTAGTATCCTCTGAAGTAAGAACTATAGTTGAAACTGTTATAAACGAGAAATTGTCAATTTGGTTTGATCAAAACCCATCGATTGCTAAGATTATATTGGCTAAAATTATTCAAGCTGCTTTAGCAAGAGATGTCGCAAGAAAAGCAAGAGAGAATGTTAGAAGAAAAGGTGCCCTAGAGTTAAGTGGCTTACCTGGAAAGCTAGCAGATTGCCAGATTGGTAAACAAGAGGGCACAGAATTATTTATTGTTGAGGGAGATTCTGCTGGGGGATCAGCTAAACAAGGAAGAGATAGAAGTAATCAAGCAGTTCTTCCTCTAAGAGGAAAAATTCTAAATACTTATGTTGAAGATTTGACGGTAAAACACAACGGTAATAAATCAGCAGATCAGAGGACAAAAGCTCTATCAAAAATGATTTCATCTAATGAAATTGTAACATTGATAAATGCCTTAGGCTTAGATCCCAAATCTCAGGAAATAGATTTAAAGGATTTAAGATATGGAAAAATTATAATTATGACTGATGCTGATGTTGATGGTTCACACATAAGAACACTTCTATTGACTTTTTTTAATAACAAACCTTTTAATAAATTGATCGAGTATGGTCATGTTTACCTTGCACAACCTCCACTATTCAAAATTAATAAAGGCTCAAAAAGTATTTATATTAAAGATGAAAAAGAACTCGAAGATTTTATTTTGAAAAATAATAAGGACTTAAGAAAATTAAAAAAAGGCTCTAAAGATTTTCAAAAGTTTGTAGATTTAGAAAAATCTCAAATGAATATTCAAAGATTTAAAGGTCTAGGAGAAATGAATCCTGAAGAATTGTGGAATACAACTTTGGATCCAGAGACCAGAAATCTTCTTCAAGTTAAATATTCAAAAGACTTAAAAAAAGATCAAAGTTTAATACATACTTTAATGGGAAATGATGTTGCTTTACGTAAAGATTTTATTACATCAAATGCAATTAACGTTAAAAATCTTGATGTTTAAAAATGAAGTTTTTTGAAACTTCTAAATATTTTTCTTTAAAAAAATCTACTTATATTTCGCTTAGGTGGATTGCAATAATTGGCCAATTATTTTCTATATATATAGTATATTTTTTTCTAAAATTTGATTACAATTTTTTTCTATCTAATTTTATTGTTATTCTAGGAGTAATAAGTAACTTATATTTAATCTTTATCTATAAAAAAACTCAATTATCAGAAAGATCGGCTTTAATTTTTCTAATTATAGATATATTTCAATTAGCAGGCTTAATTTATTTAACTGGTGGAATAGTCAATCCGTTTATCATATTTTTGATCATACCAAGTGTTTTTGCTTCATCTAATTTAAGTTTTAAAACAAACTTATTATTAGTAATAACAACAACATTAATTATAATTTTTTTAACTTTTTATTCAGAAGATTTGCCAGCTCCTCTAAACGAGCATTTTCATGTTGATGATTATTATTATTATTCTATTCCAATAGCTTTAATAATAGCTCTCATATTTTTAAATTATTTTGCAATATTATTTGGTTCAGAATCAAGGCTTAGGAAAGAGGCTTTGAATAAAATGGAGGAAGTTATGGCACAAGAACATGAAATGCTTTCTTTAGGAGGGCAAGCCGCAGCAGCAGCACATTCACTTGGCACTCCACTCTCAACAATTAAAATCATTACTCAAGAATTACTAAAACAATTAAAAAATAATAAAGAGGTAATCCAAGATATAGAATTACTTGATAGTCAGGTTGAGAGATGTAATCAAATTCTGAAAAAATTATCCTTAAATCCAAACCAAGAAGATGATTTTATAGGCGAGGATATATCGATGAAAGAGTATTTAAAAGAAATTATTTTTTCATTCCAAGAAACAAGCTCAAAATATTTTATTTTGAATATCGATCAGGACTCTAATTCCAAAAAAATTACAAAATCTATTGAAATTGTCTATGGTTTAAGAAATTTTATTGGCAATGCTAATAAATTTAGTAAAAATAAAATATTTATTACTCTTAAAAGCGACAATAAATTTACTGAAATAATTATTGAGGATGACGGTCCAGGATATCCAAACGATATTATGTCAAAGATAGGTGAGCCATATTTAAAGTCACTTAAAAAGATATCGAAAAATAAAATAGGACTTGGTCTGGGTATCTTTATCGGAAAAACTTTATTAGAAAAAAATTTTGCATTGCTTCAATTTAGAAATTCAAAAACTAGGGGAGGCGCAGAGGTTATAATAAAATGGAAGAATAAAGATTTATTTAAAATTTAATGAAATTTTCTTTTTGTTTCAAATAACGAACTTAGTTGAGTAATCATAACATCTCCCAACTCATTTACGTCTGTAATTTTTATTGCTTTGTTGTAATACCTAGTTACATCGTGACCAATGCCAATCGCTAGTATCTCAATTTCAGTTTTTTCTTCAATAAATTTTACTGTTTTTTTAAGATGTTTTTCTAAAAAATCGCCTGAATTGACTGATAGAGTTGAATCATCAACAGGTGCGCCATCAGAGATTACCATTAGAATCTTTCTTTCCTCTCTTCTTTTTTTCAAACGATGATAAGCCCAGGTGATAGCTTCTCCATCTATGTTTTCTTTTAATAGGCCTTCTTTTAACATTAATCCCAAATTATTTTTTGCTTGTCTCCAATGAGTGTCTCCATCTTTATAAATTATATGTCTTAAATCATTTAATCTTCCTGGGGTTTTGGGTTTATCTTTTTTATTCCATTTTTCTCTACTTTGTCCACCCTTCCAGTTTTTCGTTGTAAAACCCAAAATTTCTACTTTTACAGAACATCTTTCGAGTGTTCTTGATAAAATATCTGCACATATTGCGGCAATCGTAATTGGCCTTCCCCTCATTGAACCAGAGTTATCAATTAACAATGTAACAACAGTATCTTTGAAATCTAGATCTTTTTCTTTTTTAAAAGATAGTGAATTATAAGGATCCATTATAATTCTAGTTAATTTTGAGCTGTCCAACAAACCCTCTTCCAGGTCAAAATTCCAAGATCTATTTTGTTTTGCTAAAAGTTGTCTTTGAAGTTTATTTGCTAGTTTAGTCACAATATCATGAAAACCTATAAGTTGTTGATCAAGATTTTTTCTTAATTTTAACGATTCTTCCTTATTCTCTAGGTTTTCAGCTTTAATAATTTCATCAAATTCGTTTGTATAAATTTTATAATCAAGGTTGAGATCTTTAATTGATTTTTTTACTATTTGTTCAGAATTTTCTTCACTTAAATTAATATCATCAAGTTGCTCATCTAAATTATAATCATCTAAACTATAATCAGAGTCTAAAGTGGCCTCTGACTCATCTTTAAAATTGGGGTCTTTTTTATCCTCTTGGCTGGACTTGTCATCTTCATTTGAAGATGCTTCTTTACCTTGATCATTTTGATCCTCTTTTTTTTCGTTGGTTTCCTCACTATCAAAAATATCCATATTTTGAAGAATTTCTGAAAATTTAGAGCAATATATTTCTTGACTTTCTAAATTGTTATTTAGAAAATCTACATACTTTTTAATTGATTTATCAAAATCTTTTTCCCAAAAAATTAATTTTTTTTCTGAAATAGAGTTTAATTTAATTTTATGAAAATTTTTTAGTAAGTAAAGTTCGAAAGCCTCAGTTACTCCAACTTCTTCTTTTGTTTTTGGTTCTTCCTTTTTCTTTTCATCTATTTTCTGATAATAATTTTGGTTAAGATTTTTTTCTATTCCTTTTAACATTTGAGAACCTAATAACTCATATCTAGTTTTTTCTGCAAGAGCATAAAGTGATCTACACGATAGATTTTTTGGATGATTATTTTTAAATATTTCACCATCTGAAAACTTTTTTTTTAAAGCAGAAGAGTCTGACTCAGCTCTTAGTCTTATAAAATCCTTTGGACTTGATAAGTCATTAATTGTTAATACTTCTGATCGATTATTATTCTCATTTATTTTTTTTTCATTTTTAAAATTTAAATCATCTGAAATTACTCTTTTAGTAGAATCTAATGCTTGTCTCATTTTTTCTTTAAGAGAAGATAATTTGATGTTCATTCAAATTTGAATATTAATTAATGACTCTGGAAGTTCTTCTCCAAAACATCTTTGATAGTATTCAGCAATAGTATTTTTTTCCAAGTCATCACATTTATTTAAAAATGTTACTCTGAAAGCGTAACCAGTATCTTTAAATATTTCTGTATTCTCAGCCCAATGCAATACTGTCCTTGGACTCATTACAGTAGAAATATCACCTGCTATAAAACCTTTTCTAGTTAAAGAAGCAACTTTAATCATATTAGCAACTTTTTCTTTACCTTTTGGATTATTTAAATTTTTATTTTTACCTAATATTATTTCCATTTCCTTATCTAAACTCAAATAATTAAGTGTTGAAACAATATTCCATCGATCCATTTGACCTTGATTTATTTGCTGAGTTCCATGATATAAACCACTTGTATCACCCAGTCCTACAGTATTTGAAGTTGCAAATAGTCTAAAAAACTTATTTTGTTTTAATACTTTGTTTTTATCTAGAAGAGTAAAACTTCCCTCAGACTCCAAAACTCTTTGAATAACAAACATTACGTCAGGTCTACCAGCATCATATTCATCAAAAACTAAAGCAACAGGATTTTGAATTGACCATGGTAATATCCCCTCATTAAACTGAGTCACTTGCTTCCCATCTTTTAAAACAATCGCATCTTTGCCTATTAAATCTATTCTAGAGATATGACTATCAAGATTAACTCTAATACACGGCCAATTTAATCTTGCTGCAATTTGTTCTATATGAGTTGACTTTCCTGTTCCATGATATCCTTGAATTAAAACCCTTTTATTGAAAGAAAAACCCGAGATAATTGCCAAGGTCGTATCTTTATCGAATATGTAATTTTTGTCGATTTCTGGAACATACTCATTTTTTTTTGAAAAGGCATCTACCTCCATTTCAGAGTCAATACCAAAAGTTTGTTTAATCGATAACTTTATATCTGGCTGTATATCTAAGTCAGGTGTCAATTTTTTTCCTATAAGTATTTTTAAGCTGTGTGTAAGCTAAAGTAATTAACTTAAGTTTTTCCTCATATTTTTTATTCCCAGAATTCATATCAGGATGAAATTTTTTGACAAGTATTTTGAATTTATTCTGTATCTTTGACCATTTTACCCCAACAGAAATGCCTAAAATACCAAAAGCTTTTATATCTTTATGATCAAATTTAAATTGACGCATATAATTGTACTCACTTTTGAAATTATTTTTATCTAACTCATCTTTAAGAGTATTATTCCATAAAACTTTAAAAAAATTATCCGAAGAGCTGAAGCTCTGAGTAGGTTTGTGCCAAATCATATCTGACTTAAGAAAATCTAACACTTGCTGATCATTCATACCTGAAAAATAATTCCAATTCTTGTTGAATTCTTTAACATGTTCCAAACAAAGAAGCCTGTATTTTTTACTATTATCTTTCTCGATAGGAGCCTTATATTCACCTATTTGATTACAATTATTCCAATCACAAATATTTTTCATGATATAATAATTATAGTTATGGATATAAATAAATTAATTTCAATAATAAAAAAAAAAATTACAGCAAATATAGTATGTGAGAAGCTTAAAGTTGAAGATAAAAGTTTTTTACATAAAAAACACGTAGGTAATGATAATAGTAAATTTCATATTAAGCTATCTATCGTATCAAAAGAATTAAAGACGATGAGTAAAATTGATAGTAATAAAAAAATTTATAAAATTTTAAATGAAGAAATTAATAATTCAATTCACTCATTACAAATATTAATTCAATAATTTTTCTTTAATAAAAAATCGGATTTTTTGTTGACTAAATTTCTTCTTTAGGTCAATAGAGCCAATTTTTCTAAGTAAAACAAGATTTATTTTTTCTGAATTGTTTTTTTTATCATTTTGCATGTAAGAAACTATTTTATTAGTATCAGATTTTGAAAAGAATTTATTTATATTATAAGATATTTTAGCTTTCTTAAAATGCTCTAAGATAAAATTAAAATCTTCTGGATTTATAAAACTATTTTCTAAACTAAATTTTAAAGATGAGTAAATCCCTAGAATGACAGCCTCCCCATGATTTAATTTCTTGGAATATGCCATTGAAGCTTCATAAGCATGTGCAAATGTGTGACCATAATTCAAAATTTTTCTCAAATTATTTTCTGTCTCATCTTTTTGGACAATTTTTCTTTTTATTTTACAACTCTCAAAGATAGCTTTTTCAATAAATGGAGATTTAAGTTTAAGAATATTTTTGACATTTTTGTCTAGATATAGAAAAAATTTTTCACTAGATATAAGGGAGTGTTTTAAAATTTCTGCATAACCACAGACGATTTCTCTTTTAGGTAAGGTTTTTAAAAAAATGGTATCTGCCAAAACTAAACTCGGCTGGTAAAAGCTTCCTATTAAATTTTTCCCATATTTGGTGTTAATTCCAGTTTTTCCTCCAACAGAGGAATCTACTTGTGCTAATAGAGTTGTGGGAATGTTTATAAACTTTAAACCTCTCTTAAATAAACTTGCTGCAAATCCTCCTGTATCTCCAATTATACCCCCTCCAATTGTTATAAGACAGTCACTTCTATTAAAATTATTTTTTTGGAGTAAATCTAGAATTTTTATAACACTTTGAATATTTTTATTCTTTTCAGATGATTCAAATAAGTAAATTATTTTTGTTTGTTTTATTGATTGAGATATTTCTTTAATTCTTTTATTTCCTATTTTTCTATCAATTATTAGGAAGCACTTGTTGAAATTAATTCCATTTGTTTGAAAAATTTTTGATAATCTACTTAAGAAATTGGTGCCTACCAAAATTGAATATTTTCCGTTTTTGGTTTTAACGTCTAATTTAGCCTTTGTCATTGAATTCAATAATTTTTTTTGTTATTTCTAACTTTGTTAGTCTATCACATCTAATTTGATATTTGGCTTTTGAGTAAGTTTTTGATCTCTCATTAATCAATTTATCTAAACCAAAATCATCCAATTTTATCGCAATAGGTCTTTTTGAGCTATTTTTTATTCTTTTAATAAGACTGTTATTATCCCATTTTAACCAAATTGAAATATGATTTTTCAAAACTTCTTTTTGTATTTTTTTATTTATAAAAGCGCCACCGCCAAGTGATACAACTAAATTTGATTTCTTTAAATTGTGGAGTGATATTTTTTCCTCTATTTCTCTAAAAAAAAGCTCTCCTTTTTTTTGAAATATATCAGTTATAGTCATTTTTTCTTCCAATTCAATTTGTTGATCAATATCAATAAATCTTTTATTAAGTTTTTTTGAAACAATTTTTCCTATGGTGGTTTTACCTGACCCCATCATTCCTATAAAAACTAGATTTTTATTTAATTCCATAAGTTTATTTATTGAAAAAACACAAATATGTCTTAATTTGAAAATACCTAAAGATATATGCAAATATATAAAAAAACAAGATCAAGGAGTTTTAACTTTTTAAGTTTAGCAATAAAGATAACGATAATCTTTATAATATTTGCTGGAATTATTTTTTTATTGAATAAAGTTAATTTTCCAACTCCCAATAAAACAATAGAAAAAAAAATACCAAATGAAAATTTTAAAATTGTTAAATAACATTTTTTTATCAATTTTAGTAATTTTTTTTGTTTTTATAAAAAGTTCTAATTCTGATGATCAACCAGTTGATATATGGAATATCGATAAATCAAAAGTTAATCAAAATAATAATGAGAATATAAATCAAAAAGCTGAAAATGAAAATTCAAATCAGATTTCCTCAGAAGATGCTATAAATTTAGAACCACAAAATCCGATAAAAGTAATTGAATTCGATCAGAATTTAAATTCAAAAAAAGTTAAAATTTTAGGATTATATGATCCAGGAGCTTTTGGGTTAAGTTTAAACATGTGGTCCAATTCAAATGGAGATCAATTAAAAAATATTTTTGGTAAAATAAATAAAATAAAACTTTCTAAAGATGCAAAAGAGTTAATGAATATTTCCTTATTAACAAATGCATATCATCCACAAAATAATATATCAGAGGAGGAATTTATAGAGATCAAATCTGATTGGTTAATAAAAAATTCTGATTTAAATTTAATTGAACAATATCTTATAAAAAATCAAGTTTTCGATAGTCATAATAAATTAGCAAGACATTTAGTGGATCAATACCTTTCAAATGCCAATTTAGAAAAAGCATGTGAAATATTTTCAAAAATTGAAGGACCTATTAATGACAACTATCTCTCAAAATTTAATATTTACTGCAAGATCAAAAATGAGAATGTGGAAGAAGCGCAACTCATATTAGATTTAAAAAAAGAACTTGGTTTTAAAGACATTTATTTTGAAAAAAAAATATCTTATTTATTAGGTTATTCGTCTGAAATTGATCAAACTATTTCGGAAAAATCAATCTTAGATTTTCATCTAGCTCATCAAACTAATCCAAAATTTCTTTTTGAGCCAAAAGAGACCACAGATAAGATTATATGGAAATATTTATCATCCTTTAATCTCTTGACCTCATATAGAGAAATTGACATTTCTGAGTTAGATAAAATCTCAACTCTTGAAAAAGCAACTCATGACAAGAATTATTCTGAGGAAGAATTGTTTGAGTTATACAAAAGATTTCAGTTTAAATTGAATCAACTTCTTAATGTAAGAGACTTTTTACAACCATTAACTAATATAGAGGCTAGAGCATTGGTTTATCAAAAAATTTTACTGGAATCTGAAAAAGTAGAGAAATTGAAATTGTTAAAAATTTTAAAAGATTTATTTAAAAAAGATAATCTTGAAAATGCATTCGACGAGGAATTGGAAAAATTTTTAAAAGCGATGGATCCTTCAGATATACCGGATAATCTTACAAGTTTTTATTATACAAATATAGAAATTAACCAAAAAAATGAAAAAAAAATTAAATTTAATAAGGATGTGATGCATCAATCAAAACTTATAAACTATTTTGATGGTGATTATTCAAAATCTAAAATTGAAAAAGATTTACAAAATTTTCTAAAAAAAATAAAAAAGAGTAAAAAATATTCATTTTCAAAAAAGGACCAAATTTTTTTAGAGGCATTAAAATCTGATGGAGTACAGGTTCCAAGAAAATACGATGATTTATATGAAATAAACCAATCTGAAATACCTTCTGATATCCAAGTAATGATTAACAACGATGAAAAAGGTGCTGCACTTTTAAGGATAATAGAAGTTATTGGCCAAGATGATTTAGACAGAATTGATGATGACACAATATATTTTATTATAGCTACACTAAATCAATTGGATATTGATAAGATAAGGAACAAGATTTTACTAAAAGTTCTTCCTTTAAAAGTTTAAAAATTAGTTTATTTATTTAATTCATGAGTGTTAAAGAAATTATAACAGTCCCTGATGATATCTTAAAAAAAATTTCTGATCCAATTGAAAAATTTGGAATTAATGAAAAAAAATTAATTGATGACCTATTTGAAACAATGTACCACTCCAAGGGAATTGGCCTTGCGGCGGTTCAAGTAGGTATACTCAAAAGAGTTTTAGTTGTTGACGTTTCAAACAAAGATGAAGAAAATCAACCAATTGTTTTAATCAATCCTGTAATAAAAAATTTAAGTGATGAGACATCAGTATATGAAGAAGGTTGTCTATCAATACCTGAAACTTTTATTGAAATTGAGAGGCCAAAAATTTGTGAGGTGGAATATGTTGATGAAAAAGGACAGAAAAAAAATCTCAAATGTGATGGGCTTTTATCTACCTGCGTTCAGCATGAAATTAATCATTTAGATGGGAAACTAATCATTGATCATTTATCAAAATTAAAGAAAGACTTTATTATAAAAAAAATTTCAAAAATTAAAAAAAATCCAGACAGAATAGTAGTTTAAAGATGGCAAATAAGATTATCTTTATGGGTACCCCAATATTTTGTGTTCCGATCTTAAAATCTCTATATCAAAATGGCTATGATATTTCTGTGGTTTTTACTCAACCACCACAAAAATCTCATAGAGGACACAAAATTAACAAGAGTCCAATTCAGAGTATTTCTGAAACTTTAAATATAGATTATAGAACACCCAAGACACTCAAGGACAATCACAAGGAGTATAAATTTTTAAAAGAGTTAAATGCTGACCTTGCGATAGTATGTGCATATGGGCAAATTATTCCTGAAAACTTTTTAAGCTTAACCAAAAAAGGTTTTGTAAATATTCACGCCTCAATACTTCCAAGCTGGCGAGGAGCAGCACCAATTCAAAGATCGATTATGAATTTAGACTCTGAAACAGGAATAAGTATTATGAAGATGAATGAAGAACTGGATAGTGGGCCGGTAAGCAACATATATAAGGTTAAGATAGATAAAAATCAAAATGCTCAAGAAATTTCAGAAAAACTGTCTACTTTAGCAGCAGAAAAAATTTTACATAACGTAGATGATATACTTGAAGATAAAGCAAAATTTATTGATCAAGATCATTCAAAAGCAACTTACGCAAAAAAAATTCATAAAGAGGAGTCACAAATTGATTGGGATGTGGACGCCTCAAAAATTATTGGGAAAATAAATGGATTATTTCCCTCCCCGGGAGCTTATTTTATTTTTAATAACGAAAGATATAAAATTTTAAAGGCCGAGGTTGGTAATGGTAAAGGTCAAGTTGGAGAAATAATTTCAAATCAGTTAGAGGTGGCATGTAATAACAACCAATCTATTAAGATTCTCGAAATTCAAAGACAAGGAAAAAGACCACAAAAAATTAGCGAATTTATGATGGGCTCCAAAATAAAAAAGGGTTCAAAGTTATTAAATGTTTAGATATCAGATATTAATTGAATATGAGGGTACAAATTTCAGAGGTTGGCAAATTCAAAAAAAAGGTAAAACTGTTCAGGGATTGTTGCAAGACAAAATTTCAAAACTTTTAAAAGAAAAAATTATAATATTTGGAGCTGGAAGGTTGGACGTTGGGGTTCATGCAAAAGAGCAGTCAGCACATTTTGATTGTAAAAACAAGATTGATAAAATTGATAAGTTTTTAAAATCAATTAATCATTTTTTAAATAAAGATGGAATAGCAATACTTAAGATTAAAAAAAGAAGTAAAAATTTTCACGCTAGATTTTCAGCTAAAATGAGAGTTTATAATTACGTAATTATAAATAGGAACAGTAGACCAGTTTTAGATAAAAATAGAGGCTGGCATATTATGAAAGATCTTGATTTGAAATTAATGAGGAAAAGTGCAAAAAAATTAATAGGGACTATGGATTTTAGTACTTTTAGAAAATCTAGTTGCAAAGCTAAAAGTCCAATAAAAACTATGAAATTAGTAAAAATCAAATCTACAAAAGAAATAATAGAAATAGAATTTAGATCTCAATCTTTTTTACAACAGCAGGTTCGGTCTATGGTTGGTTGTTTAAAATATGTCGGGGAAAAAAAATGGAAATTAAAAAAATTTTTAAATGTTTTGAATTCTAGAAAAAGAACATTGTGTGCTCCACCTGCACCACCACATGGTCTTTATTTAACGAGAGTTATTTATTAATTTTTTTTTATTACTCATTGCAAATTTACGATTAATTCTCCAACGACTTTCTTCACGTACTATAAAACCGCAACAATTTTTTGATCTACATTTACAGGGAAACTGTTTGTAATCCTCTTTATCAAAACTAAAGCCATAATCACAAGTTATCTCTTCACCTTTTTTAATATCTCTATCTGCTGTTATCCAAATTTTTAAACCCTTACCGTCATATCGCGCGTTAGCATCGCAACTATGATTTACTAATCCAGCAATATTAAATGAGAAATCACCATCTAAAGTATATTTTTTATTTAGAGTAAAAAGGTAAATAGGTTTTTTATTGTCATATTTGTCTGACTCTTCAACCTTTTTATTTGTAATTATTTTTCCTAAGTAATTAATAATTTTTGTACCCTCTGTGATATCTTTAGTAGCATAAAGTCCACGACCTTTATTATCAATTTTTGATTTCCTTATATTGTATAATTTCATGAAGTTGATTTATGATGAACTAGATATCTATCAATTGAATTCTACCAATGCATTAATATGTTCATTAGCACTTTCTGCTAAGGCATTTAAATCATATCCACCCTCAAGTATAGAAACAACTTTACCGGTAGTAAACTCATTGGTAGCTATTAATGTCCTTTTAGTAATCTCATAAAAATCTTTTGAACTTAGTTGAAATTGTGCTAGTGGATCATCTTTATGTGCATCAAAACCTGCTGAAAATATTAGAAAATCTGGTTTATATTCAACTAATCTTTTCAACACTCTATCAAATGCATTAAAATATTCTTCTGAGTTTGTACCAGCGGGTAAAGGGATATTCAATGAGTTGTTAAAGTCTCCTTTATCTTTATGTGTCCCTCCACCAGGATAAAAAGGATATTGGTGCGTAGAAATATATAATGAATTTTTATTATCACGCATGACATCATAATTTCCGTTACCCCAGTGTACATCGAAATCTACACAGGCAATTCTTTTGTATTTATATTTTGTCACTAAATAATTTGTTGCTACTCCTGCGTTTGATATACAACAAAATCCCATTGCCTTATTTCTTTCAGCATGGTGGCCTGGTGGTCTTGCCAAGCAAAACGCGTTTTTAAATTGGTTGCTCTCTATTCCATCTATCGCTCTTATTGTTGAACCCGCAGCATCAAAAACTGCCTTTTTACTCTCTGGTGATACAACTGTATCCCCATCTAAAAATTTAAGGCCTTTTTGAGGAAAAGAATTTTTTAAATTATTTATATAATCTTTTGAATGTGTCATAGACAATATGTCATCAGGAACATTATCTGGTTTATCCCAGATAAGATCTTCTCTTTTTCTTAATTTTTCTTTTATAGCAATTATTCTTTTAGGCTGCTCTGGATGACCATCACCAGTATTATGTTTCTCATAAGAATCAGAATTTATGATCGCTGTTTTCATTTAAAATAATTTATTAAAATATTTTCATAAATTTTTTTAAGATTTTTTAAATCTTTTAAAGATACCACTTCATCCACGCGATGCATAGTTCGTCCAACTAAACCAAATTCCAAACCAGGTGATATGGCTTTTATAAACCGTAGATCTGAGGTTCCACCCGTAGTTGATAATTTTGGTTTTATCTTAGTAATCTTTTTTACGGTATTTTGTATCATATATGTAGTTTTATTTGGTTTAGTTAAAAAGGCTTCTCCAGAAACTCTATAATTGATTCTAAATTTTGATTTATATTTTTTATTAATTTTAATAAAGATTTTATTTATTCTTTTTTTAATGGAAGTTGATGAATGTTTGTTATTAAACCTGATGTTAAAAGTTGCTTCAGCTGTAGCAGGAATAACATTGTCAGCAATATTATCTATATTTATTTTTGTAACTTCTAAGTTTGTAGGCTGAAACTCTTTTGTACCTTTATCAAATTTAATATCTTTTAATTCTTTTAAAATTTTTATAATTGTAGTTGAGGGATTATTTGCTCTATGAGGATATGCAACGTGACCCTGTAAACCGAATATAGTTAATTTACCTGTTAAACTGCCTCTACGACCAATTTTGATCATTTCACCTAATTTGTTTGGATTTGTTGGTTCACCAACTAAACAAAAACTAATTTTCTCTCTTTTTTTTTTTAAATACTCTACTACTTTTTTTGTTCCATTTATTGCATCACCCTCTTCATCACCTGTTAACAATAGACTAATCGATCCACCAAACTTTTTATTTAGTGATAAAAAAGTGCTTACAGCAGAAACAAAAGCTGCAACAGAACCTTTCATATCATTTGCACCTCTTCCAATTAAATGACTTTTTCTTACTGATGGTCTAAATGGATTTACTGTCCAATCTTCTATATTTCCTGGAGGCACAACATCAAGGTGACCTGCATAACAAAAATTAGGTTCTTTTGATCCCAATCTTGCATATAGATTCTTAACTGGTTTGAAACCTCTTTCTTTGAACTCCAGTATTTTTGTTTTGAAACCAAGTTTTTTTAATTTTTTTTCTAAAAATTTCATCACTCCAGCATCTATTGGAGTTACAGTTTGAAACCTGATTAGCTCTTTAGCTAATTGTAATTCATTAATTTTTTGCATGTTTAATCTCTTAAAAGATCATTAATTGATGTCTTTGATCTAGTTTTCTCGTCTACTTGCTTAATTATTACTGCACAACTTAGTGATGGAGCAGATGGATTTTTTTTATCAGGAAGAGAACCTGGAACAACAACTGAGTATGGAGGAATTTTTCCATACGTGATCTCACCGGTTGATCTATTTACAATTTTTGTGGATTGGGTAATTAGCATTCCCATGCTTAAAACAGAACCTTCACCAACAATCACTCCCTCAACCACCTCAGACATTGCTCCTAAAAATACATTATCTTCTATTATTGTAGGTAATGCTTGCGCAGGTTCCAGCACCCCACCAACTCCAGACCCTGCTGATATATGACAATTCTCCCCAATCTGACTACAACTACCAGCACGGCTAAATGTATCCATCATTGTTTTAGCCCCAATGTAAGAACCAATGTTTACATAACATGGCATAAGAACAGCATCTTTTCCTACAAATGATCCTTTTCTAACAGGTGAGTTCGGAACCATCCTAAAACCTGCTCTCACATGATCTTCTTTTGTCCAGCCAGCTGTTTTTCCTTTTAGCAAATGTGCCTTATCATACCAACTGGAGTAAGGTCCATTTAAATTTTCCATTGGATAAATTCTAAAACTCAGCATAATCGCTTTCTTTAAATGTTGATGAGTTACCCATTCTCCATTTATTTTTTCAGCAACTCTTGATTTACCACTATCCAAGTCATTTATTACTTGATTGATTGCATCCTTTAAAGACTGATCTGAATTTGGATTTACTTGATCTTTGTTCTTCCAAGCATCATTTATAATTTTTTCTATAGACATAATTTATTGACTTTTTAATAACCTTATTTCCTTAAGAAATAAAGATAGATTTTCGATTTTATGAGAAACATAATCTTTATCAGAATCTAATTTGCCAAAGTGTTCGTCATTAATTAACCAAACAGTAGCACAGCCCCGTTCATACCCAATACTGAGGTTTTTTGCGATATCTTCTATATAGATAGTTTCTTTTGGATTTAATCCGAATTTTTCAACCATTAAATCAAAAGTTTTAGCCTCAGGTTTTGGTACATATCCAGCATCTTTAATATCAAAAACTTTATCTCTTCCAAATAGATCATATACTCCTAGATGAGTTAAAATATTTTTAGCATGCTCAGCACTTCCATTTGTAAAGATAAATTTTTCCATATCTAATTTTTCAAGCTCATTTCTCATGATCTTGTCCTCTTTCATAAACGAAAGATCTATTGTATGGACATACTTTAAGAATTCTTCTGGAGGTATATCATGATGTATCATTAAACCATTTAAGCTTGTGTTATACTTATAAAAATAATCGGTCTGTAATTTTTTTGCCTCTTCCATATCAATTTTTAGTCGCTCAGATATGAACATTGTCATTCTTTTTGAAACTTGACCAAATACTTTTTCTAAGGAATAATTGTTGTGTTTTCCATAACAAACTCCATCAAGATCTAAAAGAAGATATTTCATTTCCTTAAAATTTTTCATTTTCTTATCAAAGTCCCAGAGCCCTTATCAGAAAAAATTTCAAATAATATAGAGTGTTGCTTTCTACCGTCAATTATTCCAACTGCTGTCACTCCATTTTTAACTGCATCTAAACAAGTGTTAATTTTGGGAATCATACCTTCTGTAATAATATTATCTTCAATCATTTTTAAAATTTCTGACGAGGAGATTTCATTAATCAGCTTTTTGTCTTTGTCTAGCACACCTTTTACATTAGTCATTAATAGCAATCTTCTAGATTTTAATGATTTTGCGATTGCACCAGCAGCTATATCTCCATTAATATTATATGCATGATTATCATTTCCTAAGCCTAATGGTGAAATTATTGGAACTTGTTTTTGATTAAGAATCTTTTCTAAAAGATCGTTGTCAATTTGTTTAGGTATCCCCACAAAACCAAGCTCTTTTGCTTCTGGACTTACCTCAATGATATTATTTTTCTTTGTATGAATTGAAATTGCCTCAGTCCCAAACTTTTTTAAAGAGTCAACAATATCATTATTAAAATCAATTAATACTGACTCAACAATGTCTATTATCTTTTCATCGGTTACTCTTAAACCCCTGATAAACTTTGATTGAATATTTGATTTTTCTAGTTCTCTTTTTATTCTAGGACCACCTCCATGAACCACCACAAAAGAAATACCTAATTTATTAAGTATATTTATATCAATTATAAAATTGTCAAAAATATCTCTATCTATAAAAACATTTCCTCCATATTTTATTACAATTAAGTCATTTTTATATTTTTCAATGTACTTAGAAACTTCATTAATTGGTGGTCCATCTTTGGGCAGTATTTTTTTTAAATCCATTTTTTTACTATTGAGTAATAATTAATTTTTTAATTGACAGTTTTAACAGTTGTCCTCTTCATGATAAAAACTTGTTGGGCCATAGTTAGAATATTATTCACAGTCCAATAAATTACTAAACCGCTAGGAAAGGGCGCTAATATTACGGTCAGGAAAAGTGGAAAAAACATAAATATCTTTGCTTGCATTGGATCCGTTGGAGCAGGATTCAATTTCTGTTGTATCCACATAGAAACTCCCATTGCTACCGGCCAAGCACCAATTATTAAAAAAGATGGTACATCGTAAGGCAATAAACCAAATAAATTAAATATACTTGTAGGATCTCTTTCGCTTAAATCCTGTATCCACCCGTAAAATGGCATTTGTCTCATCTCGATTGTTACAAATAAAACTTTGTATAAAGCAAAAAAAACAGGAATTTGTACAAGTATCGGTAAACAACCAGACATTGGATTGACTTTTTCTTTTTTATATAAAGCCATCATTTCCTGTTGAAGTTTTATTTTGTCATCTTTATGAAGTTCTTTCAGTCTCACCATTTCTGGTTGAAGGGCTTTCATTTTGGCCATGCTTCTAAAAGAAAAATTTGCGAGTGGAAAAAAAGCTAATCTTATACAGATAGTAATTGCTATAATTGCTAGACCATAATTTCCCAATAGTTTAAAAAAATAATCAATTCCATAGAAAAGAGGTTTGGTTATAAAATAGAGAAAACCCCAATCGATTGTTAAATCAAATTTGTCGATATTTAATGATTCAGCGTAACCATCTATAATATCAACTCTTTTGGCAGCAACTATTATTTGTAATTCTTCTTCTATTTTACTATTGCCATTCAATTCTAAGGGTTCAGTAGCTATGAAATTAGCTCTAAATTTTTTTTTATAATCAAATGTTGTTTTAAATTCTCTATCTTTAGGTGGAATTAATGAAGTAATCCAATATTTATCCCCAATTCCAAGCCAACCTTTTTGTGCTGTTCTTGAAAATTTTTTTTCTTGAATGTCATCGTAATCTTCTTCGATTAATTCATCATCCAGTGTGGCAATTAAACCCTCATGCAAGATATAGAAATTAGATATTTCAGGAATTTTATTTCTTATAATTTGACCATAAGAATAAAAATCATATTTATTGTTTGTAGAATTTATTACACTCTGTTTTATTTTAAATAAATACTTATCATCTAAAAATATTTCTTTTTTAAAGATCATTCCTTGGTTGTTAGTCCATGATAGTTCGACTGATGATTGTTCAGTTAACTCATTGTTTCCTATAACTGACCAAATAGACTCTGAGTTGGGAATATCAATATTTTTATCAGATGTCACAAAGCCACTTTCAATTAGATATCCATTTTCAACATTTCGTGGTGATAAAAGAGTAACTTTTTTATTACTTTTTAAATCAGTATTATAATTTTTAAAAATCAAGTCATCTATAGTTGCTCCTTTTAAGGATATTGATCCAATAATACTTTGATTTTCAAATTTAATTCTCTCAGTTTGTTTTATTGCATCCTCTCTTGAAATTTGTTTCAAAGTTTCTTTTTGATCAAGACTAGGTGCGTCAGAAGTTTGTTCAATTTTATTTTTTTCAGTTAAATCTTTATTTGTTACTGTTCTCTCTGGCATAAAAAATAATGAGTACAAAACAATTACTGCTGTAGATAATGCTATTGCTGCTATTATATTTTTAGATTCCATTATTTCTTAACTTTCATGTTTTTATTAACAGGATCAAAACCTTCACCACCCCCTAAAAATTTAATTGGATGACAAGAAAAAACTCTTTTCAGACTTTTAAAAATACCTTTAAAAAATCCATAGGTTTTTAAAGACTCGATACTATAATCTGAGCATGTAGGAAAATATCTACAAGAATTTCCAAGCAACGGACTAATTAAAAATTTATATAATTTTATAATTTTAACTATTATATTAGTAAAAATATTCATTATCTTATTTTCTCAAAGCTTTGGAACAATGTTTTTTTTATACTTATATATTCGTTATTTAACATAGTTGGTTTGGCAATAACAAGGTATGAATAATTAAATTTTATTGTCATTTTTTTGATTGCGTCATTAATTATATTTCTTAGTCTTCTTTTAATTTTATTTCTTTTAACTGCATTTCCGATTTTTTTTTTAGTCACAAAGCTGATATTTAACTTTTCAATTTTTTTATTTTTTAAAATACCATAGAATATTGTTACATATTTATTCGATATTTTTTTCTTTTGAAGCAAATTTTTAAAATCTTCATTTTTGGAAAGAGCAAATATTTTGCTTTTCATTTAATTAACTAGAAACTGTTAAAGACTTTCTTCCTCTTGCTCGTCTTCTGGATAAAAGCTTCTTGCCACCCTTAGTTTTCATTTTTGACCTAAAACCATGTTTTCTTGCTCTTTTAATATTTGATGGCTGATATGTTCTTTTCATAAAAGTGATTAATTTTAAATTAAATTTCGCTCTTTATAATAATTAAATATATAAATAGCAAATAGAAGATTTATAAATACAAGAAATCATTATGGAAAAAGCTAATAAAACTAAAATTATAATAGGTTTGTCATACCTAGCTCTAATAACTATATTTCTTACATTATTTTTTTCAAAATTTAGTGTTCAAGAAATAATTTCCTATGATTTTATTAAAGAAAACAGATTGTATTTTTTAAAACTTAAAAATTCCAATTTATTTTTAGTATCAACAATTTTTCTAATTTTCACAACATTGTGGGTGTTTCCTTTTTTAGGTTTTGGGTCTCCAGTTGCCCTTTTGGGGGGATTTATTTTTGGAAAATGGCTGGGTACTTTAATTGTAGTATTAGGCATGAGTGTGGGTGCAACACTTTTGTATATTTTTGGAAACTATTTTTTAAAGGATTTAATTAGAGAAAAATTTTTAAATAGATATCAAAATCTAGAGATTAAATTTAAAGAATCTGAATTTTATTACCTTTTAATATATAGATTTATTGGAGGAATACCTTGGCAACTTAGTTGCATCTTACCTACTATTTTTGATGTGAAAGTAAAAAATTTTTTTTTCGCATCTTTAATAGGAATTGTACCTCAAATTTTTTTGGCCGTTTCGATAGGAAGTGGTTTAGAAAAAATAATAGAACAAAACTCTGATGTTCCAAAAATTACAGATATAATTTTTTCACAAGAAATATACATACCAATAGTTGCTTTTTTAAGTTTAGTTTTGATTACAATTTTTCTTAGAAAGTTGCTTTATAAAAATTAGTGGTGCTCCCACCAAGAATCGAACTTGAAATTTATCCTTACCATGGACATGTTATACCATTTAACTATGGGAGCATTAGGATCAAATCTATTTTTATTGATAATAAAGCATTTTTTTCAAATTATTGCCTTAATTTTTTGACCATTATGATTTATATCTTATTGAGGAAATTTTATGGGCATTCATTACGATTACAAATCCACTAAAAGTGCAAAGCTGATGGAAAAACAAGCTAAGCGGCAAAAAAAGCTTGCAGAAAAAAAGGCAAAAAGACTAGCTAAGGAAGGCCCAAAAAAAGAGGAAGATAAGTCAAAAGTCTTAGATGCATCAAAACCTATCACACTAGATTTTCTGACAAATCCAAATAAAGAATGATAAGAGTAGATAAAAAAGAAAAATTAAGTTTGGCTCTTAAAAAAAATTTGAAAAAAAGAAAATTATTTCAAAAAAAAAGAAAAAAAATAAATAAATAATGACAGTTTTGTCAGATAAATGGATAAGAAAAATGTCCAAAGAAAAAGGAATGATATCTCCTTTTGAAGAAAAACAGGTTAGAGGAGAAAGTATTTCTTATGGATTGTCGTCTTTTGGGTACGATGCAAGGGTATCTGATGAGTTTAAAATATTTACTAATGTAAATTCTGAGATTGTTGATCCCAAAAATTTTAAACCTACAAACTTTGTTACAAAGAATGCTTCAGAATGTATTATTCCGCCAAATTCATTTGTTCTAGCAAGCACTGTAGAAAAATTCAAAATTCCTAATGATATTTTAGTAATTTGCCTTGGAAAATCTACGTACGCAAGATGTGGCATTATTGTTAATGTTACACCTCTAGAACCAGGTTGGGAGGGTTATGTAACTTTAGAATTTTCCAATACAACTCCTTTGCCAGCCAAAATTTATGCCAATGAGGGTGTTGCACAATTCATATTTTTGAAAGGTAATGAAAAACCAGATGTGACTTATGCAGATAGAAATGGTAAATACATGGGTCAAACTGGAGTAACTTTGCCCAAAGTTTAATTATGCAAAAACTAGAAGTTTTTGGTATTAATAAACTTAAAGGCCAAATAAAAATATCTGGTTCAAAAAATGCATCTTTACCAGTTCTTGCAGCAACTTTGCTGTCTAATAAAAAAATTTATTTAAAAAACTTACCAAAAGTTAAAGATATAGAAACTATGATTAATCTATTAAAGTCTTTAGGCTCAAAAGTAAAATTTGTTAAGAAAAGTTTAATGATTGATAATTCTTATCAAAACAAAAGATTTGCTTCATATAAATTGGTCAAAACTATGAGAGCAGGGATACTGGTTCTTGGTCCTTTATTAGCAAAATTTGGAAATGCCAAGGTTTCATTGCCAGGAGGTTGTGCAATTGGCTCAAGACCTATAGATCTTCACTTGAAGGGACTATCAAAACTTGGTGTTGAATATAAAATTGATCAAGGGTATGTACATGCTGTTGCTCCAAGAGGATTAAAAGGATCGAATATTCATTTCTCAAAGATATCTGTAGGTGCTACAGAAAATTTAATAATTGCATCTTGCCTCGCTAAAGGCACAACTGTATTAACTAATTGTGCTATCGAACCTGAAATTAAAGATTTAACAAATTTTTTGATAAAATTAGGATGTAATATTAAATGGATAGCTAAAAGATCTATTAAGATTGTGGGGGTAAAAGATATAAAACAAGCAAGATATTCTGTGATGTTTGATAGAATTGAGGCTGGAACTTATTTAATAGCGGCAGCAATAACTGAGGGACATTTAAAGATTAAGAATATTATTCCAAAAATAATAAAAACTGAGATAGATATTTTAAAAAAAATTGGAGTAAAAATTGTCACTAAAAAGAGAGAGATAAAAGTTATTGGTAATAAAAAAATAAAAAACATTAATATTAAAACAGCACCTTATCCAGGATTCCCAACAGATTTACAAGCTCAGATTATGGTATTGTTATGCAAAGGAAATAAACAGTCTTTTATTGAGGAAAATATTTTTGAAAATAGATTTATGCATGTTGCAGAATTGAATCGAATGGGGGCTCAAATTAAAACTAAAGGTAATAAAGTTTTGATTAAAGGAAATATAAATTTTGCTTCTGCGGAATTAATGGCAACTGATTTAAGAGCATCGGTCTCACTTATACTCGCTGCCCTTACTGCAAAAGGAAGATCAGTCATTAACAGGATCTATCATTTAGATCGAGGATACGAAGATATAGAAAAAAAGTTAAAAAGGGTTGGTGCTAAAATAAGAAGAATTAATTAATGGAAAAGAATTATTTAGCCCAGATAATAGCTACTGATAATGAAGGGTTACAAATGATCTCAGCTTGTAGCTCTGGTGCAAAAGTCAAAGTATCTAACATAAAATATCTTGCATCTAATAAAGTTTTTTTATTATCAATCATAAGAAGTAAAATTGAAAAAGGGCAAAAAGATAAAAAAATTAACAGTATTTGTAGGTTTGATTTTGTTGATAAGGTAAAATCTAAAAATATAAATCAGAAAAATGATAATTTAGTTCTAGAATTGATAGCTATTGATTACTTGAAAAATAAAGATGATTATGAAATTAATTTGATTTTTAATAATAATGCCTACATAGTTTTGACAACAGAAACAATTGAAGTAAGACTTGAAGATCAAAATGAAGTAAAAAATTTATGAGGATTTTAAATAGTAAAAATAAAAAATTTGATAGATATTTAGATTTACATCTTTTAAAAAGAAAAAATAAAGTAAAATCTAACGTAGTTTCTGTCACAAAAATCATAAGAGATGTAAAAAAAAATGGTGATAAAGCAGTTTTAAAATACGAAAAAAGATTCAATAAAAATAATTTAATTGTCCCTAATTCAAAAAAAATATCAAAAACAATCTCAAGATTAGATAAAAAAGTAAAAAAGGCAATTGATCTTGCATATAGTAGAATTTATAAATTTCATTCTCTTCAAAAATTTAAAAATATATCTTATACGGATAAACTTAAAAATAAGCTTGAGTATAGATATTTACCAATTGACTCAGTAGCTATTTATGTACCCGGCTCAACTGCTTCTTACCCCTCAAGTGTGTTAATGAATGCAATTCCTGCATTGGTTGCGGGAGTGAAAAGGATAGTTATGGTAAATCCAGGTCATAAAGGCAAACAAAATCCAGCAGTTCTGTATGCTGCGAAAAAATGTAAAATAAAAGAAATATATTCCATAGGTGGTCCATCAGCTATAGCAGCTCTTGCATACGGGACTAGTAAAATCAAAAAAGTAAATAAGATTGTCGGACCAGGAAACGCATACGTAGCTGCAGCCAAAAAAGAGGTTTTTGGAGATGTGGGAATTGAGGGAATGACAGCTGGTCCATCTGAGATCACAGTTGTAGCTGATAAATTTTCTAACCCAGAATGGATTGCTAGTGATTTAATAGGTCAAGCTGAGCATGATGTTTTGGCACAATGTATTCTTATCTCCAAAGATAAAAAACTTATTGAAAAAGTTAAAAAAGAAATTTCTATTCAATTAAAAGATATACCAAGGTCGTCTATTGCCCGAAAAAGTTTAATGAATAATGGAATTCTAATGAATATCAACTCCGATAAAAAAATAATAAATGTTATAAACAAAATAGCTCCAGAACATCTTGAATTAAATCTTAAAAATTATAAATCTTTTATTCCAAAAATAAATAATTCTGGGTCTATTTGTCTAGGTAAATATGCAGTGATGGCTATGACAGATTATAATATAGGATCAAATCATATTTTACCTACGAATTCCTCTGCTAAATACTCCAGTGGAATTAGTGTAAACGAATTTTACAAAAGAATTTCATATATAAATATATCAAAAAAGGGGATTGAAAGTCTTGGACCATCAGTTATAACTCTTGCAAATTATGAAGGGTTGCAAGCTCATGCTCAATCTGTAAAAAAAAGAATTAGGAGAAAATAAATTTGTCAAAACAAGACTTACTTGAATTCAAAGGTAAAGTAACTGATTTACTGCCAAATGCTATGTTTAGAGTTCAACTAGAAAATGGTCATATTGTTACAGCACATACTGCAGGTAAGTTAAGAAAAAATAGAATTAGAGTATTACAAGGTGATAATGTTACTGTAGAAATGACGCCTTATGATCTTACGAAAGGCAGAATAATTTTTAGAGGTTAAAATTTGCCTCGGTAGCTCAGGAGTAGAGCAGAGCCCTGAAAAGGCTTGTGTCGGAGGTGCGAATCCTTCCCGAGGCACCATCAAAACATCTTGAAATAATCTGAAAAGAAATTACTTTCATCTGATAATAAATAACAAAAGGACTAAGAAATAAGATGAGTACATTAAAAGGAACTGTGAAGTGGTTTAACGGAAAGAAAGGCTTTGGATTTATCGAAAGAGAAGATAAAGAAAAGGACGCGTTTGTTCACGCAAGTGCGGTTAAAGCAGCAGGAATGAGATTTTTAAATGAAGGGGATAAATTAGAGTTTACCTTAGAAGATGGACCAAAAGGACCATCGGCAGTTAATTTAAAAAAACTAGATTAATTTTGAAAAATTAAAAAGGGCGATTTATCTATTATATAGATTTTCGTCCTTTTTATTTTTATGGCTTGAATAATTTAATTTTTTGTTTAAATAGCTCTCAATGATTAATAAATATAAAAATAACTATTTACTAAACAAAGGTACTCTTAGAAAAACTGTCAGAGGAACCAACAGAGTTGCGCACTCTCATTACCACGCTGGCTAAAGCTAGCGAATAATCATTTATATTATAATTTTAAATAACAAAAAAATAAGATAAAACTAAAAAGGATATGCCTTGATGGTGAAATAGTATCACGTCGGTTTGTGGATCCGAAGTCGTAGGAGCGTAACCTACTCAAGGTACCAAAAAATGAATAAAGAAAATAAATTAATTCCTGGATTACCCTCAGGATTTGAAGATAGATGGAATAGAAAATTAATTCTCAAAAAGAGACTCTTAAAGGTCATTGAGAAAAATTTTATTAAATATGGGTTTGACCCATTAGAAACTCCGTCGTTTGAAATAAGTGAAAATATTGGATCCTTTCTTGCAGAGGATGACGCCAATCCTATGTCTGATGTTTTCTCTTTTAATGATGGGGAAAAGAATATTACCTTGAGGTATGATTTGTCCAGTCCACTTGCTAGATTTGTTGCTCAAAACAATCAAAAACTTCCTTCAATTTATAAAAGATATGCAATTCAAAATGTATTCAGAAATGAAAAATCTGGAAATGCCAGGTACAGAGAATTTACTCAAGCAGATTGTGATATAGTTGGCAATGTTAATCCAGCACAAGCTAATGCTGAGTTATGTAATCTAATCTCAAATACTTTAATAGATTGTGGTTTAAAAAAAGATCAGTTTACTATCAATGTAAGTAACAGAAAAATTGTTCAAGGTTTAATTGAAGATTTGAAAATTGAAAAAGAGAAACAAACTAAAGTAATGAGAGCCATAGATAAACTTGATAAACCTGGGTTTGGTTTAAAAGGTGTTGAAGAATTATTAAAAAAAGAGAGAAAAGATAAAAGTGGAGCTATAACAAAAGGAGCAAACTTAAATAATGATCAAGCTTTGAAAATCTTAAATTTTTTACAGATTAAAGATTTAAGGGAACTAAAAGAAAACTTTAAAAATTCTACCACCCAAGAGGGCATCAAGGAATTAGAGGAATTATTTGAAGTTTTAAATTTTGGAAATTACTCTAATCAAGTAAAAACCAATTTTACGATAGTTAGAGGTCTAGATTATTATGATGGGTTTTGTGTTGAGACTAATCTAAATTTTAAAGCAAAAAATATTAAGGGTAAAGATGTTGATATTGGAAGTATTTGCTCAGGTGGACAGTATAATAAACTAATTTCAAGATTTAAGGGTGTAGACATTCCAGGGACAGGCGTAAGCATTGGTGTTGATAGATTGCTATTTGCAATGATGCAGTTAAATCAAGTTAAAATTGATTTACAAAATCCAGTTATCATTTGTGTGATGGATGAAAAATATTTAAAAAATTATTATGAAATTTTAGATGATTTGAGAAAAAATAATATAAGCTCTGAAATATTTTTGGATAGTAAAAAAAATCTAGGTAAGCAACTTACTTATGCGAATAAAAGAGAATGCCCAGTTGCAGTCATCTGCGGCGAGAATGAATTTAAAGATAATAAAATAACATTAAAAAATCTACTCGGAGCTAAAGGAGAGAATAACCAAATTACATTTCCAAAAGAAAACTTAATAAATGAAATCAAAAAATTTATCTGACAAAATTCTTAGATCAGTTCAGTCTAAAGGATTTAAATATATTGAACTACCATCAGTTATTGAGACTAGTCATATAGTTCAAAGGTCTGGGGAGAGTTTTAGAAAATTTATTTTTTCATTTACAGATCAGACAGGTAATGAATTATGTTTGAGACCTGACCTTACCATCGCCTCTTGTCTTAGATATTTAGAGAACAATTTAAAGGGTAAAGAAAAAATATTTTATAGTGGACAGGCTTATAGAAAATCTCAAAATAAAAAGGATTCTATAATTCGAAATCAAGTTGGTTTCGAGATTATAGGATCAAAAGATGAAAAAAATGACGATAAAGAAATAATAATAACATCATTAAAATCACTAAAAAATCTAAAATACTCTTCAGGTACTCTAACTATTGGCAATGTAGAGATTTTTAATCTTCTAATAGCTAAATTAGATATACCAAAGAGATGGAAATTAAGACTTACAAGACATTTTTGGCGCGAGGAATATTTCAGTGATTTATTAAAAAGATTAGAAACAAATTCTGATGTAGATCCAACTATTGTTGAAGTTGATAAAAGACGATATTTAAAAATGTTAAAGGATGATCAATCATCCATTGTTGCGGGTAGAACACTAAGAGAAATCTTAGAAAGGTTTGATAAAAAAATCAAGGATCCTAGAAGAGCAAGTAAAGGAAGTAATACATCGAAAATTATTAAAGATTTTTTGAAAATTAAATGTCCAATAAATAAAGCTGCAAAGGAGTTGAATAAATTTTTTAAAAAAAATAAAATAAATCTTTTTGTTGATCAGAAATATTTTCCTATCTCAAAAAACAAAATATCTAAATTAAATGTGGTTTTCTCAGCTGCCTTTGGTAGACAATTAGAGTATTACACTGGCATAGTTTTTAAAATAGACATCAAATCAAAGTCAAAAATTATAAATTGTTGTAATGGTGGTCGTTATGACAAATTAATTTCTGATCTTGGTTCAAAAAAACAGATACCAGCAGTTGGAGCAGCCCTTAACTTAAATTATCAATTATGAAAAATTTAATAAATATAGGAATACCAAGTAAGGGACGGTTAAGAAAAGATGTTTTAAAAATTTTTATCAAAAAAAGATTAAAGCTTATTTCTGAGCGGGGAGAGAGAGATCTGATAGGCTCAATAAAAAATAAATTAAATATAAAAATTTTGTATTTGCATGCAAGAGAAATTATTGAAAGATTAGGAGATGGCTCTTTAGATATTGGTTTTTCTGGTTTTGATTTATTTAAAGAAAGTGGAATAAATATTCAAAACAAAATAAATATTGTTAAGAAACTTGATTTTGGAAAAGCTAATTTAGTTGTAGCTATACCAGATCCTTGGATCGATGTTCAAACAATAGCTGACCTAGAAGAAATAGCATTTGAATTTAGAGATAAAAAGAAAAAAAGATTAAGGGTTGCAACTAAGTATCCAAATTTAACTAGGGATTTTCTGTTTTCTAAAGGTGTTACTCAATTTAAATTGATTGATAGTTTAGGAGCAACCGAAGCGTACCCTTTTACTGGTTCAGCTGAATTAATTACAGACATAACATCCACTGGCGAAACTCTTAGGGCGAATAACTTACGTATGTTGAAAGATGGAGAAATCTTAAAATCTCAAGCTTGTATTTTTACTTCAAAAAAAAATAGCAAAAAAAAAGGTTTAAAAAACTTTGCTAAATTACTTTCCAAGTAATTTATCTTTAAAGTATATGAGAATAATTTTGATGATGTCCAAATTTCTTATTATTACATAAGCAGCTATTAGAACCCCAATTCCAAAAATAATTTTCAAAATAAGATATAATTCCATAAAAATCCCTTATAATACAAGTTACGAATCATGGACACAATTTTATTAGTAATTTTGATTTTAATGTTCGGAGCAGTCCTGGCTATTTTATATCTAAATATAAAGTCCAAGAAAGAGAACAGAGTTGATGAGACTAACGAAATAGCAAATCTGAATGCGGAAATTATTAGATTAAAAGATAGCTTAAACTCTACAATCAATACATCTCTAAGTTCGATGTCTACCTCATTTAACTCTTTATCGACCGGTGTCACAAAGGATATGACCGAGGCACTTACCAAAGTTGATGAGAAGGTCGGTAATTTTAATGAACAAGTAAAACTTTTAAATCAAAGTCAAGAAGGAATTACTAAAATTTTAGCAGGGGTCAAAAAATATGGAACTTTAGCTGAGTATTCTTTAGATGCTTTAATAAAAGATTTGTTACCAGCATCTCAATATATGACTAATGTTAAAATGAAAGAGGATACCAGCGAGAACGTAGAATTTGCAATCAGGCTTCAAGGAGATGTTTTGGTTCCGGTAGACTCTCATTTTCCAGTAGAAAAATTTAAGGCAATTACAGATGCGCACGAGGCAGATAATAAAAAAGCAGCTGCTGATTCAAGAGCAAAATTGGCAAGTGCGTTTAAGGCTAAAGCAAAGAGTGTCATGGAAAAATATATTGTACCACCTAAAACTTCAAATTTTGCAATAGTGTATGCTCCTACAGAGAGTCTTTATAAAGAATTAACTGAGTATCAAGACCCAAGCAGTAAAGAGCTATTAACTCAAGAATTAATGAAAAAATATAAAATAGTAATTTGTGGCCCAAATACTCTTTCAGCTTATTTACAGTCTTTACACATGGGCTTTCAGTCTCTTAAAATTTCAAAACACGCAACAGAGATTTATGATCATTTAAAAACTATAAGCACGAGATTTTCTAGTCATTTTGATAATATTTATAAATTAAGAAAAAAACTTGAAGAAGCTATGACAGTTGTTGATAGTTTTGGAAAAGATGCAAGATCAATTACTAGAACTTTAGAAAATATAAAAGATCCCGAGCAAGTTGAAAAAGCTGTTCTAACAGAGAACGTTGAGAGTTTTGTTGAAAGAAATAAACAAGTCAAAAAATAATTTCTTTTTTCAGATAATACCGACTATAAGAAATCACATGCGTTGGAACAAAAAATATGACTATCCTACAAGTTCAAGAGCGACAGAAGATGGAATAAGAAGATACGTACTAGGAGAAGCAAAGTTACCGAGTGTAACTTCAATACTTGATGCAACAAAGTCTGAGGAAGATAAAGCAGCTTTAGCTAACTGGAGAGAGAGAACTGGTCACAAAGAAGCTGAAGCTATAACAAAGGCAGCAAGTAGCAGAGGTTCTCAAATGCACAGCTATTTAGAGTCTTTTCTTTTGGGAAGAGAAAATTTAAGTTTCTTTGAAGACAATGAGCAATTTAAAAAAATGGCAAAAGAAATTATTGATAAAGGTTTAACAAATAGATTAGAGGAAATATATGGTGTGGAGTGCACAATGCATTATCCTGAGAGATATGCAGGCACAGCAGATTGTGTGGGTCTTTATGAGGGAAAAGAGACTATAATTGATTTTAAGCAGTCTAACAAACCAAAAAAAGCAGAGTATATAGACTCTTGGTTTTTACAAACTGCTGCTTACTCTTTAGCACATAATATTGTTTATAATTCAAATATTAATGTGTGTGTTATTCTAGTTTGTACAGTGGACAATTTATTTCAAGAATTTAAAATTCAAGGACCCGAACTAATAACATATCAAAATTTGTTTTTAGGTAGATTAAAGAAGTTTAACGAAATGAATAATTTGGTTTATTAAAAAAATGGATAAAATTGTAATCTACGATACTGAAACCACAAACTCAACAATATGGGGATCCATTATTGAAGTAGGTGCTGTTGTTGTCGACAAAAATTTAAAAGAAATTGGAAAATTAAATATTAGAGGTAGAATGCCAGAAGGCGAGGTGCCAAGCGCAAAAGCTTTACTTGTTAATTCAACTAGTATTGATTTATTAACCAAAGGGAATTATTCGCATTATGATTTCTTGGGTGCTGTTGAAAATTTTTTCTCAAAATGTGCTCCAGCTATGTTTATGGGATGGTCAAATTTAAATTTTGATCGAAGAATGTTTCATTTTAATTTTTTTAAGGGTAATCGGTATCCCTATGCTACACATTCGTCGCCAAATAGTGAACACGATGGTTTACATATAGCTAGAGCGGCTCAAACTTTAAATTCAGAGACTTTAAAAACAGAATTAACAGAGGCAGGAAACCCAAGCCTTGCATTAGAATCTTTATCTAGAATGCAGGGTTTTGACACATCTGCCAGCCATACAGCTTATGTGGATGCTCAAAATTCCTTAAAAGTATTAAGAATTATAAGGGAGAAGCATAAAGAAAATTGGCAAACATTTTTAAAAACATCAACAAAAACAAGTGTTGAGACAATTTTGAAAAGTGATGGGGTGTATTCAATTTTTGAAAGTGTGAAGGGGAGAAATATGATGTATTTAGTAAGCACATTACACCCAAATCAATGCTTTCACCCTTCGTATGCATCCTGGGGATATCTTTGGGATTTGAGAAGAGATCCAGAGCCATTATTAAATTTATCAGTTGATCAGCTAAGAGATACATTAAAAAAATTTAGTCCAAAAGCTTTGAGAGTTTTAAAGACAAATAAGGCTCCAGTAGTTTTAGATAAAGAATTTGCACTAAAACAAAAACCATACACAGAGTTAGATTTAGAAACTATAAAAAAGAGGGCACAATTAGTTAGAAATAATGAAAATTTTTGTAAAAATATTCAAATAATAAATAGAGAAGCTGCGGAAGAAAAAGAACAATTGAAAACTCAAGAGGATTTACTCCCTGAGGAAACTCTTTATGAAAAATTTATACCAAATAAGGATACCGCATTATTCAAAACTTGGCACAGTTCATCATGGGAAGACAAGTTACGTTTACTTGATAAGTTTCAAGATAAAAGATGTTGCTGGTTTGGTCAAAAAATTATTTATCAAGAAGCACCACAAATTCTACCGCCAGATCTTTATAAAAATATTAAAAGTGAGATAGCGAGAAGAATTCTAAGTAAAAATAAAGAAAAATGGCAAACTGTAAATATGGCATATACTGAAATTGATTATTTAAGAGATCAAGCTTCAAATAGAGATGATGAAAATGAATTAAAAAAATTAGATGAAATTAATACATTTATAATGTCGATTGAAAAAAAATATGAAATTGCCTAGTTGACATATATAAACTTATAACTAGAAAGGTTTTATGCTTATAGATTTTAAAGATGAAGATTTTGATAGTAAAATCAAAAATGAAGATGTATCCGTAATTCAATTTAGCGCTGCTTGGTGTGGACCTTGCAAAACATTAAAACCTGTGATGGATAAATTAGCTGGAGAATACAAAGGTAAGGCTGGATTTTATTATGCTGATATTGAAGACGGGGGAATTAATACAGGTAGTGCAGCAGGTATCAGAGGTGTTCCCACGGTAATTATTTATAAAAAAGGTGTAGAAGTAGACAGAAAAGTAGGTGGCGTCCCAGAAAGTCACATGAAAGAATTTTTAGATAAAAATATCTAATTTAGATTTAAAACTTCTCCACACAAATAAAGTGATCCTGTGATAAGCAATAAATCTCCGTGTTTTAGTTTTTTTGACTTTATAGCCCCCTCAATACTTTCTTTATAATTAACATTTGAAAAATTTTTAAATTTATCTTTCAATTTTTTACCAGAGATCGAATTAGGTTGGTTAGGAATATCAACTGTAGTTATTGAAGAAATATTTTTAAAATAACTAATATATTTCTCATGATCCTTATTGTTCATCATGCCAATTATGAGGTGTTTGTTACAATTTAAACTACTAAGATACTCATTCAAGACTCTAGCTCCATCTTCATTATGGTCACCAGATATAATAATTGAATTATCTTTTGCTAAATTTTTTAATTTACCAGACTTAATAAGCTGAAGTCTTCCAAGACTATTTATCTTTTGAATACCATTTTTAATATGATTGTCTTTAATTTCTAAATTAAGCAGTCGCAATGTTGCTATTGCAGTAGATATGTTTTCTAATTGAAATTGGCCTAAAATGTTAGGTTTTGGTAACTCTAAACCACCTTTTTCATCCTTGAAATAAAAGGAATTATCCTCATTTTTTTTGAAATAATATTCCTCATCATAATAAATTTTATTTGATTTATTTTTTTTAATAGTTTTTTTTATTAAATTCATTGTTGGTTTATTATTTTGTTTCGCTATTATAATATTTGAATCTAATAGGGCAGAGGTTTTTTCAAATACAATTCTTTCAATAGTTTGCTCAGAATTTGGAAGCCAATCAAGGTGATCTTTGCTGATTGAAGTTATAATACTAGCTAAGTTTTTTTTTAAAATATTTGTTGCATCAAATCTGAAAAAAAGACCAGACTCAACTAAATTGATATTATCTGGATATTCGGCAGCTTTGTAGAAGAAACATGCAGTTAGTATTTCAAAAAATGTTATGGGTTGATTTTTATTAATTTCCTCAACTTTCTCGAAAAGAGTAGCTAATTCGTCATCAGACAATTCTTTGTTGTTAAAGACAAATCTCTCATTAATTTTTATTATATGTGGGCTTGTATAAACATTGCAATTAATTTGAGCTTCTTTTAAGATTGAATAACAAGCTTGAATAGTAGAATTTTTACCATTAGTTCCAATAACAGAGATAGCTTTGATTTTATCTTGAGGATTACCTAATTTTGCACACAAATTTTTAATGCGATCTAAGCTTAGATCAATTTCTTTAGGATGCAACTTTTGAAAGCGACTGAGTATCTTCTGTAGTTTCATTCTCATCAGTGCTTATAGCAGAATTTTTCTTTAACAATATTGATAATAAAGTACCTATTTTTTCTGAAAGATCTTTTCTGTTCACAATTAAGTCTACAAAACCAGTTTTTTCTAAGTATTCACTTTTTTGAAAACCTTCAGGCAATTCCTCCTTAACAGTTCCTTGTATTACTCTTGCACCTGCAAAAGCAATTAAAGCACCTGGTTCAGCTAAATGTATATCTCCTAACATAGCATATGAAGCTGTAATCCCTCCAGCGGTTGGGTCAGTTATACAAACTAAATAAGGGAGATTATTTTTTTTAAGTTCATTGATAGCGATAGTAGTTCTTGTCATTTGAGACAAAGATATCAAGCTTTCCATCATTCTCATACCGCCGCCAGCACTTATACATAAAAATGGCGTTTTATTTTCTATCGCATATTGTACACCATATAAAAACGCCTCACCTTCTGCAGCTGCCATTGAGGCCCCTAAAAAATTGAAATCCGAGGCTACTGCAGTAATTTTAATGTTATGTATTGTTCCACAAACAACCATCATTCCACAGTTCATACCAGTTTTTTTTCTCGCAGTTTTTAATCTTTCTTTATATGGTTTAGAGTCTGACCAGTTTAGTGGATCATCTTTTGGTATCGGTGTATTTAATGTCTCATAATTATTTTTACCAAATAAAATATCAAACCTTTGTTTAGGAGCTATTCTAAGGTGTTTATTGCAATCTGGGCAAACCCATAAATTTTGCTCAAATTCTTTTTTTAGAACTGGACCTTTGCAACAAGATGTCCAATCACTATTTACCATATCATCTTTAGTAGCTCTCCTATGAATTGCGGTCTTTATTTTTTCACCTGCTTTGATTATTTTTGTAATCCAGTTCATTTAATTTTATTTTTTAATTTTTTTACTAGATTAATAACATTTGTGACAGTATTTTGTCTTTTTTTAATGGACCTTGTAATTTCTTTACAAATTGCGCTTCCCACCACTAATCCATCAGCTTTTTTGAGTGATTTTATGGTTTTTTCAGTGATACCAAATCCTATCACAACATTTTTCGATTTATTTTGATTCTTGATCTTTTGGTATTGTTTTATTATCTCTTTTGCAGAAACTTTTAGTTTTCCGCCAGTAGTAGACAACATACTAATATAATATATCATATCATGAGAGTCACTAACAATTTTTTTTAGTCTTAATTTTGAGGTAGTTGGTGAAATTAGTTGAATAAAATTAATATTATTTTTTTTGCATTTAGCAGCAAAAACTTTATTTTCTGGGTAAGGTAGGTCAACGATTATTAAACCGTCTACTTTAGCTTTCTTACACTTTGAAATAAATTTATTTTCATTGTATTGATAAACCATATTGTAGTAGCCCATCAAAATTATTGGTTTATTTTTCTTTATTTTTTTAAAATTGCTTACTATTGAAAATACATCATTTATTTTTATCCCATTTTTAATTGCTCTATAAGCGCTAGTTTGAATTTGGCCACCATCAGCAATCGGTGTATTATGAGGAAATCCTAATTCACAAATGTCTGCATATTCAGAAAGAGATTTTAAAATTTCTAGGGATCTTTTTTTAGTGTTATCACCCGCAACGCTGTAAGTAAGAAGAGCAGGCCTATTTTCTTTTCTTGCATTTACAAAAGATTGATTGATTAATGAATTTTTCATAAATTCCCACCTAATCTTTCAATCAAAATATCTCTATCTTTCTTAGCATCTCCACATGAATTAACTACTATTATTGTATCTTTACTTAATTTAGGTGCAATCTTGATAGCTTCTGCAAATGCATGACTTGGCTCGAGGCTTGGATTAAGTTTCTCAAATTTAGTCACTAGCTGATAGGCACTTAAAGCCTCTTCATCTGTTGCATAAGTATATTTTGCTCTTTTAGTATCTTTTAAAAAACAATGAATTGGACTTACACCTGGATAATCAAGCCCAGCGCTAATTGACTCTGTTTCATGAATTTGGCCTTCATTATTTTGGCAAACATATGATGCAGCACCGTGTAAAATTCCAATCTTGGCGTTTCTACTTAAAGGTGCAGCGTGTAATAGTGATTTTTTTGGACCTCCTGCTTCAACACCTATTAATTCAATATGGTTTTTATCATAATCAATAAATTCACTCCAAAAGCCGTATGCTGAACTTCCACCACCTACACAGTTTATAAGTTTTAATTTTTTTGGAATTTTTTTAAATTTTTGTTTTATTTGTGTTTTTAACTCTTTTGAAATTTGTGCTGTGCTCCAACCACAGATTTTTACAAAAATATTTGGCCCAACTGTTGAGCCAACACACATGTGAGTATTGTCACAATTAGATACCCAGTACCTCATGCATTCACTAACAGCATCGACTAAAGTTTGGCTACCTGAATAAACAGGTACTATTTCTGCACCATTTTTTTTCATAGCATCACAATTAGGTTTTTGTCTTTTTATATCCTTTGCCCCCATAAAAATTTTACACTTTAAACCAAATTTTTTTGCTGCCATACTTAGCATTTTCCCAGCATATCCTGCCCCAGTGTCTCCAATAATATATTTTTTTCCCATAGCCCTACAAATAAGTGCATGAACTGTTGCATTATATATCTTATGAGCCCCACCATTGGCTTCAGAGACTACCTTTGCCCAAATTTGAGCGCCATTTAAATGATCAGATAAATTCTCCAATTTGGTAAAGGAGGTCGGTGATCCTATATAATTTTTGAAATAAAAATCTCTTTTTTTTAAAAAATTTTGGTCTTTTCTCAGTTTTTCAAATTTATCTGTGAGGTCTTCTATTGGTTTTTTTAAAGTTTCAGGAATAAAATTCCCTCCAAATTTACCGCCCCAGAACCCAAACTTGTCGTGTTGATCAATTAAAGGAATGTTTTTTTTAATTTTCATTATTTATATTTTTCATGTTATTTAAAAAAATTTCTATTTTGGAAGTATCTTTTAATCCTAGAGACTCCAATCCTCCAGATATATCAATAATATCCGCTATTTTTTTATATTTTTCAAGATTATCATTTATTTGAATATTACCTGCCAACATTACTTCTTTGTCAAAATTTATGTTCATTATATATGAATGATCGAAGGACATACTTTTCTCATAACCTTTGCTATCAAATAGATATATGTCAGCTACATTTTTATATAATTTATATTTTTCGACATCCTGCGCATTTTTTACAGTTATAGCTGAAATAATTTTTTTATTATATCTCTCTTTAATTCTATTTGTTTCTTTCAAGCTACAATCGTATAGCTGATAATAATCAAAAGGAAAATCCTTGATTTCTTCAAGAATTTTTTTCTCCGGATTAACTAGAACAGCTACGTATAAGGATTTTTTTTTTTTAATCTTAAATAATTCTTTTAGTTTTTTTTGGTTTACATATCTTTTAGATTTTAGATAATTTACTATAAAACCAATAAACTCAGGCGAATATTTGTGATTGACTAAAAACTCTAAAGTTTTTATGTCAGAAACTCCACAAATTTTTGACTTGAGCATAATTAACTTAAATGATCAATTAATGACTGAATATTCTTTTCAATATTACCTTTTGTAATGGGTCTTCCAATAACCAGCCAATCGCTCCCATTTTTATAAGCCTGTTTTGGTGTCAAAAATCTTTTTTGGTCATTACTTTTAGAATTCAGCCTAATTCCAGGTGTTATTATTTCTTTATGAAAAACTTTTTTTACAATTTTTACTTCTTGAGGGCTGCAAACTAAAGCATCAAGATTTGCTTTTCTTGCTAATTTCGCTTGATGGTAAACTAATTTTTTTAATTGTTTGTTGAAACCAATTTCTTTTAGAGCTTTGTTATCAAGAGATGTTAAAATAGTTACACCAGTTAACTTAGTTTTACCCGAAATCTTTTTGCATGCTTTGAGCACTTCAAAGCCCGAGCTAATATGAATAGTCAAATAATCTGCTTTTAAGTCTTTTACAGCTTTAATAGTTGATATACATGTATTTGGTATATCGTGAAGTTTTAGATCAATAAAAATTATTTTGTCTTTTAATTTAGATATGAAGTTTCTACCATGTTTTGAGTTTAAAAACTCCAATCCAAATTTATAGCCAAATTTTATCTTATCATTTTGTGTTTTTTTAATTATTCCATTAATTTTTGAAATGTTTGTAGTATCACAAGCAATAAAAATTTTATTCTTTTTCATTATTTAATTGTTTAAACATTTCTTTTGACATTTTAAAGTGAATAGTTTTTTTAGCTGGCGTGTTAACTTTTTCACCAGTCCTAGGGTTTCTTGAAATTCTCGCTTTCTGAATTTTTGATGAAAATACTCCAAATCCTCTTAACTCTACTCTTTCGCCTCTTTTGAGACTATCTTTAATTTCATTTAAAACTATTTTAGAAAATTTTTCTAAATCTTTTTTTAAAAAATTTGGATAATTTTTGGATAATTGATCTAAAAGTTTAGATTTAACAGTGGTCAAAATTAAATCCTTTGATAATTATCTATTTTTTACCTTCACCCTTTTTTTTTAAATCTTCTGAAAGAGATGAAAATGGAAGGTTTTTTCCTGAACCTTCAGCTCCGTATTTGTCTAACGCCTCTTTTTTCTCAATTTCTTCAAGTAGCTTCATGCTTAAAGAGACTTTTCTTTTGCTCATATCTAGTTCAGCGATTGCGCAATCTACTTTTTCCCCTCCAGTAAATCTAGAAGGCCTTGCATCTGCACTGTTTATTGCAATTTGTGATTTTTTAATGATAAAATCCATCTCACATCCTTCCGGTTTGACTATTAAACCTTTATTATCTGTAGAGGTAATTTTTACAGTTATAGTTTGATTAATTTTCTTATCTTTGAACCAATCAAATGGATCGGGCTGAGTTTGTTTTAATCCAACTCTTATTTTTTGATCTGAGACTTTTATCTCTAAAACTTTAACTTTTATTTTGTCTCCTTTTTTATATTTTGATAATTCATCTTCACCATTGTTTAAGTATGTCAAATCATTACAATGTAAAAATGCATCTGCATCTACATCTTCTGCTTTAACGAATAATGAGTATTCATTTTTATTAACAACTTCAGTCTCTAAAATTGTATTTAATGGATATTTTTTTTCAAAAGTTTCAAAGGGATTTTCTTTTGTTAATCTATGAGAAATAGCCACTCTTCTTTTTTCTTTATCTATTTCTGTTATTACACAGTCTATTTCGTCGCCAATATTTAACATTTTTTTTGTTGAAACATTTTTTTTAGCCCAACTTAGTTCACTTGAATGTAACAAGGTAGTTAATCCAGGTTCTAGCTCACAGAAAGCACCAAAATCCATAATCTTCATGACCTTTGCCTTGTAAACTTTATTCAACTCATAATTTTCTATATGTTCGAATGGATCTGGTGACAATTGTTTAACGGAACATCCAACTTGAAGCTTCTCTTTATCAACTGATATAACCTTTAAATCATGTTTTTCACCTATATTAAATACTTCGTCTGGGTGATTTACTCTGGAGTATGAAATCTCTTGAAGGTGTACAAGTACATCTAATTCATCATTAACGTTAAAAAAACATCCAAACGTACTATAACCTTTTACTTCAGCATTTCTTATGATGTCTCCAACTTTATATTTATCAACTATTTTTGCTTTATCTTCTTTTTTAAAATTTGATATTATTTCTCTTCTTGAAACACACGCATTACCTCGTATCTTATCTAATTTTATTAATGCAAATTTTTGAGGTTCATTCATTAGATGGCTAATATCTTTTAATGGTTTATCACTTATTTGTGATCCTGGTAAAAACATTAAAGAGCCAGTTTCTATGTGCTCAACAATGCAGCCACCTTTACATTTAGAGGTAATCTTGCCCATTATAGGTTCATTTTTTTCGTAAGCTTCAACAAGTTTATCCCACCCTTTTATTTTTTGTGCTTTACTTGCAGAAACTAAAACTTCGCCATTTTTATCCTCTATTTTTTCTAATAATACAGAAACTTTTTCGCCCACTTTTATTTTTTCTGCTAGTCCCATATTTTTCAATTCGTTAATATCTAATACCGGTTCGCTTTTTAGACCCTCTACAAATAAAAAAACGAATTTTTCGGTTATTTTATTTATTTTTCCTTCAATTATTTTTCCTTCTTCAATTTTTGATTTGGATAACTGACTATTAAGTAATTCTTTGAATTCTTTTGATGCTGGATTTGTTAAATCTTTATAAATTTCCATTAATATTAATATTCTTGTCTATAATTTTTTTTATTTTTAAAAAACAGGAACTTTTAGATAACTTTGTTGTGTTTATCAATACCGAATCTTTAGTTTTCTTAAGTGGTGCCACTTTTCGATTATAGTCACTTTTATCACGTTTTTTAATGCTTTTAAGCACATCAAGGTATTTAACATTCTTGTTCATTGATTTTAATTCCTTATATCTTCTAAGTGCCCTAGTTTTTACATTGGCAGTTATAAAAAATTTAAAATCTGCATCAGGTACTATATTATATGTTATGTCTCTTCCATCCAAACAAGAACCATTATAACCTTTTGGTGGTTGATATGCACATTTAATTTGAAATTTATGGACAAGTTTACGAATATTTTTTTTCTGAGAAATTTTAGATGCCTCAAGCCCAACCTCATCAGAAATTAACTCTTTTTTTTTCAATTCTTTGACTTTTAGTTTCTTAATTTGTTTTTTGATAAAACTATTATCAAATTTTTTGGGATATCTGATTTTTAAATATGCGATATACCTGTAAATCTTACCTGTATCTAGATAGTATAAATTATAATAATTTGATATTTTTTTTGCCAATGTTCCTGCTCCTGCTGCTGCGGGCGAGTCGATTGCAATTTTTAATTTTTTAATTCTGATTTTCACTTTTGTATTTGTTTTAAAATTTTTAAAAAATTTGGAAAAGATGAATTTATTGAATCTTTATCGTGTATATGCCATTCACCCCCAAAAGTTAGTGCTGCTATTACAGATGACATAAATATTCTATGATCTTTAAGATAGTTTTTGATTATAATCTTCTTTTTAATATTCATTTGAGGATTTCCAAAAATTTTAATTGAACTATTGGTGACCTCATTTTTAATTCCCATCAAATTTAAGATTTTTGAACCCAATCTAAGCCTTGGACTTTCTTTTTGATTAAGCTCACTTAGATTTCTGAAAAATGAAACACCTTTTGCTTTTGCAGCTACTAAAAAAATTAAAAGAAATTCGTCTATTGAGCTAGTATTTAATTTAACAGGACAATTGATTGATTTTAAATTCTCTGAACTTTTAACAAAAATATCCGCAATAAATTCTCCTTTGTAAAACCTTTTATTTCTAAAGAATATTTTAGCTCCCATTCTTTTTAAAATGATTATAATTCCAATTCTAGAGGCATTTATATTTACATTTTTCACTGTTAAAGCCGAATTTTCTGTTAAACATGTAAGTACTATAAAAAATGCTGCTGAACTTATGTCAGATGGAATGTTGTAATTAAAAGATTTTATTTTTTTTGCTTTTTTTATTTTAATAAGATCATAATTTTTTTTTCTAGATAAACTTACTGGTAATTTAAGGTATTTACATAATAATTCAGTATGGTTTCTGGATTTTTTAGCTTTTACAATTGTTGTGCCTTTAGTTTTTAATCCTGCAAATATCACACTACTCTTGCATTGAGCAGATCCTTTTTCTTCATTGTATTTTATTGGCTTTAAGTTTTTACTTCCTAAAATTGTTAAAGGTAGGTTTTTATTATTCGTAAGTTTAAATTTTACACCAAACTTTCTTAGTGGATCTGTAACTCTTTTAAAATCTCTTTTCGAAAGACTTTTGTCACCAATAATCTTTATTTTTTCATTACAATCAGCTAATAAGCCTAAGATCAATCTTCCTAAAGTTCCTGAATTTTTTGCATTTATTACAATATTTTTTTTATACTTATAACCATTTAAACCCTTGCCATCGATTTCACAAAAATCTTTTTTTAATTTAACATTAATTCCAAGTTTTTTTATTGCATCAATAGACGCTTTTACATCATCAGATTTAAGAAGATTAAAAGATTTCGATTTTCCATCAGCTAAAGATGCTAAAAGAACCCATCTAATACTTAGACTTTTATCACCGCTTACACTCACTGTCTTATTATAAAAACTACTGATTTTTTTTCTTATTACAAAAATATTTGACATTAAAATTAATTAAATTTAAATGAGTCACCAAAATATGCATTTTTTGCTTTGATATCATTTACAAGCTGAGTAGGTGTCCCGTGAGCAATGATCTTACAATTAGATAAAATTAAAGCACTATCAACACAGGATAAAAGGTCTCTTGCTTGATGATCACAAATACAAATACTTATTTTTTCTTGAGATTGAAGGTTAACAATTAGCTCCTTTAACATTTTAATTGTTAAAACGTCTAACGCTGCAAAAGGTTCGTCTAGAAGTAAAACCTTTGGATTATTCAATAAAGCTAGTGCAATAACTAACTTTTTTTTTTGTCCACCAGATAGAAATTTTGCAGGGATATTTATAATAGAGTCAAATTCGAATTGAGCTATTATTTTTTCGATAGTGTTTAACCTTATAGAATTATCTTTAATTTGGATTTCTGCTATTGCTTTAAGGTTTTCAATTAAAGTGAGGTCATGAAAATATCCACCATATTGAGGAACATATCCTATTTTAAATGTGATTGCCCTCTCTGCTATAGGGTAATTTAAAACATCTTTGTTGTTGATGATTATGGATCCAAAGTTGGGTTTAAGAAGTCCGGTAATTAGATTAAATATTGTAGATTTCCCCACTCCATTTGGTCCCAATAAACCCAAAATTTCCCCTTGGTTTAAATTAAAGCTTATCGAGTCTAATATTGGTCTTTTTTTAAATGAGAAACTAACTTTTTCTAATTTCAGAATAGGATTTAAATTTTTGAAAGATTTAATTCTGAATTTTTTAATTATTGCCATTTGAATTTTTATTTTTAATTATAACATTGCTGTTATTAAAGTTATATATTTTTGAATTTTTTGTTAATAAATCTATCTCTATTTTATCTGCAAGCATAATTATATCGGAATTTTTATAAGTCAAATCATCAAATGCCTCAATCAAATTTTCTTGAAAAAAAATATTAAGGTTTTGGCATAAAATAATGTGCTCTAAAGACTTTAACTCTACATTTTGACTAAATTTTGTATCATAACTTGAACTATTATATTCTGCCTTCAAAGAATTAATATATATTATACTACCATCTAAGAGAATAATTTTGGCATTAACATTTGTCATATAGATTAAGTCTGGTTCATCCTCCTCAAAATTACCAGTTTCTGCAGTAATGATATATTTTTTGCCTTTTCTATCGACTGATTCGTACGTAATGTTTATTAGATTATTTTCCTCACTATTTCTTTCTTTATTTTTAGGAGTATTTTCATTTATTACAGTATCTTTATTTAATTCTGTCTTAAAATATTTTTGGTAAACAATTGCTAGGATGATGAAAACCAAAATTGAGAGAAAAATTTGAATTAAAATTTGCTTTCTCATTTACTCAACATTTGTCTCAAGTATATGATGTATATGAATTATTCCTGTTGTCCTTTTAAAATTTTTATTTTTGATTACACATAAAGAGGTAATTTTTTTTTCGTTCATTATTCTCAAAGCTTTTATCGCTAGCGTATCTGACGTAATAGTTATAGGATCTTTCGTCATTACATCTTTAACGGAAGTTTTTTGAAAATCTGTATTTTTTTGTCTCAATTTTCTAATATTTCCATCAGTAATAATACCTGTAGTAATTTTATTTCTATTTCTAGCAATGACTACACCAAGTTTTTTCTTTGAAATAATTTTTATTGCTTCTTTCATTTTTTTATTTTCATTTATAAAAGGTATTTTTGCTCCAGAAGCCATTACATCCTCAACGGTTTTGAGCTGTTTCCCCAAGTTTCCACCTGGGTGAAGCCGCGAAAAATCGTATTTACTAAATTGTTTTTTTTTTAATGACGCAATAGCTAGAGCATCCCCAATAGCCAGTTGAATACTTGTGCTTGATGTAGGAACGACACCAAGACCAGACTCTTTTACCTCAGGTAACAAAATCTTTATATCTGAACCTTTGTATAAGAAAGAATTTTTTTTGGATACAATACCTATCAGTTTTATTTTATTTCTGTTAGCAAATTTTATGATGGGAATTATCTCTTCAGATTTACCAGAGTTACTAATCAATATTAAAACATCTTTTCTTGTTATGCTTCCAAGATCTCCATGCAAACAATCATTAGCTGACAGCGAAAAAGCTGGACTACCAACTGACGATAGAGTAGACGCAATTTTAGCTGCTATTAAACCACTTTTCCCAACACCACATAATATAATTTTTGATTGGCAATTGACAATCGTATTTACAGCTTTATCAAAATTTTTATTAATTGACTTTTTAAGAGTTCTTAAAGCATTAATTTCTAGATCAATTACTTGAGTTGCGATGTTTTTCAAAGAATATTTATTCATTTAATGGGACCATATATCTTCTTTAAACTGCGCAAGATCTAAATCAACTCTTGTCTTAAGAAACTTAAGGCATTCTTTATAAAGATTTATTCTTTTTTCTCTTATCAGAATTTCTTCTAATTTAGAGTGTATTTCGTGAAGATAGACAACATCATTGGCACAATATTTTAATTGTGCATTATTTAATTTACCCCCGAAATCCGAGCTCTGGAATTGTTTGCTTATATCAATATTTTTAAATTCTTTGATTAATGATTTTAGAGAATGGTTATCTGAGTAAGATCTAGCAAGTTTTGAGGCAATTTTAGTATCTTCAATGTTATTAGTGTCAGCTTTTAAATAATATTTAATATAAGCCAAATCTGCTCTGCCATAATGAAAAATTTTTTTAATTTTTTCATTTTTGAGGACATTAATTAGATTAGGAGCGTTGTAGGTTGATCTATCAAGTTGGATAATATGTGCGTCAGAATTTCCTGTGGAAATTTGAATTAGACATAGTGGATCTCTTTTCACGTTAAGCCCCATAAATTCACCATCGACTGCTATTACGTTGCCTAACTTTAAATCATCTGGTAAATCATTCTTGTAAAGCTTAATATCAATATTCATTTTTTATAATATATATATGAAAGAAAAAAATTGTCTAATTTTTGGTGGTACAGGTCAGATTGGCAGAAATTTAATAAGAAAGTTGGCTAAAAATAATTATAAAGTCACTGTTATCACTCGTAATATTCACACAAGAGGTAACTTTATTAAAACCCAAGCTAACGCTGGCTATATAGAGATTGTAGAGGCAAATCCTTTTGATGAAAATGAGATAAAACCTTTTTTTGAAAAAAATGACATTTGTATTAATCTAATAGGGATATTATTTGAAAAAGGAAAAAAAAATTCATTCACTAATATTCATACTAATTTTCCCAATATGCTAGCAAATCTAGCTCATCAATATAAAATCCAGCAATTAATTCATATTTCTGCGCTTGGAATAGACAAAGCTTTAGATTCTAAATATGCATCAAGTAAACTTAGTGGTGAAAAAAAAATTTTGAAGAGTTTTAACAAAGCACTTATTTTGAGACCATCGATTGTTTACTCAGTTGACGATAACTTTTCTACTATGTTTATGACACTTTTAAATCGACTTCCTATTTTTCCTCTATATTATGGTGGCAAGACTAAATTTACCCCTATTCATTGCTCCGATTTGACAGATGTTATACTGAACATTGTTAATAAAAAAATAAACTCAAAAATTATTGAGTGTGTTGGGCCTGAGGTTTTATCTTTTAAAGACATTTTATTAATCTTGTTAAATTCAATTGGTAAGAAAAGACTTCTTTTACCTTTTCCTCTGTTTGCAGCAAAAATGTCCGCTAAAATATTTGAGTTATTACCAAACCCCTTGCTGACTACTGACCAATTAAAACTTTTAAAGTATGACAATGTTGTTTCAAATAATTATTCGACCAATTCAAGTATTGGTATTCCTCCAAAAAAAATTTTTGAGCAAGAAATCAACAATTATAGTTATATGTGGAGAGATGGAGGTCAATTTTCAAGAAAAACCTCATCTAAATAAAATATTTAAGCAGATTTAATCTTTCTCTCTATAAATTCTGGAATTTCCTCTTTTTCAACTGTGTCCTCTTTTTTGCCTTTTGGTTGGTATGCATACAACAGATGTAATTTACAGTATGAAAAATCTTTTAGTGAAGATCTGCCACAAAAATAAAATGTTTTTTCGTTAGGATGTCCAATAGGCCATTTGCATGAGTTTTCATCAAGTTCTTCGAGTTGTTTAGGATTTTCAGGTTCAAAATCTTTTTCAACAATAAAAGATTTGAAACGATTTCTCCTTCCTCTTTTTTGTTTCTCATTTTGGGAATTGTCTAAAGTTTCATCTAGTTTTTTATATGTTTGAGATCTATTTCTAATTTTAGCTGATAAATTTAATCTATGAGCCTTTCCAATAACAGCATTTCTAGTAATCCCACCAATAATTTCAGCAATTTGGCTTGCTGTTTTTCCTTTTCCCCATAACTCTTTTAGTTTATTTATTTTTTCCTCTGTCCAGCTCATAAATAACTATATAATGTATTAGTATCTTTTATTAACACAATATACTGATATAAAACTTTAAAAAACAAGTAATTATTAATACTTATCAACATAATTTAATTAAACAAAATAATATCTATTCAATCCTTACTTGTATTTAATCGTTAAGTTTATAAAAAGTTTTAATAAAAATAAATATGAGTTATTTAGCAAAAAATTATAATAGAAAAAAAATTTCCTTTAAACATGGTAAAGGGAGTTATCTTTATTCAACAAATGGAAAAAAATATTTAGACTTTTGTGCTGGAATTGCAGTATTATCACTAGGTCATGCTCATCCGAAATTGGTTGAATGCATCAAAAAACAGTCAAGAAAGCTTTGGCATGTATCTAATGCCTTTGAAATTCCAGAAGGAGAAAAATTAGCAAAAAAATTATGTAAGAAAACATTTGCAGACTATGTAATATTTCAGAATAGTGGTACCGAGGCTACTGAAACAGCTATTAAAGTTGCAAGAAGATATTTTTTTTCAATAGGAAAACCTCATAAAAATAGAATTTTATGTGTAAAAAATTCTTTTCATGGAAGAACTATCGCAGCTATATTTGCTAGTGGTTCAAAAAAGATGACAGAAGGTTTTGGACCAAAAGTCCCAGGTTTTGATCATTTTACATTTGGTGACCACAGATCACTAAAAAAAAAAATCAATAAAAATACAGCAGCAATAATGCTTGAAACTATTGGAGGAGAGTCGGGTATAAAAGTTATCCCTGATTTTTGTTTAAAAGAATTAAGAAAATTATGCGACAAAAAAAAAATATTACTTATATTGGATGAAGTTCAATGTGGGATTTCTCGGTCTGGAAATTTTCTTGCCTTTGAAAGATCTAAAGTAAAGCCTGATATAGTTCCTATTGCTAAAGGAATAGGAGGTGGTTTTCCTATTGGTGCAGTTTTAATGAATAAAAAAGTTGCATCAGGAATGACTCCAGGTACCCATGGATCAACCTTTGGAGGAAATCCCTTGGCAATGGCAGTTGGGAATACTGTAATGGAAATAGTTTCTAATAAAAATTTTTTAAATAATGTTAAAAAATTATCAAAATATTTTTTGTCAAAATTAAACAATATTAAGGATAAATATCCTGACGTTATAAAAGAAATTAGGGGAAGAGGTTTATTAATTGGAATACAGCTTTATAAAGATCAGACGATATTTATTAATAAGTTGATTAAAAATAATCTTTTAACTATCCGTGCAGCAGAGAACGTTGTTCGTATTTTACCTCCTTTGACTGTTAAAAAAAAAGAGTTGGATCAAGCTATCAAAATTATTACCAAAGTTTGTAAAGAGTTTAAATAAGATGAAGCATTTTATTAATTTGGAAGATATTCCTGCTAAGGATCTTAGAAAAATTATAACTGATGCAAAAAAAAGAAAAATAAAAAGAAAAAATTTGAGCAATCTTCAAATTGATAAATCAGCACCCTTAAAGGGTAAATTGTTAATACAAATGTTTGAAAAATCTAGTCTAAGAACAAGATTAAGCTTTTACTTAGCTATTAAACAATTAGGTGGAAGTGCACTAACACTTAGACCGGATGAATTACATTTATCAAAAGGAGGAGAGAGTATTCAAGATACAGCTAAAATATTATCAAATTTTGGGAATGTTTTTATGTTAAGAACAGATGATGATAAAAAACTTGAGGAATTTAGAAAATTTTTATCAATACCTATAATAAATGGTTTAAGTCCATCTTCTCATCCCACTCAAATTTTATCAGATATATTTACTGTTGAAGAAATAAAAAAAAAACCAATATCACGGCTAAATATTTCTTGGATAGGAGACTCAAACAATGTTTTAAATTCTCTGATAGCAGCATCTATTAAGTTTTCGTTTAAATTAAATATTGGTTGTCCTAAAAGTTATCAACCAAAAAAAAAATTTTTGGTTTATTTAAAAAACAACACTAATAAAATTTCAATTTACTCCGATCCCTACAAAGCTGTAAAACGATCTGATGTTATTTTTTCAGATAAAGTTATCTCTTTAAATGACAAGGTTAATAAAAAGAACAAGTTAAATCATTTTAAGCGGTTTAAAATAACTGAGAGATTAATGAGTTATGCTAAAAAAGACTGCATTTTTCTTCATTGCTTACCTAGAGGTAAAGAGGTTGATGAAAAAGTTTTTTTGAGCAAAAAATCAAAAGTGTGGCAACAAGCTGCTAATAGAGTCCATGTGCAAAAATCTATATTACTCTATTGTTTTGGTAAATTACGGTAACGGCAAAGGATTATCAGAATTTTCATTTAAATATAAAATTACTGATGCTCGGTCTTTCTCTTTTCTTAAACCCGCAAATGCCATTTTAGTTCCCTTAATCCACTTAGCTGGTTTTACTAAGTAGCCATTTAATTCCTCAAAGCTCCATTCTTTTCCATGTGCAGAGAGAGCTTTTGAATATTTGTAATCATCAACGGCCCCGACTTTTCTGCCCACAACATTATAAAGAGCTGGACCAATATTATTTTTCCCTCCTTTGACAATTGAATGACAGGCTGCGCACTTTTTAAAAACTTTTTCACCAGTCGCAAGATCCCCCAAAGCCATTAAAGCGGCTATATCAATTTTTTCCATAGCTGTTTCAGAACTTTTCTGAGTTTTAGCAACAACAGCTTCTTTTATATCCACGGTATAACCTGGAGTTTTAGGTTTTTCGACGTGAAAAATTACGTCTGATAGCTTTCCGATACCAATAATAAGTAAAGCTACCATCAATACTGCTGCTATTATTTTATTTAGTTCAAAAGAATCCATTTATTCAAAATTATTTTGAACATATAACATTATAAATATAAAATTGCTTACATATTTTAATGTACATTTTTGCCTCTGTTTATATTCTAATAAAATACAAAAAACATCGATGAAAACGTTAGTTATAATTCCATCAAGGTTGTCTGCTACAAGATTACCAGGGAAACCACTGCTTAAAGTTAATGGATTATCGATTATTTCACATGTTTTTAAGAGGGCTGAGAGGGCAAATATTGGAGAAGTGGTAGTTGCCACTGAAGATCAAGAAATTTTTGATGATGTAAAGAAAAATGGGGGCCAGGCAATTATGACTAAAAATTCTCATAAGACTGGTACTGACAGAATTTATGAGGCATTTCTTAAATTTGATAATTCAAAAATTGATTTTGTAATGAATCTTCAAGGAGATGAGCCCTTAATGAATATTAATGATATAAAGAAATTAAATAATCAAATGATTAAAAATAATTGTAAACTAGGCACTTTAGCCTCAAAAATTTTAGAAAAAGAGTTATATGAAGATGAGAGTGTTGTTAAGGTGACCACAAAAGACAGTTTGACTAACTCAAATTTTCCAGAAGCTGTTGATTTTTTTAGAAAAACATCTGATCAAGATAAAAAGATTTACAAGCACTTAGGGATATATTGTTATCACAAGGAGACTCTTGAGAAATTTATTTCTTACGAACAGTCTTATAATGAAATTAAACATAGGCTTGAACAATGCAGAGCATTGGACAATAACATCAAAATCAATGTTGCTTTGGCTAAATCCTCTCCCATAGGTGTAGATACAGAGGAGGATTTCCTAGCTATAAAAAAAATAATGGAATATAAATCAAAATGAGTAAAATTTATTTTCAAGGAACTTATGGAGCATATTCACACTTAGCTGCTTTATCTATCGAGCCTCATGCTACAATTATTCCATGTAAAACTTTCGATGAGTGTTTTCTTAATGCATCAAAAGACAGTAACTCTAAGATAATAATACCTGAGTCAAATCGGATAACTGGCAATATAGGTATAGAGTATCTTATATTTAAATATAGGCTTAATATTTACTCTGAATATTTTCAAAAAATTGAGCACAATCTATTAGCTCTTAGAGGAGTTAAAATCTCAGAAATTAAAAATGTTTATTCACATGGCCAAGCATTATCTCAATGTTCAAAATTTATAAAACTACATAAACTAATAGAACATGTTAGAGCAGATACTGCCGGTTCAGCAGAGATGGTTTCAGTTAGTAAAGATAGAGCAAAGGCGGCGATTGCTTCTTCATTGAGTGCAAAGACTTATAACTTGGAAATAATAGAAAAAAATATAGAAAATGAAAAAGGAAACCTGACAAGATTTTTAGTGATGGGAAAAAATATCGCTCAGCCAGAATATGAAAAAAAAAAATATATAACTTCTTTTTTATTTAAGCTAAAAAGCAAACCTGCTGCACTTTATCAGGCTTTAGGTGGGTTCGCTATCAATGGAGTAAATTTAACTAAATTGCAAAGCTATCCTGAGAAAAATTCTTTTGATTCATTCTTTTTCTTATGTGATCTCGACGGACACATTGAAGATATTAAAGTACAAAAATCCTTAGAAGAATTGGGTTTACATTGTCAAGATTTTCACGTTTTAGGTGTTTTTGAAGCTGACAAATTAAGGGATAAATAAATTTTTAATCTTTTCCTGTAGAACTGAAATTATTACTGTTATAATAGTTTTGGAGGTTAGAGGTGAATGCTGCTTGAACCCGACTAGATCTTAACCGAAGCAATCGTAGAGACAGTTATTCAGGTTCTAGCCTCCTTAAACAAGTATGAATAAAAATAGTAAAGTCTTAGCATTAAAATATAGACCTCAAACATTTAAAGATTTGATTGGTCAAAAGACTATTGCAGAGACAATTATAAATTCAATTAAAATTGATAAAGCGCCAAATGCTTATTTGTTCACTGGTATCAGAGGAGTTGGAAAAACAACATTAGCAAGAATAGTAGCTAAGGCTTTAAACTGTAAAAATAGTATTGAACAAATTTCTGAACAAGATTTGTGTGAAAGTTGTGATTGTATGGCAATAGCTAACTCAAATCATATAGATGTATTAGAGATGGACGCCGCAAGTAAAACCGGAGTAGATGATGTCAGAGACTTGATCGAATTTTCAAGGTATGGACCAACATCTGCGAAGTATAAAATATTCATAATCGATGAAGTACAAATGTTGAGTAAGCAAGCTTTTAATGCTCTGTTAAAAACTCTAGAAGAACCTCCTTCTTACTTAAAATTTATATTTGCTACTACAGAAATCAAAAAGATACCAATTACAGTTGTTTCTAGATGTCAAAGGTTTGATTTATCAAGAATAAAATCAACTGAGCTATTTGATTTTTTAAAAAAAATATCTTTAGAAGAAAATGGAAATGTTTCTCATGAAGCTTTAAAATTGATTGTCAAAATCTCAGAGGGTTCAGTTAGAGATGCTTTGTCTTTACTAGATAGGGCACTATTGTCAGTTAAAGAAAATGAAGAATTAACATTATCAAAAGCTCAAAAAATTTTTGGTTTTTTTGATAAAGCTCAATTAATCGAATTATTTGTATTCATTTTAGAGGGAAATGAGGCTAAGACCTTAGAGCTTTATCGAAAAATGTATGATCGTGGCATAGATCCAAAAGTGTTTATTAATGATTTTCTTGAATTACTATATTATTTTAAAAATGTAGACTCAATAAAACTTGAAGGATCAAATTTCTCTTTAAATGATACTGAGTATGATGAAATTAAAAGAGTATCAAGTAATCTTGATAATAAAACATTAATATTATTTTGGCAGTTTACTATTAAAATCATTACTGAATTAGATATTGTTTCGAATCAGAATTTGACAATCGAAATGTTTTTATTGAGATTAATTTACTTAAGAGGAATTAAAGAAAACCAGAGTTTTGATAATAATCTTAAAAACGAAGAATTAGCTTTAACAGATAATTCTTCAGAGGGTGTAAAAGAAAATTTTTCAAAAACAAATAAAACTATTAATCAAATAAAGAATATTTCCCAGACAACTAAAGTGGAACCAAAAAAAGAACTAAAGGCTTTTCCCGAAGGTTTGAAAAAATTTAAGATTAACTCTTTCAGCAGTTTGATTAAGATTTGTAATGATAAAAAAGAGCTTAAGTTGAAATATGAATTAGAAAATAATGTAAATTTAGTAAAGTTTGAAAATCTTAGAATTGAAATTTCTTTTAATGAAAAACTCGATAAAAATTTCATTAAAGATTTAACTTACAAACTTAATGATTGGACCGGTGAAAGATGGATAATAACTTTAAGTAAGATAGCAGGTGAAATCTCGCATAAGGAAAAATTGATCAAATATAAAAAAGAAGAAATTGAAAAAGTTAATAAATCTAAATTATTTTTAGAACTAAAAAAAAATTTTAATGATATTAAGTTAGTAGATGTTAAAAATAAAGATGAGGGAGAGTGATGGCTGATTTTACCAAAATACTTAATAAAGCAAAAGAGTTTGAAGCAAAAATGAGAGAGAGCCAAGAAAAAATAAAAAATATTAAAGCTGAGGGGGTTTCAGGGTCTAATTCAGTCAAAGTAATTTTAGATGGAGAGGGCGAAATGTGTAAAATTGAAATTTCAGATGAAATTTTAAAAGGAGATAAGGTTATTCTTGAAGACTTGATAGTCGCGGCCCATAATAAAGCTAAAGTTGAGTTAAAGCTAAAGACTACAGAAGAGATCTCTAAGACAACAGGTGGATTTAATATACCTGGATTTAAGTGGCCTTTGTAGGTAATGCAAAAAATAAATGAAATAGAGGAGCTAATTAAAATTATTTCTAAGTTACCAGGTTTAGGACCTAAATCAGCTAAAAGAATAGTTTTAAAATTAGTTAACAACAAAGATGAGCTGGTAAAACCTATGGCCAAAGCACTAGCTGATGTATATAAAAATATTTTAAGATGTAAGATTTGTGGAGTATTAAAACCTTCCTCGATTAAATGTAGTTTCAATAATTGTCAAATTGTTGAAAAAAAATATGATAAAATTTGTGTTGTTGAGAATATTTCAGACCAATGGAGCATAGAAAGTTCTAATATTTTTAAAGGGTACTTTCATATTTTAGGGGGCACCATTTCCTCTGCTGGATTAAAAAAGGACGACTTACTAATAAACTCTTTAATTGAAAGAGTAAAAAAAGATAAAATTGAAGAAGTAATTTTAGCTACAAGCGCAACAGTAGAAGGTCAAACTACTGCTTATTATATTCAAGATAGCTTAAAAAATATAAAAACAAAAATTACTAAATTAGCCCAAGGTTTACCAGTTGGTGGGGAAATAGAAAGTCTTGATGATGGTACTTTATATTCAGCATTTAAGTTTAGATCAGATTTAAATTCTAGTTCTGATTAGTTTTTTTTTTAATACGATTTAGATGCAATAAAGGCTCTGTATAGCCTGAGGGTTGTTTTTTACCTTCAAAAATAAGGTCACACGCAGTTTTAAACGCTATAGAATTTTCAAAATTATTACTCATTTTTTCATAATTAGAGTCACTAATATTTTGTTGATCTACGATCTTTGCCATCTGTTTCATAATTTCTATAACCTGCATTTTTGTTGTTACACCATGATAGATCCAATTAGCAATATGTTGAGATGAAATTCTTAAAGTAGCTCGATCCTCCATAAGTCCTACGTTGTTAATATCAGGGACTTTTGAACAACCAACTCCTTGATTTATCCACCTAACAACGTAACCTAGTAAAGTTTGAGCTGAATTAGAAATTTCAGAATTTATCTCCTCCATTGACCAATTTGGTCTATCTGCTATTGGTATAGACAATAAATCGTCAAGTTTAGCCTTTTCTCTTTTTGCTAATTTTTTTTGTTGATCAAAAATATCTATTTTATGATAATGAAGACTATGCAAAGCTGCAGCCGTAGGTGAAGGAACCCAGGCACAATTTGCACCTGCTTTAAGATGCCCAATTTTTTCACTTAACATATCAGACATTTTATCAGGCATTGCCCACATGCCCTTACCAATTTGAGCAACACCAGAAAAACCACATTCAATACCAATATCTACATTATTATTTTCATAAGCAGATATCCATTTTGACAGTTTCATATCACCTTTTTTTATCATTGGTCCAGCTTCCATGGATGTATGTATTTCATCTCCAGTTCTATCTAGAAACCCAGTATTTATAAAAAAAACTCTGTTTTTTAATGTTCTGATACATTCTTTAAGATTTGTAGATGTTCTTCTTTCTTCATCCATAATGCCAATTTTACAAGTATATTTTTTTAAATTTAGAGCTTCTTCAACTTTAGTAAAAATCAAATCTGTGAAAGCCGTCTCTTCAGGGCCATGCATTTTTGGTTTCACAATATAGACAGAACCTGATCTTGAATTTCCTTTTCTCTTTAAATCATGTAAACAAGCTGCTGTAGTTATAAATGCATCCATTATCCCTTCAGGGACTTCAGATCCGTTTTTTAAAATTATTGATGGATTAGTCATTAAGTGACCAACATTTCTGTTTAGTAAAAGACTTCTTCCGTGTAACTTTAGTTTTCTACCATCTTTAGAGACGTAACTTCTATCTGGGTTTAATTTTCTTTCAAAAACTTTCCCATTTTTTTCAAATTTAACACTTAAATTTCCCAGCATTAAACCAAGCCAATTTTTGTAACATTTTATTTTATCATCAGAATCTACTGCTGCTACACTATCTTCGTTATCACAAATTGTGGAAACTGCAGACTCTACTATTACATCACTTATTCCAGCTATGTCATGAGCAGCGCTAAAGGCTCTAGGGTTAATAATTATTTCAACATGTAGATTATTATTTTTCAATATAATTGCAGACGGTTTGTTGCTTGCTCCTCTATAGCCAACAAATTTTTGAGTATCTTTTAATTTAAAATCGCTTTCGTTTTTGTAAATTACTAAATTTCCATTATTTATAATTAAATTAGAAATATTTTTCCAGCTTGTACCTTGTATTGGAATATGCTCATCTAAAAATTCTCTGACATATTTAATAACTTCCTGACCTCTTGCAGGGTCATATCTTTCACTTCCACCTTCCTCTGACTTAATAATATCAGTTCCGTATAAACTATCATATAAGCTGACCCATCTTGCATTTGCAGCGTTAAGTGCGTATCTTTCATTCATTATAGGAACAACAAGCTGTGGTCCAGCTATACTAGATATTTCAGAGTCTAAATTTTTAGTTTCAATCTTAAAATTATCCTTTTCTTCAACTAAATATCCAATTTCAACTAGAAATCTTTTGTACTCATTTAAATCAAAATTTTCACTCCTTTTGCCTTTATGCCACTCATCAACTTTTTTTTGAAGGTCTTCTCTTTTTTTTATTAATTTTGAATTTATCTCAGCAAGCTCATGTACAGCTTTGTCGAATTTTCCCCAAAAAATTTCTGGTGAAATATCCAAATCTTTTAGTAATTCATTTTGGACAAATTCTTTTAAATTTACTGCAACTTTTAAATTGAATATTTTGATATACTGTTCCATATTTGCTGTATTTCAGTCGATAATATAATTAAGTATTTTACTTTAAAATTGAATATTTGATCAACATTTAAAATAATCACACTTATTAAAAAATTTAGGTTTAATTTTATTATTAATTATCATTTTATTGCCTTTTTTTAGAATTATGTAATTAATGAATAATTAAGCTTTTTATGAAAAATTATTTAAATTTTGAAACTGAAATAAAAGATTTAGAAAATGAAATCGAAAATTTGAAAAATCCTTATGATAATAAGGAAGGCTTATCTGAGGTAGATACTTTTCAAATTACTAAAACAGAGGAAGAGCTTAATTCTAAATTAAAACAAATCTACTCAAATTTGGACCCCTGGCAAACTACTATGGTTGCAAGACATGAAGATAGACCCAAATCAAAATTTTTTATCGAGAATTTATTTACTGATTTTATTTCTTTATCAGGAGATAGATATTACGGAGAAGATAAATCTGTCATCGCAGGTTTTGCTAAATTTGGTCAAAAGTCAGTTTTAGTTATTGGTCAAGAAAAGGGAGAAGATCTTGATAGTAGAATTCAAAGAAATTTTGGAATGATGCGTCCTGAAGGCTATAGAAAAACAATAAGGCTAATGAAACTAGCTGATAAATTTGGAATCCCTATTATTTCTTTTATAGATACACCAGGAGCATATCCTGGAGTTGGTGCTGAAGAAAGGGGACAGGCTGAGGCTATAGCAAAATCAATTGAATGTTGTATGAGCTTAACTGTTCCAACTTTAGCAATTATTATTGGTGAGGGAGGATCTGGTGGAGCAATAGCTTTAGCATCATCTAATAAAGTTATAATGTTAGAAAATTCTATTTACTCCGTCATATCACCAGAGGGTTGTGCAACAATATTATGGAGAGATCCAAAAAAGATGCTAGATGCTGCAAAGGCTATGAAATTATCTGCTAAGGATTTATTAGAATTAAATATAATTGATGAAATTATTAATGAGCCAACTGGTGGCGCTCATAGAGATAAAAATAAGATATTAGAGAATGTTAAAAATTCTATTAGCAAAAATTTGGATTTATTTAACAATGTGACCAGGGAAGAAGTTTTAATTCAAAGGAAAAATAAATTTTTAAAAATTGGGAGAAGCAAAGGTTTTATTAATAATCCAGAAGAAATTAGCAATTTAAAACAAACATCAGTTAAATTAGATTTATTTATAAAATTTTTGAAAGAAAATAAGTTTAAAGTTTTGGCCGGATTTTCTGCAATAGTAGTATTTCTATATTTAATGTTATAACGCCCCGCAACAACGTTTATATTTTTTACCAGATCCACAAAAACATGGTTCATTTCTAGTCATTTTTTTTCCAAAATATTTTGGATCTATTTTTTTTGTTTCACTAACTTTTTCTTTTTTAATTGACTCTAAATTCACTTTCAAATTGAGTAGTATTGTAATGAAATCTATTTTAAGTTTATTTAATAAATTCTCAAACAATTCAAAAGCTTCTTTTTTATATTCAACTAACGGGTCTCTTTGACCATAAGATCTCAATCCAATTACTTGTCTTAATTGTTCTAAATATTGAATATGAGTTTTCCAATTTAAATCAATCGTTTGTAAAAAAATTCTCCTTTCAATTTCTTTAGCCTGTGTATCACCTAATGCGCTTATTCTATCGTTTCTGGTTGATTCAAACTGTTCTTTGAGATAATTTTCTATTGCCCTATCAGCATCTTCACTTAAAACTTTAGCTTTATGTAAATCAAAATTTTTCCCCATTAAAGGCTTAAGTTTGTTCTCGAATTCATTATTTTTCAGGCTTATGTTCTTCTTTGATTTTAACTCAATTAGTTCATTTGTAATCTCTTGCAAAAATTCATTAGAATACTCATATATATTATCAGTTGTAATGATTTTTTCTCTTTGAGAAAAAATAACGTGGCGTTGATCATTAAGAACATTGTCAAACTTGATTAGCGTTTTTCTTATATCAAAGTTTCTTGCCTCAATTTTTTGTTGCGCTCGCTCAATAGCCTTATTGATCCAAGGATGATCTATACTTTCACCATCTTTGAGTCCAAGTTTCTCCAAAACACTGTTTATTGACTCTGAGCCAAATATTCTCATTAAATCGTCCTGAAGACTGACAAAAAAAATAGAACAACCCTCATCGCCTTGCCTACCTGCTCTACCCCTGGCTTGATTATCAACTCTTCTAGATTCCATCCTCTCAGTGCCAATAACAAATAGTCCACCTAAACTCTTTATTTCTTTTTTATCATCTTTTCTTTTTTGATTTAAAGATGTCTCTTTTTTTCCTCCCAATTGAATATCAACGCCTCTCCCCGATATGCTGGTTGTTAGTATTACAGAATTTTTTTTTCCAGCATTAGCAATAATTTCAGCTTCATTTGCATGATTTTTTGCATTTAAAACAACATGTTTTATTTTTTCTTTATCTAAAAGTTTAGAATAAATTTCAGATTTATTAATACTAGAAGTAAAAACAAGTAAAGGCTGACCTTTTGAATTGCATTGTTTAATTTTTTCAATTATCGCAGTATTTTTTTCATTTTCTGTTCTAAATATTTGATCATTAAAATCTTTTCTGATCATCGGATTATTTGTAGGGATAACAATTACAGAGAGATTATAAATTTCAAAAAATTCTTGAGATTCTGTAACGGCAGTACCTGTACAGCCAGATATTTTTGAGTACAGTTTAAAATAATTTTGATAAGTAATAGAAGCTAAAGTTTGATTTTCTGCTTGGATTTCAATTTTTTCTTTAGCTTCAAGAGCTTGGTGAAGGCCGTCTCCATATCTACGACCCTCTAAAATTCTACCTGTTAATTCGTCAATAATTTTCAAAGATCCATCTTTTACAATATAATCTTTGCCTTTAGTGAATAAGTGATTAGCTCTTAATGCCTGGTTTACATGGTGAACTAGTGTTAAGTTTTCGGGGTCGTAAAAATTGTTATTTTTTAGAATTCCTGCATCTGTAAATATTTTTTCTACATTATTTATCCCACTATTAGTAAGCATAATATTTTTGTCTTTTTCGTCTATTTCAAAGTCCTCATTTTTTAATCTTTTAATGAGACCATCAATAGCAAGATATTTATTTGTTTTATCTTCAGCTGCACCAGAAATAACTAATGGAGTCCTAGCTTCATCAATTAAACATGAGTCAATTTCATCTACTATTGAAAAAAAATGCTCTCTTTGTACCTTTTCATTATTTGAGAATTTCATATTATCTCTTAAATAATCAAACCCAAGCTCACTGTTAGTTGCGTACGTGATGTCACAATTATAATTTTTTTTTCTGACGAAGTCGTCCTGATCGTTATTAATATAACCGGATGAGACTCCAAGAAAGTTATAAATTTTTCCCATTTCCAGAGAGTCTCTTTTTGCAAGATAATCATTCACTGTAACTATATGAACACCTTTTTCATATAGAGAATTAAGGTAGGCCGCTAATGTAATAGTAAGAGTTTTTCCCTCACCTGTTTTCATTTCTGCTATTTTACCCTCATGTAAGACTATTCCACCAACTATCTGTACATCAAAATGTCTTTCGCCTCTTGTTCTTTTGGATGCCTCTCTTACTAGAGAAAAAGCCTCAGGCAGTAATTTATCTATACTTTCTCCTTTCTTAAGTCGTTCTTTAAGCTCATTAGTTTTTATAGGAAACTCTGCGTCGTCCAATTTATCTACTTCTTTTTCAAGAGAATTAATATTTTCAGTAATTTTTTTTAGCCTATCCAGTTCTCTTTGATTTGTTGATTTGAAGATACTAGAAACAAATTTGAGTGGATTAATCATTAGTTTTTGATTTATTATATTATTATAAACAAATATATAATTATTAAATTTATATTTTAAATACAATGGGAATAAATTTTAAAAACTTTTTATCTTCTCAACAAAATAACACCAAGATGGGTGATTACCAGAATCTTGATCATCTAGACGGAGTAGCCATATCCACAATTTCTGCAAATTTATATAATAATCCAAGAGACGATCTAGTAATGTTCTATTTTAGAGATGGAGCAAATTTTGCATCCTTATACACTCAGTCAAAAATAATATCTGAAAACATTAAATGGAATTTGAGTCAAAAAACAAAAAAAATATACTCTCTTATTGTGAATACTAGAAATGCGAATACCTTTACTGGAGTTAAAGGATATCAGTCAATGCAAAAGATAGCAGATTTAGTCTCTTTCAAATTGACTGAAAAACAAAAAAATGATGATAACAACCCTGAAAAAATAAATTCTCGTCACATTATTTTTGGCTGCACAGGCACAATAGGTGAAACATTTCCATTTGAGATTATTAAAAAAAGTTTACCAAATCTATTAGAACAAATTAAATATACACAAAATAAGTATGTATGGACAAAAGCAGCACTTGGTATAATGACCACAGATACAAAACCAAAGCTAGCTATGGAGGAATGTAAAATTGGTAATACTAAAGTTAAGATTTATGGTATTGCAAAAGGTTCTGGAATGATAAAGCCTAATATGGCTACGACTTTAGGATATATATTCACTGACGCAGACCTCTCTAATGAAATTTTGAAAAAATTACTTAAAAAAAATGTCACAAATACTTTTAATGCTATAAGTTGTGATGGTGACACAAGCACTAATGATATGATAACAATTTTTTCAACAGGTAAAGCCAACAATCCAAAAATCTTAAATTTCACTGATAAAAAATTAAATGAATTTGATATTTCTCTTAACAAAGTTTTACTAAATTTAGCAAAAAGAATTGTTTCAGATGGAGAAGGAGCATCTAAATTTGTAACAATAAGAGTCAGAAATTCTAAATCAGAGGAAGATGCAAAAAAGATTGGTTTTTCAGTTGCTAATTCAAAATTAGTTAAAACAGCTTTAGCAGGTGAAGATCCAAATTGGGGAAGAATAGTTATGGCTATTGGTAAAGCTGGAATAGAATTTAATGTTCAAAAATTATCTATAAAATTTGGAGATCTAAAAATTGTTAGTAATGGCAAGTTGTATGAAAAGTATGAGGAAAGTATTGTAAAAGAATATATGAAAAATTATGCAATCGAAATTGAAATTGATATTGCCGCTGGTAAGAAAACATTTACAGTATATACTATGGATCTTACTAAAAAATATATTGAAATAAATGCAGACTATAGAAGTTAATTCATATTGAAAATTAAATCATAATGATTAAGTAAAAATAATGATAAAATATCAATTAACCTGTAATGATTGTAATTTGATTTTTGATAGTTGGTTTGCATCATCTAAAGAATTTGAAAGATTAAAAAAAAAGAGATTACTAAATTGCCACAAATGTAATTCTATACAGATTGAAAAATCACTAATGAGGCCAAATGTATTAAATAGAGATAAAGCTCAACAAGAATTTCTTTCAAAAAAAAACAATTCAAATATAAAAAAAACAATTAAAGAATATCAAAATTTTATTAAAAAAAACTTTGATTATGTGGGAAGTAATTTCGCTTATGAAGCAAGAAGCATTCATTATGATAAAAGAAAAAGAAATAAAGGGATTTTTGGAAAGGCATCTAAGAGGGATATAACAGAACTAAAAGAGGAAGGAATTGAAACTCAATCTATACCTTGGTTTGATGATAAAAATAATTAATTTTTTATAAATCTTCCAATGTAATTGACAGATTTATCTTTACTTACTTTCCATTCATCTTTAAGTAAATTAAATTTCATACCATCTAAAGAATCTGATTTTAAATCATATTTTTTTAATATTTTTACTAATTCATTGGGTTTTACAAATTTATCCCATTCATGTGTCCCAATAGGAAGCCAACGTAGAATATATTCAGCTCCTATTATCGCAAAGAAATAAGATTTTAAAGTTCTATTGATTGTTGCAACAAACATGATCCCGTTTTTTCTTAAAAGTTTTGAGCATGATTGCAAAAAAAAATTTACATCTTCAACGTGTTCTACTATCTCCATGTTCAAAATTACATCGAATTTTACACTTGTGTTTAGTTTTTCAGGGGATGCACAAAGGTATTTTATATTCAAATTATCTTTTTTTGCATGAAATTTAGCGATTTCAATATTTTTATCTGAAGCATCAATACCCATTACTTCAGCACCTAATCTACTCATAGGTTCAGATAATAAACCACCACCACAGCCTACATCTAAAATTTTTACTTTTTCTAAAGGTTTTGCTTTTTTCTTAAGTTCAAATGAATTAATTATACTTTCCTTAATATATGAAATTCTTATAGGGTTAAATTTGTGTAATGGTTTAAATTTACCATGCGGATCCCACCATTCTTCGGCAATTTTTGAAAATTTTTCTATTTCTTTTTTATTAATTGTGTTATTTTTCATTAGTTAGTTGACTTTATATTCAACATGTATTTATTCAATATTTTTTAATTTAACATAATTTAGCATGAAAATTGTAGTTTTAAAATTTGGAGGAACCTCAGTCGGAACAATAAAAAAGATCAAAAAAGTTACTGAAATAATCGCTAGCTATAAAAAAAAAAAATATAATGTCATAGTTGTCTCATCTGCAATGAGTGGTGTGACAAATGAGTTAATAAAGAAATCTTTAGAAATCAGCACTAATTTTTCAGAGTCAGAATATGACGTTTTAGTTTCATCTGGGGAGCAAATTTCTTGTTCTTTGATAGCAGGTAGATTGATTGATAGAGGTTATAAATCAAGATCTTGGTTATCTTGGCAAATTCCAATCATCACTAATGGTGCTCATAAGAATTCAAGAATAAATAAAGTTAATAGAAATAAAATTTTAAGATATCTCAAAGATGGTGGGATACCAATTATTACAGGCTTCCAAGGTATCAACAATAACGATAGAATTACTACTATTGGAAGAGGAGGTTCTGATGCTAGTGCAATTATGATAGCTAAATTTTTTAAGGCAGAAAAGTGTATAATCTATACAGATGTTGAAGGCATATATACAACAGATCCAAATAAACTTATCAAAGCAAAAAAAATTAAAGTGATATCGTATGAGGAAATGTTAGAAATGGCATCCTTAGGTGCCAAAGTTATGCAACCAGTTTCAATTCAAGATGCTAGACTAAACAGAATTGATATTGAGGTAAGATCGTCTTTTGTAAAAAAGTCTGGAACAGTTATTACTAAAAGATCAAACATAATTAATAATAAAATTGTTACCGGGATTTCTACTACTCAAAATGACTCAAAAGTTTCACTTATTGGAGTAAAAGATAAGCCTGGTGTGGCAGCTTCTATTTTTAAACCATTATCAAAAAATTCAATCAATGTTGATATGGTTGTTCAAAATATTTCCGCAAATGGCAAAGAAACAGATCTGACATTTACGATTAAAACAGAAGATTTGAACAAAACAAAAAAAATATTGAAGGAAAATAGTAATATAAATTTTAGAAAATTATTACTAAAAAAAGATGTCTCTAAAATTTCTATCATTGGTGTTGGTATGATTACTACTCCTGGTGTTACTTTTAGAATGTTTCAAGCATTAGCTAATAAAAGAATAAATATTCAAGTTATCTCTACTTCTGAGATAAAAATTTCAGTTTTGATAGACAATAAAGATACCAAAAAAGCATTAATTGCTTTACATAAAGAATTCAAATTAGATGGTAGTAAATGAGTATTAGACCTTTTAGAGATATTAAAAGAAGAAAAACAAAAGAAATAAATGTTGGTCCAATAAAGGTTGGAGGAAATAATCCTATATCTGTTCAATCTATGACTAATACTTTAACAACCGATGTGGAGGCAACTGTAAAACAAATAAACAAAATTCAAATGGAAGGTGCTGATATAGTACGAGTTTCCTGCCCTGATGAATTATCAACTAAAGCTCTAAAAGAAATTGTAAAACATGTAGACATACCTATTGTCGCTGATATTCATTTTCATTATAAAAGAGCTATTGAGGCTGCTGAAAATGGAGCAAGTTGTTTAAGAATCAATCCAGGAAACATAGGAAGTGTAAATAAAATTAAAGAAGTTGTAAAAGCAGCACGCAATAATAATTGCTCAATTAGAGTTGGTGTAAATGCTGGATCTTTAGAAAAAGACATTTTAGAAAAATTTAGGGAACCTTGTCCAGAGGCATTAGTTGAAAGTGCATTGAGAAACATTAAAATTTTAGAGAATGAAAATTTTGATAATTTAAAAATCAGCGTTAAGTCATCTGACGTCTTTTTATCAATAGAGGCATACCGTCAACTGTCAAATGTTACTGATTATCCTTTGCATTTGGGAATTACAGAGGCGGGGGGTTTTGTATCAGGGAGTGTTAAATCCTCAATTGGATTGGGAACATTACTTTTAGACGGTATAGGTGACACAATTAGAATTTCCTTATCAGATGACCCAGTAAAAGAAGTGCAAATTGGAAATGAGATATTAAAATCTCTAAATTTAAGAGAAAGAGGGGTAAAAATAATTTCATGTCCTTCATGTGCGAGACAAGGGTTTGAAGTAATAGAAACCGTAAAAATTTTAGAGAAACGCCTCTCACACATAAAAACTCCAATCACACTATCAATTATTGGATGTGTTGTTAATGGTCCCGGAGAAGCAGCTATGACAGACGTTGGTATTACTGGCGGTAAAAAGGGACAAAATATGCTTTATCTATCAGGTGTGCGATCAGAAAAAGTTTTAACAAATGATATGATTGAAAAAGTTGTAAGTGAAGTTGAGAAGAAAGTCTTAGAATTAGAAAATAATTAAAATGATTCCACGTAAAACGATTGAGGAGTTAATTAGCAAGCATTCACTGTTAGAGAAAGACTTATCTTCTGTAAATATAGATAAAAAACTTTTTGCTGAAAAATCTAAAGAATATTCAGAGATAAATGAAATAATAACAGATGCAAGAAAATATTTATCATTTGAGAAAGATAAAATCGAGCTAGAAAAAATTTTAAAAGATAAAGACTCTGATAAAGAGTTTTTAAAAATGGCTGAAATAGAACTTAAAGACTTAGAAACTCAATACGAACAAAATGAAAAAAAACTAAAATTATTTTTATTACCTAAAGATGAAGCAGATAAAAAAAATGCAATTATTGAAATTAGAGCAGGTACAGGGGGTTTGGAGGCAAGTTTATTTGCATCTGACCTTTTTAAAATGTATGAAAAAGTTAGTCATAAAAAAAAATGGAATATTGAATTAATTTCAATTTCTAGAAGTGAAGCAGGAGGATTAAAAGAGGTTATAGCATCAATCAAAGGTAACAACATTTATTCAACATTAAAGTATGAAAGTGGAGTTCACAGGGTTCAAAGAGTTCCAGACACCGAGACACAGGGTAGAGTTCATACCTCGGCTGCAACTGTTGCGGTTTTGCCTGAAGCAGAAGAGGTTGATCTAAAAATTAATGACTCTGATCTGAGGATTGATGTTTTCAGAGCAGGAGGCCCAGGTGGACAATCGGTGAATACAACCGATAGTGCTGTAAGAATTACTCATATACCATCAGGCCTTTCTGTATCTCAACAAGATGAAAAGTCTCAACATAAAAATAAAGCTAAAGGTATGAAAATTTTACGTTCAAGACTTTACGAATTAGAGAGAAATAGAATTGATCAAGAAAGATCTAAAGATAGAAAGAGTAAAATAGGCACGGGTGATAGATCCGAAAGAATAAGAACTTATAATTTCCCTCAAGGAAGAGTGACTGATCATAGAATTAATTTAACCCTCCATAAACTTGAGGAATTTTTAGAAGGGGAAATGTTTGACGAAATGATTGAGTCTTTAACTTTACGTGCGCAAGAGGAGAGTTTAAGTAATTTATAATCTCATGAATATTTATAATGCAATAAAAGAAGGTTCTAAAATTTTAAAAAAAAACAATATCAAGTTTTCAGATCTAGATTGTGAAATTTTATTGGCAAAAGTACTTAAGAAACAAAGAAAATATTTAATACTTAATTTAGATAAACCGCTTAATAAAAAGAATTTAGAAATTTATAAAGATTTAATCAATCAACGATCTAATGGTAAACCAATAGCTTATTTAACAAAAAAAAAAGATTTTTGGAATTCAGAGTTTATAATAGAAGAAGGAACTCTGATACCTAGGCCTGATACTGAGGTTCTTATTGAGGCAACTATGAAATTGTTTAAAAATAAAAACTTTGCAAATGTATTAGATGTAGGTGTAGGAACTGGCTGTATAATATTATCAATTTTAAAGGAAAAACCATGCTTCTATGGAAAAGGAATTGATATAAGTAGTAAATCTATAAGTTTAAGCAAGCTTAATGCCAAGAAATTACACCTTGAAAACAGAGTAAAATTTATAAAAACAGATGTTGACAATTTTTGCTACGGAAAATATGATCTAATAATTTCCAATCCTCCTTATATAAATAGTAATAGAATTAAATATTTGGAGAAGGATGTAAAAAATTTTGAGCCAAAACTGGCTCTTGATGGTGGATTAGATGGATTATTTAAAATTTTAAAAATAATTGAGAAAGCATCCACTCTTTTAAAAAGTAACGGAAAATTAGTTTTTGAAATAGGGTACGATCAAAAAACTAAAATAATAAGTTTGTTAAAAAAAAAAGGATTTTATATAAACAATATAATTAAAGATTATGCAAAAAACGATAGATGCGTAATAAGTACGAAAATCAATTAAAACCATATGGTAACTTTTAGAAATAATAATAGAAGAAATAACTTTAGAAGAAACGACAGAAATTTTAAGAGCAATGTCGTGGATAAAAATAAGTTTGGGTCAAATTTTTCAAACAATGATAACTTTCAAAGAAAATCAAGTGGAAGAAATAATCACAATGCATCGAAATTGCACGATAAGTACAACAATTTAGCAAGGGAAGCACTATCTACAGGCGATAAGATTTTGTCAGAAAATTACTTTCAACATGCTGATCACTTTAAAAGAATTCTAAATGATCAAGAGGAAACAAAGAGAGCAAGATCTAATATTCCAACTGATACAGGCGATAAAAAAATTGAACTCACAGATAATTCAGAAAAAAATGATAAAACGTTAGCTGAAAAAATTTTATCATAGATATTTCTAATTTAATCCAATAATTTTTTCAGATTTTAAAACATCTAGTTTAATCTTTACTGTTTCAAATAATTTTCTATCATTACCCTTTAAAACTTTTCCCGATGGTAATTTTAATGTTTGAGAATTTATTTTTTTTCCATTTTCTATGACCTCGTAATGCAAATGAGGTCCAGTAGACTTTCCAGTAGACCCGACATAACCAATAATTTGACCCTGCTTGACTCTTACGCCACTTTTGACTCTATTGGCAAATTTAGACATGTGTGCATAAATAGTTTGATAAACCGAGTTATGTTTTATTTTCACACAATTTCCACCTCCACCACACCAACCTGCTTTCACCACCACACCATCACCTGATGCCATAATTGGAGTTCCCATAGGTGCAGCAAAATCTGTCCCTCTATGCATCTTATTAAAACCATCTATTGGATGCTTTCTCATCCCAAATGGTGAAGATAATCTTGCACCATTAATTGGTGTTTTCATCAAAGTTTTTACAATACTTTTGCCACTTTCATCGTAATGCCCTTTTAAATTTTTTTTGTTAAAAAAATATAAAGGATAATTAATACCCTGCACATTAAGATTTGCATATAAGATGTTTCCTCTTTCAATAATTTCCTGATCTTCACTTTCAAAAATTTCGTACATTATTTGAAATGTGTCTTTTTTTCTAATGTCTCTCTGAAAATCTATTTCAAAGCCATAAATTCTGGCAAATTCCACGATTATACCATCTGGTATTCCTACATCTATCGCAGACTTATACAGACTATTCATGATAACATTTTCTTCATAAAGAATCTTTTTGACAAGTTTTGTTGTGACAATTTTTTCATTAAAAGTCTTAAAATCTTTACTTCTTGATAAGTATATTTTTTTTGTTTTCGAGATAGGATAAGATAACTCAATTATTTTTGAGTTTGACCGATCGACCGTAAATTCTAATAGGTCGTTTATTTTAAGATTATTAATTTTGTATTTTTTTTTTAAGCTTTTTCGAATAAGTTTCAATTCATTGTTATTTACAGAATATTTTTCGAGAATGTTACTTAAAGATTGACCTTTCAAAACGACATGATTGATTCTCTCAAATTTTGGATTTAATTGATCAAATATACTTGAAAGTGTTTTCTTAAAATAAATATTGTTAATAAGGTTTTTAATGTTTGTTTCATTTACGTTTTTTTTATAATTATGATAATTCATTGCAACAACTGATACAATCATCAGTAGTGTTAGCGAAAAGATTGTTCTGTTACCTTTTTTAAAAATTTGACTAATAATTTGCATTTATTTAAATTTTTTATTTAGGTTAATTTTAAATATAAAATATACAAAAAAAACGTTGAAATTTAACGTTTTTTTGTCTTTTTCTCGTCTTAAACTCTTGATTTCCCATAATTTTAGCCTATAAGCATCAAACTTTCTCAATAAAAATATTGTAAATACAATAAATTAATGAGGATTATTGAGCTTTTTGAGACTCAATTAGTTATTTAAAAAGTTAAAATTTAAGAAGAGAAGTGTGGACGGTTAAGGTTACCAAAATTTGTCGTACACACTTCAACATTATATAAATTTTATTCTTAGAATTTATATAGAAGCTAGTGTGCGCCGTTTTTAAACTTGAGAGTTTGATCATGGCTCAGAACGTACGCTGGCGGCACGCCTAACACATGCAAGTCGAACGAAGTAGCAATACTTAGTGGCAGACGGGTGAGTAACATGTAGGTATCTGCCCTTTGGCCTGGAATAACACGAGGAAACTTGTGCTAATACCGGATAAGTCTTTACGGAGAAAGCTTTATGCACCAATGGATGAGCCTGCACTTGATTAGTTTGTTGGTAGGGTAATGGCCTACCAAGACTGTGATCAATAGCTGATTTGAGAGGATGATCAGCCACATTGGGACTGAGACACGGCCCAAACTCCTACGGGAGGCAGCAGTGGGGAATCTTGCACAATGGAGGAAACTCTGATGCAGCGATGCCGCGTGAGTGAAGAAGGCCTTTGGGTTGTAAAGCTCTTTCGTCGGGGAAGAAAATGACTGTACCCGAATAAGAAGGTCCGGCTAACTTCGTGCCAGCAGCCGCGGTAATACGAAGGGACCTAGCGTAGTTCGGAATTACTGGGCTTAAAGAGTTCGTAGGTGGTTGAAAAAGTTGGTGGTGAAATCCCAGAGCTTAACTCTGGAACTGCCATCAAAACTTTTCAGCTAGAGTTTGATAGAGGAAAGCAGAATTTCTAGTGTAGAGGTGAAATTCGTAGATATTAGAAAGAATACCAATTGCGAAGGCAGCTTTCTGGATCAATACTGACACTGAGGAACGAAAGCATGGGTAGCGAAGAGGATTAGATACCCTCGTAGTCCATGCCGTAAACGATGTGTGTTAGACGTTGGAAATTTATTTTCAGTGTCGCAGTGAAAGCGATAAACACACCGCCTGGGGAGTACGACCGCAAGGTTAAAACTCAAATGAATTGACGGGGACCCGCACAAGTAGTGGAGCATGTGGTTTAATTCGAAGATACGCGCAGAACCTTACCAACACTTGACATGTTCGTCGCGACTTTAAGAGATTAAAGTTTTCGGTTCGGCCGGACGAAACACAGGTGCTGCATGGCTGTCGTCAGCTCGTGTCGTGAGATGTTGGGTTAAGTCCCGCAACGAGCGCAACCCTCACTTTTAGTTGCCATCATTTAGTTGGGCACTCTGAAAGAACTGCCAGTGATAAGCTGGAGGAAGGTGGGGATGACGTCAAGTCCTCATGGCCCTTACGTGTTGGGCTACACACGTGCTACAATGGTATTTACAACAGGAAGCAAAACGGCGACGTTTAGCAAATCCTTAAAAAATACCTCAGTTCGGATTGCACTCTGCAACTCGAGTGCATGAAGCTGGAATTACTAGTAATCGTGGATCAGCGTGCCACGGTGAATGCGTTCCCGGGTCTTGTACACACCGCCCGTCACACCATGGGAGTTGGTTCTACCTTAAGGCAAGGTTTAAAACCCTTGACCACGGTATAGTCAGCGACTGGGGTGAAGTCGTAACAAGGTAGCCGTAGGGGAACCTGCGGCTGGATTACCTCCTTTCTAAGGATGAATGAGAGTAAAATTTCATTCTAAATAATAAACAGGTTAATGTTGACCGTCCTCATTTCTCTTCTTAAATGTAGTGTTTCTCTTGAATGGGGGCCGGTAGCTCAGTTGGTTAGAGCACACCCTTGATAAGGGTGGGGTCGAAAGTTCGAGTCTTTCTCGGCCCACCAAATTAAAAAGACTAACGGGGGATTAGCTCAGCTGGGAGAGCGCCTGATTTGCATTCAGGAGGTCAGCGGTTCGATCCCGCTATCCTCCACCAAAACACTTAGTTATGAAAAATTGTTAATAAATAATTAATATCAATATCTATATCCGAACATTAACTAATAATGTTGTTAATGTTCATTTAAAAAATTTGATTCAACACAGAATTTTTTTCTGTGCATAAATCAAGCGTTTAAGGGCGTGTGGCGGATGCCTTGGCACTGAAAGCCGATGAAGGACGTGATATACTGCGATAAGTTTCGGGGAGCTGTATGTAAGTTTTGATCCGAAAATTTCCGAATGGGGAAACCCACCACTTTATGTGGTACTTTAAACTAAATACATAGGTTTAAAGAGATAACCTGGAGAACTGAAACATCTAAGTAACCAGAGGAATAGAAATCAATTGAGATTCCGTTAGTAGTGGCGAGCGAACGCGGAATAGGCCAGTAATTTTATTAAAAAAATCTGAATAGTTTGGAAAAGCTAACCATAGAGGGTGATAGTCCCGTAAGAGTAATGTTTAATTAAATTCTTGAGTAAAGCGGGACACGTGAAATCCTGCTCGAATATAGGGGGACCACCCTCTAAGCCTAAATACTCTTCAGTGACCGATAGTGAACTAGTACCGTGAGGGAAAGGTGAAAAGAACCCCTATTAGGGGAGTGAAATAGAACCTGAAACTGCATGCCTACAATCAGTCGAAGCTCTTTTTAGAGTGACGGCGTACCTTTTGTATAATGGGTCAGTGACTTAATTTATTAAGCAAGCTTAAGCCATCTAGGTGTAGGCGTAGCGAAAGCAAGTCTTAATAGGGCGAATAGTTTAGTGAATTAGACCCGAAAACGAATGAGCTTACCATGAGCAGGTTGAAAGTAAGGTAACACTTACCGGAGGACCGAACCAGTTGACGTTGAAAAGTCTTTGGATGACTTGTGGTAAGGGGTGAAAGGCCAACCAAATTCGTAGATAGCTGGTTTTCCGCGAAAACTATTTAGGTAGTGCGTTGAATAAATAGGTGTTTAGAGGTAGAGCACTAAATGGGCTAGGGGGAAGAGATTCTTACCAAACCTAATAAAACTCCGAATGCTAAACATTGTTCTTCAGCAGACAGACTGTGGGTGCTAAGGTCCATGGTCGAGAGGGAAAGAGCCCAGACCACCAGATAAGGTCCCAAAATTATGATTAAGTGTGAAAGGATGTGGAAATTCCTTAACAGCCGGGAGGTTGGCTTAGAAGCAGCCATCCTTTAAAGATAGCGTAACAGCTCACCGGTCTAATAGAGTTTCTGCGCCGAAGATGTAACGGGGCTAAAATCATATACCGAATCTGTGGATTTATAATTTTTTTTAAAATTATAACTGGTAGCGGAACGTTCTGTAAGCCTGCGAAGGAATACCCGTGAGGGATTCTGGAGGTATCAGAAGTGCGAATGCTGACATAAGTAACGATAAAAGAAGTGAAAAACTTCTTCGCCGAAAATCCAAGGGTTTCTGCGCAAGGTTAATCCGCGCAGAGTTAGTCGGCACCTAAGGCGAGGGCGAAAGCCGTAGTCGATGGAAATAAGGTTAATATTCCTTAACCAGATGGTAGTGACGAATCTTGTAAGTTGTAAACTCTTAATGGATTGAGTTTGCCGCGAAAAGGTTCCAAGAAATAGCTCCATCATTAGACCGTACCCTAAACCGACACAGGTGGATTAATAGAGTATATTTAGGCGCTTGAGAGAATGATGTTGAAGGAACTCGGCAAAATGCTTCCGTAACTTCGGAATAAGGAAGACCTTTTTTTAGGCAACTAATGAAAGGTGGCACAAGCCAGGGAGAAGCGACTGTTTATCAAAAACACAGGGCTCTGCTAACACGTAAGTGGATGTATAGGGTCTGACGCCTGCCCGGTGCTGGAAGGTTAATGCGATGGGTGCAAGCTCATTTCTGAAGCCCCAGTAAACGGCGGCCGTAACTATAACGGTCCTAAGGTAGCGAAATTCCTTGTCGGGTAAGTTCCGACCTGCATGAATGGCGTAACGATTTCTCCGCTGTCTCCAACATCAACTCAGTGAAATTGAATTCTCCGTGAAGATGCGGAGTTCGCGTAGTTAGACGGAAAGACCCCGTGCACCTTTACTGCAACTTTACATTGGTGTTAGGAAAAACATATTTAGCATAGGAGGGAGACATTGATGCAAAGGCGTCAGCTTTTGTGGAGTCACCAGTGAAATACCTCTTTTGTTTTTCTTGACATCTAACTGATTGCCGTTATCCGGCATCAAGACATTGTATGGTGGGTAGTTTGACTGGGGCGGTCGCCTCCCAAATAGTAACGGAGGCGTGCGAAGGTAAGCTCAGAACGGTCAGAAATCGTTCGTAGAGTGCAATGGCATAAGCTTGCCTGACTGTGAGACTGACAAGTCGAGCAGAGACGAAAGTCGGTCATAGTGATCCGGTGGTTCTGAGTGGAAGGGCCATCGCTCAACGGATAAAAGGTACGCCGGGGATAACAGGCTGATACTGCCCAAGAGCTCATATCGACGGCAGTGTTTGGCACCTCGATGTCGGCTCATCACATCCTGGGGCTGGAGCAGGTCCCAAGGGTTTGGCTGTTCGCCAATTAAAGTGGTACGTGAGCTGGGTTCAGAACGTCGTGAGACAGTTCGGTCCCTATCTGCTATGCGTGTAGAAGAATTGAGAGGAGTTGACCCTAGTACGAGAGGACCGGGTTGAACATACCACTGGTGGACCGGTTGTAGCGCCAGCTGCAGTGCCGGGTAGCTAAGTATGGACGAGATAACTGCTGAAAGCATCTAAGCGGGAAACTCACCTCAAAACTAGTTCTTCCTATAGAGCCGTGGTAGACCACCACGTTGATAGGCTGGATGTGGAAGCGCAGTAATGCGTGCAGCTGACCAGTACTAATAGCTCAATTGGCTTGATTTATGCACTGAAAAAAATTTTTTAATTGATATTAATAAACTTAATTATTTAAATAAAAAACTTTTTACCATGAAAAGTTACATAAGGTTTATAATTTTTGTAAATCGTTGATTTTAATTTTCTCTCAAAAATTTTTTTTGAAATATTTAAGTCAATTTCATAAAATTTATTTAGACTTTTTACATTGTAATATTTTTTACCCCACTTGGCACTAACTTTTGTGATTTTATTTTCTAATATATTTGAGTTTTTAATCAATTTTCCAATAAATTTTTTTGCTTCTTTAAATAGAAGCTTGTGAGTTTTTTTTAAAAGAGTTTCAACGTTATCATTTTTTAATATTCTGAATTTACTTATTTTTAAAATTTTTCCATTATCAACTTTTTTATTAATAAAGTGAATTGTAGTTCCAAAGTATTTATCACCGTTAAATATTGCATAATTGACACCTCCTACCCCTCTATATTTTGGTAATGATGGATGAAAATTAATAGCATATTTGCAATTATTTAAGATGTTTTCTTTTAATATAAAATAACTTCGGAAACAAAAAACATAATCAAAATAATTTTTTGAAATTGAATTTTTTTTGATAATTTCTCCTTTATATTTTGATTTTACCGAAACGAATTTTCTAGAATTATTTTTTAAATATTTTTCTAAAATTTTTGAATATTTGCAATTTTGTCTACCGAAATAAAGTACTGAATTAAGCATCTTGAACTACATATATATCATTAAACCATTAATATTTTTACTTTATTAATAATAATTTAGATATAGATATAGGTATAAATTTAAAAAACAAATATATTGAATGAAAAGTAAACTTCAAAATCATATAAAAAATTTAAAAAAAAACATTCAAAAGACTTTTTTTATTGCGGAAATAGGAGTTAATCACAATGGTAAATTATCATTAGCAAAAAAAATGATACTATCAGCTAAAAAAAGTGGCGCTGATGCTGTAAAATTTCAGACATTTAAAGCAGAAGATCTTGTATCACCTATGACCCCTAAAGTAGCTTATCAAAAAAAAACAACATCTTCAAAAGAGACACATTATGAAATGATCAAATCTTTAGAACTAAGTGAAAAGATGCATTATCAATTGTTTAATTTCTGTAAAAGGCATAAGATCGAGTTTATATCTACACCATACGGAATCAATGCAGTGAAATTTTTAGAAAAACTTGGTTGTAAAGTTTTTAAAACTGCTTCAGCGGATTTGGTTGATTTGGAAATGCACACTTATTTAGCTAAAAAGAAAAAGTCGGTAGTTATTTCAGTTGGAATGGGTACCATCAAAGAAATACATGATTGTATAAAAATTTATAAGAAATATAAAAATAAAAATTTTGTGCTTCTACATTGTGTATCTAATTATCCATGCAGTCATTCCTCTTTAAATCTAAATTCAATAAAAAAAATTGCCAAAGAATTTGATTGTTCTGTTGGCTACTCTGATCATAGTATCGGCCATGAAGCAGCAATTATTAGTGTTTGCATGGGTGCAAGAATTATTGAAAAACACTTTACATTGAATAAGAGTTACAAAGGTCCAGACCATGCAGCATCTTCATTGCCAAGAGAATTTAGAAAAATTGTTGATGAAGTTAACAAGGCACACCTCATTATGGGAAGTGGGAAAAAAATTTGTCAACCCGAGGAATATCAAATGTCTCAAATATCTAGAAAGAGTATAACTTTAAATTCAAACTTAAATAAAAATCAAAAGCTTAAAATTAGTCATATTTGTCTTAAAAGACCTGGAACGGGTCTGTATTTTAGAGAATTAAAAAAAATACTGGGCAAAAAAGCTAAATTTAATTTATTTATTAACCAACAACCATCCTTAAAAGATTTCTATTAAAATGTCAGTCTATATATCAACTGGTGGTTTTAAAAACTTAAATTTTCTAGAGACTGCAAAACTGTTTAAAAAGAATGGTATAAATAATATTGAGCTTTCTGGTGGAGCTTACACAAGTGATGTGAAAAAAAAACTTCATCTAGTAAATAAGTTTGCAAATATTCAGCTTCATAATTATTTTCCTCCGCCAAAAAAATCATTTGTATTAAATTTAGCATCTTTAGATGAAAAAATTTTTAGAAGAAGCAATAAGCATATAATGGACTCGATAAAATTATGTAGTATGTTGGGTAAAAAATATTACAGCTTTCATGCTGGTTTCTTGTGTGATATTAAGCCAAATGAGCTAGGAAAAAAAATCAAAAAAAAGAAAATTTTCCCAAGAAATGTATGTTTAGCTAAATTTATTTCTAGAATAACAAACTTATCTATAAAGGCAAAAAAACTTAGAGTGAAGTTAATGATCGAAAATAATGTATTGTCCTCAAATAATCTAAAAGAATTTGAAACAAATCCCTTTTTAATGGCTGACCCAGAGGAATGTAAATATGTTTTAGACAATGTTCCCAAAAATGTTGGTCTATTAGTTGATGTGGCACATGTTAAAATATCTTCAAAAAGTCTTAATTTTCAAGCAAAAAGAATGTTTGATTTAAACTCAAAAAGAATTTTTGGATATCATTTGAGTGATAATGATGGCCTTAAAGATTCTAACAAAAGTTTTAATTCTAATTCATGGTTCTGGAAATATTTAAAAAATGATAAAAAATATTACTCAATTGAGGTTTATAATGGGGACCCTAAAAAATTGAGAAGATTACAAAAATTAACAATACAAAAGTTAATTTAAAAACTTTGAATGATAAATAATTTTATAATTACTTTACCAGCTAAAATCGAAAAAATTTTAGAAAAAATAAATTTAAATAAAAACGGATTAGTTTTTATTGTTGATAAAAACAAAAAACTAATTGGCTCAGTTTCAGATGGAGACATAAGAAGATCAATATTATCGGGTTATGATATTAAAAAAACAATTCTTGATAAGTCAAAAATTGTTAATACCAAACCTTTTTTTTTAAATTATAAAACAGATATCAAAACTATCCTCTATCACTTACAAAATAAAAGAAATAATATTAAATATAAATGTATTCCTCTAGTAGACAATAATAGAATTATTAAAGATATATCTACAATAGAAAATTTAAGAAAATATCCTATCGCTAATTTAGATTTAGGTGATCAAGAGTTCAGCAAAGCTTTCGATGCAATTAAATCAGGATGGATATCTTCCAAGGGTTCTTATGTAGATCAATTTGAAAAAGCATTTTCCAAGTATCTTGGTGGCGGGTATTCAGTAACTACCTCTAGCGGGGCAACGGCATTGGAACTAGCTTTAAAAACTTTTGGGATCGGAAAAGGGGATGAGGTTATTTTGCCAAATTTTTCTTTTGCAGCAAGTATAAATTCTATAATTAATGTTGGAGCTACTCCAGTTGTCGTTGATGTTGAGGCGAGTACCTGGACTATCGATATTGAAAAAATAAAAAAAAAAATTTCAAAGAAAACAAAAGCTATAATGCCAGTTCATATATATGGTCAACCTTGCAAGTTAGACGAAATCAATAAAATTGCAAAACTTAAAAAGATATACGTTATAGAAGACGCTGCGGAGGCATTAGGTGGATTTTATAAAGGAAAAAAAATTGGATTAGGTGGTGATTGCGCGTGTTTCAGTTTTTATGCGAATAAAATTATTACAACTGGTGAAGGAGGAATGGCTGTATTTAGAAAAAAAAAAAACTCAGAAACAGCATCTTTAATAAAAAATCATGGAATGAGTTCAAAAGTTTTTTATTACCATACTATAACAGGCTCAAATTTTCGTATGACAAATCCTCAAGCAGCAATTGGATTAGCACAATTAAATAGAATTAATGAATTTTATAAAGAGAGAAAAAAGATTTTTGATTATTATAATAAAAACCTAAACAAATTTAATTTTATTGAATTCTTACCTAAGAATAATTGGTCTAAAAATTCTTTGTGGCTTTATACGATTATCATTAAGGATTTAAAAAAAAAATATAGGGACATTCTGATTAAAAAACTTTTAGCCAAGGGAATTGAAACTAGACCGGGTTTTGTATCTTTTAATCAAATGAACATATATAAGAAATATTGTAAAGGCTCTTTCACAGTTAGTAAAAAAATCTCAGATCAAAGTATAAGTTTACCAACTACAAAAATAAATTATTCGGATCAAGACTATATTATTTCTCAACTACTAAATGAAATAAACAAATATTTAACTTTTAAAAAATTATAATTAAAAAATGAAAAGAGTTGTAGCCCTAATACCAGCAAAAGGAAATAGTACTAGAATTAAAAATAAAAATTTAAAAAAAATATGTAACAAACCACTTTTATGGTGGACTTTAAATTCTGCGAAAAAATCAAAATATATTGATGAAATATATGTATCAAGCGACTCATCAAAGATTTTAAGTTATTCAAAAAAACAAAAAACCCAGACAATAAAAAGACCAAAAAAATTCTCAAATGATTTTGCTACCAAACAGGAAGTAATTTCTCACGCTTTAAATTATTTAAATAAAAAAAACAATCAATTTGATTACCTTATTTATTTACAGCCAACATCACCTTTGAGAACTTATTTACATATTAATCAATCTATAAAAAAAATTTTTGATAAAAATACATCTGGATTAATATCAGTTAAAAGTCAATCTGATGAAAGTTTATGGGAAATAAAATTAAAAAATAAAAAGGTTTCAAATAATTTAGTAAAAGATAAAGATTTAAGAAAAAGATCTCAAGATTTAAAAAAGATTTATTTACCTAATGGTGCAATATTTATTTTTAATTTGAATAAGCTAAAACATAAAAGGCAATTCGATATATCTAAAGGATTTGAAATTTATGAGATGGACAAATCAAGCTCTATAGATATAGATGATGAATTCGATTTTGAGATAGCAGATATATTACTGAGAAAAAAAAGTTATAAATAATTATTTATTTTTCATTAAAAAATTAACATCCTATATTTCTTTCGAGAAATTCTTTCATTTTTTCACAAGAATTACCATTTGCGTTACCCAAGAAATATTTTAAAGACTTAATATCAATTTTAGAAATTTTTTTATTTTTATATTTGAGACCTAAGTAAAATACTATTTTATTTTGAAAATCTCTTTCTGAATTTATAAGATATTTTTTATTTTTTATTTCCAGAAGCAAATTTTTTTTTATTTTATTTTCATTATTAAAGTTTGGAACTATTAGATTTCGATTACTTGCTATTGTCTCAAAAAGAATGGTTGAATTAAAGGCTATGACTACAGATGCATTTTTTAATAGCTCATGACCTGTTCCTCCTTCTATAAAAATACAGTTTTGAGGTAGATTATTAAGTTCAGCGTGATCTTTCTTATGTATTCCTGTTTTACCCTTAAGAATAATTTGAATTTCTGGATTTTTTTTAGCGAATTTAAAAAGATATTTCAAAGTTTGTTTATATAGTTTTTTCCAATTTACTTGTTTATCATATCCAAATACTTGACCTCTATTATATTCGATTAAATAAAATACCAAAACTTTTCCTCTTGGTGGAATTTTTCTCAATTTGAAAGCATAATCACTTCTTGGAGTACCATTAACAACTACTTGATTTTTATTCGCAATCTTACTTTTGATTAAAAGTTTTTTTTGACTTTCTGAATAAACTGATATTTTGTGACTAAGTGATTTATCGTTGTATTTACCATATAAAACTACTGCTTTCTTTTCTTCATAATAATTAAAAGCAGACTCTTTATGTAAAACAATAAATTTTGTATTTAAATTTTTACAGACTTCCTCAAAATATTTTTCAGCATAATAAAATAAATTAAAACTAATAAATGCATCAAATTTTATATATTTACTAACAAACTTAAATGTTAAAGACAGAAAGTTTACATATAATTCTTTACTTTTTATATCTTCAAAATTTTGTAATTTTGTATAGTAATCTTTTTCAAAATTTTTATCAAAATAATAAGAAAAAATTTTTTTATATAAAATTCTTGGGAGTAAATAAAAATCAATTTGGTTATCTTTTTTATTACGATAGGTTTCAATTAAATCTTCATTACCACCACTTTTGGGAAAAACTAATATTTTTTTCTTAGATTTGAAGTTAGATTTAACGCTATTAAATCGTCTAATATTGATCAATATAATCAATGCACTTAATTTATGGCTGTTAATTCGAACAGCTATACCAATTAATAATATTGATATGTATAAATAATATTTGTAAATTTTTCTTTTTATTAACTTGATCACAGCTATTTTATTAATCTTTTTAAAGTATTTCTAGAATATTGATCTTAAATTAAATTTTTAACATTCTTTAAGATTTTAAGATAGATATTTAATTAATGAAAAATTAAGTTGAAAGTAATAAATATATCTTAAATACTAGTAGATATTTTAGTCTTTTATGAAAATTTCTATAATGCAACCTTATTTTTTGCCCTATATAAGTTATTGGCAACTAATTTACGCAGTAGATTTATTTATAATTTTTGATGATGTTAACTTTATTAAAAAAGGATTTATAAATAGAAATACTATTTTAGTTAAAGGCAAACCTCATAGGTTTTCATTAGAACTAAATCAATCTAGTCAAAATAAAAAAATTAATGAAATAGATGTAGTAAATAATTTCAAAAAATTAACCAAGACAATAGAACTTAATTATAAAAAAACCCCAAATTTTGAAATAATTTTTCCAATATTGCTTGATATATTTGATCAACCAGAAAGAAATTTAGCTAAATTTATTGGTTATTCTCTAAGAAAGATATCACAGTATCTGAATATTAAGACACATTTCATTTATTCAAGCGATATAAAAAAAAACAAAAATTTAAAAGGACAAAACAAAATAATTGAAATTTGTCAAAAGACAAATGCTAAATCATATATAAATGCTATAGGTGGAAAAAAACTTTACAATACAAATCTTTTTCAAAAAAAAAAAATTGACCTTTTTTTCTTAAAAACAAATAATGTTGAATATAATCAATTTGGAAAAAAATTTGTACCAAATCTCTCAATTCTTGATATGTTGATGTTCAAAGATAAAATACAAGTTCAAAGTATGCTCAAAAATTACGAATTAATCAAGACGGAGTAAAATTTGCAAAAAATTTTAATTTACGGTAACGGTAAAGTAGCTAAAATTTTATTTCAATTTTTAAAAAAAAATTTTCATGTTGAGGCTTTTACTGTTGATGAAAAACTTATTAAACAAAAATATATTGAAGGTTTGCCATTAGTTGGTTTTGAAAAAATTCATAAAAAATTCGATACAAATGATTATAAAATGATTATTGCTGTAGGATATTCGCAAATGAATTGTATTAGAGAGCAAAAATATAAAGAAGCTAAATTCAAAGGATACAGTTTTATAAACTACATTCACCCATCAGTAGAAATACATGAGAACGTTAAAATAGGAAAAAACAACATCATTCTAGATCATGTTGCGATTCAACCATATGCTAGTATTGGAAATAGTAATTTTTTATGGAGTAATTCAGTGATTGGTCACGGCAGTGCTATCAGAGATTATAACTGGATAGCATCTGGGGCGGTAATATCAGGTGATGCGATTGTTAAATCAAGATGTTTTTTTGGTGTCAACGCTTCGATTGGTCATAATGTAACTATTGAAAATGAAAATTTCATCGGTGCAAATACATTGATTACAAAGAATACAGGTAAAAAAAATGTTTTTATTTCACAAGAAGGCCAAAAATTTAGAGCAGAAAGTAAACAATTTTTAAGATTTACAGGAGCATAAATTTTGAAAAAATTAGAGCAAATATTATGTGATACTTTGAGACTAAAAAAAAACAAATTACATGATGGTCTTTCAATGGAAAAAGTAGACAATTGGGACTCTTTGAAACACATGGACCTTATTTCATCTATGGAAGATCAATTAAAAATTAAATTTAATATGGATGAAATTTTAATTATGAAAGATATTAAGACCATCAAAAGAATAATTAGTAAAAAATTGAAAAAATGAAACTAGAAAATAAATTTGTTGTTGTTACTGGAGGTGCAAGTGGTCTAGGAAAAGCTATAAGTGAGTCTCTTTTAAAAAATAATCTTAAAGTAGCTATATTAGATATTAATGCAAAAGCATTAATTAACATAAAAAATAACAAAAATTTATTGAAGATAAAGTGCGATCTTACAAAAGAAAGTGAAATATCTAAAGCCATCAAATTAATTAAAAATAAATTTAAGGAAATTGATGTTCTTATTAATAATGCTGGAATATTATTTAGTGAACCTCTTATAAATATTACATCAAAAAACAAGAAACATAGCCTTGATAGTTGGAGGAAAATTATTGATATTAATTTATCAGCCCCTTTCGTAATAAGTTCTTATGTAGTTGAGCAGATGGTAATTAATAGGACTAAAGGATTAATTATTAATATAAGTTCTATTTGTGCTAAAGGAAATGCTGGTCAAAGCGCATACAGTGCTGCAAAAGCTGGAATAGACTCTTTAACATCAGTTTGGGCTAAAGAGTTAGGTTCATTCGGTATTCGTTGTGTGTCAATTGCTCCTGGATATATAAATACTACCTCGACCAATACTGCAATTAAAAAAGCATTAATTACAAGTTTAAAAAAAGAAATTCCTTTAAGAAAGTTAGGAAATGTAGAAAATGTAGTACATACAGTAAAATTTGTTATTGAAAATGATTACATTAATGGCAAGATTATTCCAGTGGATGGTGGGTTAGTTATATGAAGATAGATGAAAAATTTGACTTTAGAAAATTGTTTAAAGAGAAAGATGAATTTTATTGGACCAAAATAGAAAAATTGAAAAGTGAGTTTAATATTCCATTAAAATTAATTTTACAAAATTATATGTCTTTTATTCAAAAAAGAGACTTATCTCAGCTTTTAGCATATTACGAAATTTTTAAAAAAGTAAAGCATTTACCGGGATCAGTTGCAGAAGTAGGCGTATTTATGGGTAACAGCTTATTTACATGGACGAAGTTGATTGAAACATATTTTCCTAACGTTAGAGGAAAAAAAGTTTTTGGATTTGATAACTTTAAAGGTTATGATCAAGTAACTTTAGATAAAGATAATAAAAAATCTATAGATTATATTGAAAGTTTAGTTGGTAATTTTAAGGTTGACTATAAACTTGTAAATGAACTAGAAAATCTTTCAAATTTAGATTTGACATTACCAAAATTTGAAAGAGTAAAAATTTACAACGGGGAGTTAGATCATACTTTTGAGGAGTTTAAACAAGAAAATTATGGAGTTAGGTTCAAAATATTAGTTATTGATGTAAATTTATATATTCCTACAAAAAAAGCTTTAGATTTTTTTTATGATTTAATGATACCGGGAGGATGCATATTGTTTAGAGGCTATGGAGTAAAGCCTTGGGAAGGAGAATCAAAGGCAGTAGATGAATTTATGAAAGAAAAAAATATAAAAAATAAACATAGTTTTGATTTTTCAATGTATCCCTCACTGTATATAGTAGTTTAATTTAAGATATTATAAATGAATAAAAAATACGTTTCACCAATCGATCAGAGTCCATTACGATTTGAAAAAAACCAATTTGTAGATAGTAAAGGAAATATTTTTCCTATTAGAGATGGAATTCCAAATTTGATATTTCCAAAAAATTTAGATAAGAGCGATTTAGAGTCAATAGATTGGTATAAAAAAAATGCTAACTGTTATGATGATTATTTACCTATGACGTTTGATACATTTGGTGTTAATGAAGATGAAGAGAGACAAAAGTTAATAGATGCTTTGAAGCTTAAAGAAAATCACAAAGTTTTAGAAACGGGTTGCGGAACAGGAAGAGACTCTGAAAAAATAGCAAATCAATTAAATGAAGATGGAGAACTTTATTTACAAGATATATCAGAAGAAATTTTGAAGATTGGTATTGAAAAACTATCTAAAAAATCATTTAAACCACATATAGAATTTTCATTGGCCAATGGATATTTTTTACCATTTGAGAATAATTATTTTGATAGAGTATTTCATTTTGGGGGATTAAATACTTTTGGAGATATAAAAAGGGCTTTTACTGAAATGGTAAGAGTTTGTAAACCTGGAGGTCGAATAGTCGTTGGAGATGAAAATATGCCTGTTTGGTTAAGAGAAACAGAGTTTGGAAAAGTTTTAATGAATTCAAATCCTCATTACAAATATGACTTGCCATTAAAGCATTTACCAATTAATGCAAGAAATGTTAAATTGGAGTGGTTTATAGGTGGTGTGTTTTACTTTATATCTTTTGACGTAGATAATGGAGAGCCAAAAGCAAATTTTGATTTTAAAATTCCAGGTGAAAGGGGTGGAACTCATAGGAGTAGATATTACGGAAAATTAGAAGGAGTATCAAAAGAAGCATTAAGCCTTGTTAATAAAGCCCAAAAAAAAAGTGGCAAAAGCAGGCATGATTGGTTAGAGGATGTATTAAAAAAAGCAGCGACGGAAGAATTGGAAAAAAAGAAATAATGTTTAAATGGGAAAAAAAAGGAGTTATTTTTTCACCTTCAAAGAATTCAAATTGGATGGACTCTTATTCTCAATGTCCCTATACAGTTTTATTTGAAAAATTTATTAGAATTTATTTTTCAACAAGAGAAAAAAAAGACTTAAACGATCAATTTAAAAGTTATAGTGGTTACATTGATGTTGATAGGTCTGACCCAAAAAAAGTATTAAATGTTTGTGAAGAACCTATTATGGAATTAGGTGGACTTGGTGAATTTGATGAATTTGGATCAATGGCAGGCAGTGTAATTTTGCATAATAATGAGTATTTATTATATTATTGTGGTTGGCAAAGATCTTTATCTACGCCATACAATTGGGCTATAGGACTGGCAAAAAGCGTTGATGGTAAAAAATTTAAAAAGATAAGCAATGGCCCTATTCTTGGACCAACTTCTAATGAGCCTTTCTTACAAGCTTGTCCGATAGTTTATAAATTGTCAGACTCAAATTGGCATATGTATTATCTTTCTGGAACTAAGTGGATAAAATCAAAAAATGGAAAAAAAGAGTCACAATATTTATTGATGCACGCATCAAGTAATAATGGAATAGATTGGAAAAGAAACGGCATTCCAATACTAGAAACTTCTGTTCATTTAGAGTGCCAAACAAGCTGTAGCATTATAAAATTTAAAGGTCTTTATCATATGTTTTTTTCATATAGACACGGTCTAGAGTTTCGAGAAAATAATTCAAAAGGATATAGGATAGGTTATGCACAATCTGATGACATGATAAATTGGAGTAGAGATGATAAAATGTCAGGAATTGATGTTAGTACAAGTGGATGGGACTCAGAAATGGTCGCTTATCCTCATGTAGCTAATGTGGATGGTAAAATATTAATGTTTTATTGTGGAAATCATTTTGGCAAAAATGGTTTTGGTTATGCAGAGCTAAAAATATAGTTTAAAAATGAACTCTTATTTTAATTTAGCTAATTTTTTTTATGACATTTCTAAGAAGTTTAAAGATGATATAGCTTTAAGATATGAAAATCAAATTGTAACTTATGAAGAGTTAAATAAATTATCAAATCGAATAGCAAATTTTTTTATTTCTAAAAATATTAAACTTCACGACGTAGTAGGCATATTTAATACTAAAGAGTATTCAGGTTTTGCAAGTATGCTTGCGTGTTTAAAAATAGGCGTTACATACACAAATATTGATGAAGAAAATCCATCAAAAAGAATTGAAAAAATACTAAATACCTGTGACTCAAAATTACTTTTAACTGATCATAATGTATCAAAAACGGTATCTGACCTAGCTAGCAAAATGAATATTGAGTTATTAGATATTACAGATATAAAAATATTTGATCGTTTTGATGATAGGAACTTAGAAGTTTCTAATGGTTTAACAGGATCAACTCCTGCTTATATAATGTTTACTTCAGGTAGCACAGGTGTGCCTAAAGGTGTAGTTATCAGCCATGCCAATATTATAAGTTTTTTAGGATGGAGTATAAATAGATTTAAGGTTGATAATAATGATAGATTTGTGCAAATAAGCCCACTTTATTTTGATAATTCTGTATTTGATTTTTATACGGCCTTATTTAGTGGAGCTAGTCTAGTTCCTATTAAAAAGGAGGTGATTACAAATTTAAATGATCTAATTAATTTAGTAGATAAACTCAAATGTACTATCTGGTTCAGTGTTCCATCTTTGTTAGTTTATTTGCAAACAATGAAAGCATTAAATGAAAAAACATTTCAAACTTTAAGGTTATTTATATTTGGTGGTGAAGGATTTCCAAAAGCAGAATTAAAAAAATTATATGATCTATATTCAAGTAAGGCGAAATTGGTAAATGTATATGGTCCTACAGAGGCAACTTGTATTTGTTCATCTCATGAAATTTCGCTTGCAGATTTTGAAGAAATGAATGTGCTAGCGCCTCTTGGTAAAATGAACCCCAACTTTGAAAAATTAATTGTTAATGAAAATATGCAAGAGGTTAAGAAAGGTGAAAAAGGAGAGCTCTATTTAATTGGTCCTAATATTGCGCTAGGATATTTTAATGAGATTCAAAAAACTAATGAAAGTTTTATTCAAAATCCTTTAAAAGCAAAATATAAAGATATTATCTATAAATCTGGAGATATTGTATATGAAAAAAATGGACTACTATGGTTTGCTGGTAGAACAGACAATCAAATAAAACATATGGGATATAGAATAGAGCTTGAGGAAATAGAGTTTGCCTTAAATAGCTTAGACTACATTAATCAATCAGCAGCGGTCTACAATAGAGAGAGGGAAAATTACGGAAAAATTATTGCTTTAGTTGCTTCAGATTTGGATATTACAGAGTCTCATATAAAAAAAGATATAAGTAAGATTTTACCTAACTATATGATCCCAAATGTTATTATTGTAAAAAAACAATTACCTAAAAATGCAAACGGAAAAATTGATAAAAAAGAAATTAAAAAAAATTATAATTAGTTTTAAATAGGGTCTAGAATATTTTTTTATGATACAAAAAAATATCACTATTGTAGTAAATACTTTAAATGATACTGCACGAGATTTAGATAATTTCTTTTTAAGTTTAAAGAGAAATGAACCTAAAGATATAATCGTAGTTGATGGTGGATCAACTGACAAAACTGTTGAAATAGCAAAAAAATATTGCAGTTCTGTGTTTGTTACAAAACCAAGTATAGTTGGACAACACTTGTTTGCTTTAAAAAAAGTAGATACTAAATACGTCTTGGGCGTAGAAACAGATCAAGAGCTGCCTAATGGCTTATTGCCAAAATTACTAGAAGATATCGAAGAACAAAGATGTTTCGGTGTACAAGCAAAATTAATTTGCAAATACGATAGAAATTTTTTTGAAAAGGGACAGAAAATTTTTTATAAGATTTTGCAAAATACTAATAATCGGTTTTTAGAAGTTTCAACTACGCCCTCACTTTTAGATACTCAAAAATATCTGCCGATTATACAGGATCTATATAATTTTTCGTTAGGACACAATTATGCAATCGATACTTTTAAAGCAGATATGTTAAAAAAAAAAAATTTAAAAGTATTCCAATCAAAACATATTGCCTATCAAGTTGAAAAATTAAATTTTAATATTTACCTAAAAAAAATTATTTCTTATGGCAATGGCGATTATACGTATTTTAAAACTAATACAAAAAATTGGTCTTTTTATAGAAATTTAATTAGTCTTTCGCATGTTTTTAGAAGATATATAGTTGTATTTCCATTCATTAGTATTTTTAGCTCAAATTTTTTAATTGCGATTCCTTTTTTCTGGTTAACTGCAATTATAAGATATTTTGCTTTTTTTAAGAATTTTTTAATTAATAAAAGATTATAAATTTATTTAATTTTTTAGATTTCATTTAAATTTTTTACTAAAAAATCTAAATCTTTTTTTTTAATATCTATACGCATATTTATAGAAAATATTTTATTTTGTAATGCTGTTGAATTTATTAAATTAGATTTTTTGTATTTTTTAAAAATTGAATATTGGTGCATAAATTTATTGTGCCATGGATGAGAAATAACTATACCCTCCTTTTTTAACTTTGAAAAAATTGAGTTAAAATTTTTAAATTTGTGTCTAAGAACAAGTCTTAAAGAAAACCAATTAACCCCAAAGTTTTTCTGGAAAATAAGAGAATCATTTTTAACATTAGTAATTATGTAGTGATTAATCTTTATTAATTTTTTTTTTATTTTTTTAATTTCTTCAAAATTAGAGTCTAAAATTGCTGCATCGTATTCGGTAAATTTACCATTAAAACCGTATAAATTTATAGAACGAGTTTCGCCAATCATACCAAAATTAATCATACTTTTTAAAAATTTCTCTCTCTTCTTACTTGCAATAATCATACCAGATTCATTCGAAGGTATTATTTTAGTTGGATGAAAACTGTGAGTATAATATACATTATTACTCTCATGTAGAGACTTGTGATTTAATAAAGTATCTACTGCATCATAAATTATTGGAACTTTGTATTTAGAAAAAATGTTTAAACATTTTTTTATATTTATTGGATAGCCAAATGGCGAGACTATCATAATAGCTGCAATTTTTTTTCGGTATTTTTTTAGAATTTTTGAAGCGTCTTCGTAATCCATTTCATAACTATCCTTATTAATATCTACAAAAAAAGGTTCTAATCCACTTGAAATTATACTTTGTGGATTGGCTGCAAAACTGTAAGTTGGTACTAACACGATTTTTTTTTTATTTTTATTAGCAATTAATTTACAACAAGCATGTAATGAGGAGTAACCACTTGATGTAAAAGTTATAGAAAATTTTTTGAGTTTTAAAACATTTTCAATTTTTTTTTTTAATACATAGTAATAAGGACCAAAATTTGAGTAGTATCTATTTTTATCAATGATTCTAATCTTTTTAATTAATTTATGGGATTTAACTAAAAGTGGTTTTTGGTTTATTAATTTTGAAGTCATAATTCATGTATATTTAATAGAAATATTTTAGTAAACAAAGATTTTTAATTATTCTAATAATTTAGGAATGTGATTGTTATTATTCTGAAACAAATATAATTGTAATAAAAAAAAATACAGCTATTATTAATTTTTAAAAACTTTATAAATTAAATAGTAAAATATAAGAAAATCGTAAATAATAATGGCTCTAACAGATAACCTGTTAAAAATTTTAGATCATGTAGCCTATGGATATTCTGGTAAATTATTAACCTTAGGAGTACAAGAATTAGTTTTGAGCAATGGTTATAAAAAAAAATTAAAAAAGAAACTAAAAAAAAAAGAGTTTTTTTTTGAGTTTTCTACAAATTCAATTTTAAAAAATCTAGGCTTTTCAAGTATTGATACACTTGAATATCCAGGAATGGAAGAGTCAGATATTTCATTAGATCTTAATAAAAAGTTACCAAAAAAATATCATTCAAAGTATGATTTTATATTTGACCTTGGCTTTATGGAACACGTCTATAATGTTCCTGCGGTTATGAAATCATTAAATTTATTGCTAAAACCAAAAGGTAAGATTGTTCACTTTAATCCATGTCAGGGCTCAATGAATCATGGGTTTTATAATTTCCAACCAACTTTTTATTTTTCATTTTACAAAACTTGTAATTATAAGAATTTAAAAATTTTTTTAATTGAGGCTAAAACTAATAGTATTAGTGGAGGCATGGTTACTGAAGTTCACCAAAATATAAATAATATGAATTATTTAACTAAAAAGGGATCCTCAACATATATCGCTTCATTTGCAACAAAAAAAAGTAATTCTAAGTTTAAAATACCAAACCAAGAATTTTATGAAAATATATTTAATGCTAAGAAAAAAACCAATGGAGATCTAATACCTAAGAGAATTTATAATAAAATAGTTGGAAGAACTAAGAAAAATAATCATGAAAACTTAATAAAAAAAAGTTTTTATATTTAAAATGAATATTTATATAGCTGTTGAAGAAAAAAAAAGAGAATTTTATGCAAAATTATTACTTGGATTTGAATCTGCTTTAAAGGGTAATCAAGTATACATAGGAAATATAATGCCTTTGTGTGAAAAAGGTATATTTGAACCAGGAATTATTCACTTAAAATCAATTACTCCCTCAAATAAGAGAATAGCACAAATGAAAATCTTAAAAAAATTTGGTTTTATTATTACCTCAATTGATGAGGAGGTAGGATTTAGAGATGAAGGTTATGGTGATTTAGATCTAAGATATGGTTATAAAACAGTAAATTTAATTGATAAATTATTTGTGCATGGAAATTTTGATTACACTTATTTGATAAAAAAATTCAATAAATATAAAAAAAAAATTGTCATTTCTGGGAATCCACGATTTGATTTCTGGAGAGAAGATTTTAAAAAATTTTTTGATAAAGACGACATTCCAAAAAAAAAAAATTATTTATTATTGTCTTCCAATTTAAATTATATCTTTAGTTATAAAAGCATGGAAGACTCCATTACGGTGCTTGAAAAGGGTGGTTATTTTGAAAGAGGAAGTTCATTAAAGGGTGTAAAAAATGACAAAGCTAGAAGTGAAAAGGTTTTAAAAACAATAGATGAATTTATTGATATTGTGAATATGAATTTTAAAAATATTCCTATTGTTATAAGACCACATCCAACAGAAAATCCTGAAAAGTGGAAAAAACATATTGGATATAAAAAAAACATTGAGATTATAGATACTGGCAATTTAAGTGATTGGATTTCAAATGCTATGTGTGTTGTTCATTCAGGATGCACAAGTGGATTAGAGGCAGCAGTTAGAGGCAAGATTGCTATAAGCATATCTTCAGAGGAAGTAATACGTGATCATCTTGGATCAAACATTCCAGATAAAGTATCAATAAGAGCTTTAAATAATAAACAAATAATTGAAAGTATTTCTGCTTTATTAAAAAAAGATTTAAAATTAGATTTTCAGAGAAATAAAAAACTTATTCAAAATAGAATTGTAAATATTTTTGATAGACCTGCATATAAGATAATTAACGAAACATGGCAAGAGATAGGTAATGATACATTATGCAATAAAAATAATAATTCCTTAATTAAAATTAAGATTTTGCTTAAAAATTTATTAAAATACTTCTTAGCTAAAAGACATCAAGCTGTCAAATTTGAAAATTTATCTTATAAAGAATTAGAAGTTTTTAAAAAAAGAATTGTAAAAATTAATCCAAAGTTTAAAAACATAAGATTTCAAATAATAAGATACGATTTAGTTAGACTTTATTTGTAGTGCCATTTTATAATTATATTTAGTTGAAATGACCGTTAGTATAGAAAAAAATATTGTAAAAAAACATTTTTTAAAAAGAGATTTATCACTTTTTTACAATGAACTGTATTGGTTAAAAAAATTTGAAAAATCTCAATTTACTCCTAAAGTAATATATGAAGATCATAAAAATTATACAATTCATCTTTCCTACGTTGGCAAAAAAATTTCAATTAAAAATAAACCTAAAAATTGGTTAAAACAATTAAAGCATATACTCAAGTATCTTAAGAAAAATAACTGTCTTCACTCAGATATAAAACCTGACAATCTTTTAGTAAAAAATAAAAGAATTTTTTTAATTGATTTTGCTCAATCATCTAAGATTTCGAATCTAAAAAAAAAGATATTTTTAAAAAAAAGAATTTTTTTTGATAAATATTCTATTAATAGAATTAATCTATCTATAAATAAAAATTTATTACTTTCAAATGATTTAAGAGTGCTTGTTGTATGGAATGAAAAAAATCAAAAATTCATTGAAAAAAAAATAATCCATAATAAAAATTTTATAATTATTGATAAAATTAAACTAAGAAAAAATTTTTATACCGACATATTTAAGGATAGAATATTTTGGATTGATCAATTTTATAACAAAAAAATTAGTAAAAAAACAAATAAACTAAAAAATGATATTATTGTTTATATTATTAAAAGTATTAATCCTATTTTTAAATCAAATAAAATGATTTTTTCGAATGAAAGTAAAATTGTTGATCATAAAATATTTGCATTTAAAAAAAAAGTAAGAAAAAACAAATTGGGTCTTATTCATATTTCAGATAATTTTGAAGAGTCAAAAAGAAATGCATTTTTTTTCTCTAAGACTAAGAATGATTATCCATCAAAATATTTTTTTAAAACACAGAATATTTTCAGTAGTAAAAAAGATTTTTTTAAGAGACTAAATAAATCTAAAAAACTAAAATATGTGATATTGCGAAATCAAAAAACTGAAAAAGAGGATATAGATATTTTGGTAAATGATTATTTTTTGTTCAAAAGAATTGCAGATTGTCATTCATATAAAAGTAAAAATTTAAATTTCATATCTAATTCAGGAGATCCACTTGAGGATGGTGGTTTTAAAGTTGCAAATTATATTAAAATTAAAAATAAAGTGATCAAACTTGACGTTAGATATATTGGTGATGGATATTTTGATACCAAATGGCAAAAAAAAATATTAGATAGCAGGACATTTTATCAAGGCTATTATATACCAAATAGAGAAAATTTAACTTATACCCTCTTGTATCATATAGCATACCATAAAGGGCAGATAGATAAAAAATATATTATTTTTTTAAAAAAAATTCATAAATTAAAAACAATAGAATTTAAGGAAATAATGATAATTGTTAATGAATATTTAAAATTAAAAAAGTATAAGATTACTAGACCTTTTGATTTAACAATACCTATTACATATCAATTAAATGAATTTTCAATTAAAAATGAATTTCAGCTTGTAAAAAATCAAATAGATAATAGAAATTTTTCAGGTGCCAATAAAATGATTTATAACTTATTAAGATTTCAAAAATATAATATATATTTAAACACAGAGCTATTTTCACTAGTGTTTTATAATCAATATAGTTTAATAAAATCAAAATTAAAAAATGTTATTTTTAAATATTTTAACAAAAATGATTAAATACCTTTTTTGAAAAAAAATGTATATTTTTAAAAAACTTTTATATCTTTTATCTCCTCAAGAAAAAAAAAGAGCAATTTTGTTACTTGGTGCCTTTATAGTCATGGCAATATTCGAGATGATAGGAGTAGTGTCTATCTTACCATTTATGGCAGTTTTAATGAGTCCAGAGATTATTGAGACGAATTTTATTTTAAAAAATGCTTACAATTATTCAACAATATTAGGTGTCACATCTTCTCAGCAGTTTTTATTTCTTTTAGGTGTTCTGGTTTTTGGGCTATTAATTATTTCAATCACCTTAAAAATTTTTACAATTTATCTCAGTGTGAAATTTATAAATATGTGTAATTATAATTTTGCAAGAAGGTTAGTTGAAGGGTATTTGCATCAACCATACAGCTGGTTCTTAAACCGCCATAGCGCTGATCTTGGTAAGACTATTCTTGCGGAGGTTAGTTTAGTTATAAAGTCAGGCCTATATTCAATGCTAATTTTAATTAAAGAAATTGTAGTAGCAATAGCTCTATTATCGATTTTAATATTTGTTGATCCAAAATTAACATTAATTGTTGCTTTAGCATTAAGTTCTGCATATGGACTAATCTACTTATTTTTAAGAAGATCAATAAAACAAATGGGTAAAGACCGTTTAGAGTCTAATAAATGGCTTTTTACATCCGTTAGTGAAGCATTTGGTGCTGTTAAGGAAATTAAAGTTGGTGGTTTTGAAAAAATTTACATAGACAAATTTGCAGTTCCAGCAAAAAATCTTGCAAGGATCAATTCATTGTTTGGGTTTATAAAACAATTACCAAGGTTTGCTCTTGAAGCTATAGTGTTTGGTGGAATGTTATTAGTTGTTTTATATTTAATGGCACAATTTAATTCAATTAACAAAGCTTTACCGATAATCGCACTTTATGCTTATACTGGTTATAGATTAATGCCTGCTCTACAGCAAATTTTTAACTCTGTAACTGAAATACGATACGCTATACCATCAATTGATACCATGCATAACGATATTAAAAATCTAAAATCTTTTTTTACTTATTCAAAAAACAATGATCCTTTACAATTTGATAATGATATTACATTAAAGAATATTAATTATGATTATCCCAATGCGAATAGAACAGCTTTAAAAAATCTCAATTTAAGTATTAAATCAAGAACAACTGTTGGAATAGTTGGTTCTACTGGTAGTGGAAAAACTACAACAGTTGATATCATTCTTGGCTTACTTGAGGCACAGCAAGGATCCTTAGAAATTGATGGAATAGAAATTAGTAAAAAAAATATTAGAGCTTGGCAAAAATCTATAGGTTATGTACCCCAAAATATTTTTTTAGCCGATGATACTATTGCTGGTAACATCGCATTAGGTGTGGAGTCTAAATTTATTGATCAAAAAAATGTTGAGAGAGCAGCTAAAATTGCAAATATACATAAATTTGTTATCGATGATTTACCTAAACAATATAGCACTACAGTCGGAGAGCGTGGTATTAGGCTTTCTGGAGGTCAGAGACAAAGAATAGGAATTGCGAGAGCACTATACCATAATCCAAAAGTATTAATTTTAGATGAAGCAACAAGCGCTTTAGACAATTTAACTGAACAAACTGTGATGGAAGAGGTAAAAAACATAGGTAAAGACTTAACAATAATTATAATTGCTCATCGTCTTAATACAGTAAAAAAATGCGATAATATTTTTTTATTAGAAAAAGGAGAACTAAGAGGGCAAGGTTCTTTTGAGGAATTAATAAAAAATAACAGAAAATTTAGGGAAGTTAGTAATCTATAAAAAATAATTCTTAAATAATTTTAGAAAAAAGTTTAACAACACTTAATTTAGATCATTTTTTAAACACCCTAAAAGATAATTCATCACTTGAATATTATTGAGTCCAGATCTCACTTTTTTATCACAGTAAATATTATTTTTAACTAAATTAAAAATTTGTGTTCTTTTACCATATTTGATTTCTGAAATATTTGACATCTCCCAGCTATGATCTGATTGAACAATTACGATCGCATTTTTGTCTATTTCATCTATTATCCTAATTATACCCTCAATTCTTTTTACAACACATAAATATGAATTTTTATACCCTTCAAAATTAGTTTTACCTTCAAATTTTTTATAATTACAATTTTGATCATGTCTATATGGCCAATGAGGAGACATGTGATGTACAAAATAAAAAGTTGAATTAATCCTTAAATAATTTTTATTAGAATTTATAAATTTCCTTAATTTACTAATCGCATTATTTCTTTCATTAATTTGTAAATATTTCTGAACAGCGCTAACTTCAGTTAATTTATTAAAAATTTGAATGAGGGGTGTTTTTTTTAAAAAAGATTGAAGAAGATATAAATCAATATATTGTTCTTTTTCATTACTAAGGCAGTATTTGTAATTATATCTTGAGCAGTTGGCATAATTATTTCCAATCCATTTAAATTCATAGCCTAAATGATTCAATTTAGAGATTAATTTGGGTTTATATGGCTTTTTCATAATACCAGGAAAAGTTTTATGAATATAAGGCTTATAATTTTTTTTTTTATTTTTATCCTTGGATTTAACAAAAATTTCCTCCTCTAAGTAAAATAAGGATGTAAAAATGTCTGTTGTGTTAGGATAAAAATTAAAAGTTTTTTCAAAATATTTATAATTTTTTTGATTAAAAAAATTTTTAAAATCTGACAAATCCTCTTTATAAAAATTCTCAAATTCATTTAAAGGCATCATCGCATCGAGAACAAAATAGTAAATATTTGGTTTTTTTACATTTTTAATTAATTGGTTGTTATTATCATTTAGTGCCTCAACAATTTTTTTTTTTGAATAAAATTCTGTACTAAATGAAAGGAATGAAAAAAGAAGATTAAGACTTAGAAAGAATAAAAAAAAGTTTGAAAAGAAACTTTTTCTTTTAATCAAGATAAAGAATAAATAAATTAAAATAAGAATAATAATAAGAGAAATTTCAGAAGAATATTTTAACGAAATCTCAATTTTTTTGAATAAAATATTTATGTAAGATTTTAAAAAATTATGTTGAAATAAAACCCATATTGAAATTGATATAAATGAGACTAATGAGTACTTCTTTAAAGCAATAAAAAAACCAAGGACTATGTATGTTAAACTTATAAAAAGAAAATAAATGGTTAACAAAATGAATAAGTTATCATTAAATATAAAATCTAACTCCTCTAAATTTGCATTAAAAAACTCAATCCATGGAATTAAAGTTAATGAAAAAAGAATTATTACTAAAAAGGTTTTTTGAAAGTATTTATTGAAATTCTCAAACTTTGATATAATCATTTAATAGTGAAAAAAATTTTAACTTATTTAATTTTAAACATTATAGCAATTTTCACAATTGTTACTAATGCTTATGCATATTTAGATCCCGGAACTGGTAGTTTTATTCTTCAAGCCATTCTTGGTTTTTTAGCAGCTGTTTCAGCTGGTTTTTTATATTATTGGACAAAAGTGAAAAACTTTTTTTTAAAAATATTTAAGAAGAAAAATAATGATGAAAAAACTGATATTAGATGAGGATTCATTCAAAGATTGAGTGCAAGCATTTCAATACGTTTTAAATGTCAAAATTTTAAAGTTATAGTTTGTGATTATAATCCATAAAATTTTTTACGTTTACTTTAAAAAAGCATAAAGATAACTTTAAAATTTGTAACTAAATTTGGAAAAATTTTATTTTCTTTTGAAAAACAATCTTATTTAAAAGTTCACTAATGTATTTTTTTGTTTTAAAAAATAGTAATATAACACTTATTATCTTTTATGAAATTTTTAATCTTTATATTTAAACACAGATTTAGAAGAAATTCTTTGAATAATTTTCTTAGGTGTAAAAAGATTAATCAAACTTATATCATAGATTTTTCAGGACCTTTACTCTATCTGATTGGAAAAATTTTATATTTTTTTATTAAAAGCAAAAAAGTAGTTTTCTTATCTTGTGATGGTTTAGATTTTCTAAAAAGAGAAAGCAATAGCATCAATTATTGGTTAGGTGGCACATCAGAAAAAGTCCAGGAGAAATATAGAAAATTTAAAAACAATTTTGTGATGGGTGGCACCATATTTACAGATAATAGAAAAATATTAACATTTTATCCGACTCTAATTAAGAGAAATACATTAAATCCAGATTTTAAATTTGTTTATATTTCCGAAAATAAAGAGGTTACAAATAATAAATCACTCAAAATTTGGAAAGACCATAAAAATAAAATTTTAGATAATTTGAAACTAATTGATAATGAGAATTTCTGGGATAATTTGATAAATATAAAAAAAGAGGTATCTGCGCAAAAAATTTACATAGATGTAAAATCGTTGATAAGAGTAGAATTAGTCAAAGAGTTAATTAAGATTTTAGGCAAAAAATTTATTTTAATTGGATCTAACTGGAAAATTATATATTCAAATGCACTTCAAAGTAATTATTCAAATAAATATGTAGAAAATATTTACAGAGGAAATATATGTGTAGATTTTGGAAGTAAAAATAGTGATAGATGTATTTACCCTAGAACTTCAAAAATCATTGAAAGCGGAGGACTGCTATTTCAGTCTATACACTTAGATAGCAAAGGTACCTTTAAAGAACTTTTTGAAAAAACTTGTTTTACATCTTTAGATGATATGAGAGAAAAAATTTTTTTCTTATTAGATAACCCTGATAAAATCAACGATCTCTTGAACACTCAGCAGAATAATTTTGAAAAAAATAATTTTAACTATAAAACCATAAAGAAAATCGAGGAATTTGTTAATTCATGAAAAAAATATTTCTAGATCTTGGAAATCAACCACTGGCAAATGATTTTAGTAAAAAATATGTTTCACCCATATTTAGACTCAAGGTTAAATTTGATACAAAGTCAAAATTAGTAATGATCAATAAGCACATTAAAAAAGAAAGAATGTTTAATGCATCCTACCCTTATAGATCTTCTAAATCTAAATTAGTAGAAAAGTTATTTAAGGAATTATCAAAAAAAATAAAAAAAAAGTTTAAGCCTAAAAATATTTTAGAAATTGGGTGTAATGACGGAACATTTGCCTCAAATTTCAATAAAAAAATTATTACATGTATAGAGCCTTGTAAGGAAGTCGCTTTAGAAGCAAAAAGAAAAGGTTTGAAGGTATATGTTAGTTATTTCGATGATATATTAGTAAAAAAATTAATTAAAAATTACAGTAAGTTCGATATAATTTTTTCAGCTAATACTATAACGCACATATCAAATTTAAATTCGGTTTTTAGTAATGTATCGAAAATTCTTGCAGATAATGGTACATTAATTATTGAGGAGCCTTCATTATTAGAAACAATTAAACAAAATTCGTATGATCAATTTTATAATGAACATATTTATGTTTTTTCAACAATCGCTTTACAAAATATCCTAAAAAAAAACAATTTAGAAATTTATGATGTAGAAAACATCAAGGTTCATGGTGGATCAAATCGTTATTATATCAAAAAAATTAAAAATAAAAGAGTAAAAACCTCATCTAGATTTAAAAAAAATATCTTTTTAGAAAAAAGATATGGTCTTCATAAATTTTCTTGCTATAAAAATTTTTCAAAAAAAGTTAAAGCATCTAAAACTAAATTAATTGAGATATTTAATAAACTTAAAAAAAATAACAAAAAAATTATAGGGTATGGTGCTTCAGCGAAGGCAGTAACAATTATTAATTATTGTAATTTAAAAGAAAATTATTTTGAACATTTTTATGACACCACAAGACAAAAAATTGGCAAATTGTTGCCCGGAACCAAGATTAAGGTTCTCAAGTATCAAAAACTAAAAAACAATCAAATATATGTTTTTTTAGGAGCTTGGAACTTCTATAAGGAAATTTTAAAAAAAGAAAATTTCTTTTATGTTAATTCTGGAAAATTTATCACACATGTACCTTATCCAAAAATTATAAAAAAATGAAAAAAAATTATTTTTGGTCGCCACATATTGATCCACAAATTGCGACATTAAGATCAGTCTCGAACTCTATAAATTCTTTAACAAGATACAAAAAAGATTCAAAAAATTTCTTAATTAATGTTTTCGGGGAATGGGATAAACACAATTTTCAAATGGTTGAAAAAATTAATTTAATTTCAAAAAGAGATTTAAAAGACAGAAAATTTAAGGGTTTCTTAAATTCAAGGTATTTATATTTTTTAATTTTTTTTCAATCATATTTACCGTTAAAAAAAATTTTAGAAAAAGATAAGCCAAATTATTTAATCATCCATTTAATTACATCAATGCCAATTTTGATGTTTTTTTTTAATAATTTTAAAACAGAATTAATTCTTAGAATATCTGGCTATCCAAGACTTAATATCTTTAGATTTCTACTTTGGAAAATTGCCTCAAACAAAATAAAATATGTCATTTGTCCAACTGAGGAGACAAAAAATTATTTATTAAAAAAAGGTATTTTCAAGGAGGACAAGGTTTTATTTATTCCAGACCCTGTTTTGAATGTAAGAAAAATTAATAATCTAAAAAAAGAAAAATTAAAAACTAAATTTATGAAACCTTTTTTTTTAAGTATTGGGAGATTTACAAAACAAAAAAATCATATTTTCTTGATTAATTTTTTTGCAAAAAATTTAAATTATTTACAGAACAATGATCTGATTATTATTGGACAAGGAGAGCTCAAGAGAACATATGAGAAAATTATTAAAGATAAAAAGTTAGATAATAAAATTCAGATTATTGATTTTCAAAAAAACATTTTTAATTATTTATATAATGCAAAATGTTTAATCTCTAGCTCTTTGTGGGAAGATCCTGGTTTTGTCATGGTTGAGAGTGCTTGCGTGGGCACACCTATAATATCATCTGATTGTCCGAGTGGACCAAAGGAATTTATTGGTAAAAATGAAAATGGATTTATATTTAATTCAAATGATGAGAATAGTTTTAAAGAGGCACTAGATAATTTTCTTACTTCTTCAAGTGAAAAAATTAATAAAAAGTTAGTCGGTGCAAAAAAAAAATCAAAAATGTATACTTGTTTTTATAATTCAAAAAAATTATCTAATATACTCAATGGCGATTAAAAATAAAAAAAAGATATTAATTACAGGAGTAGCTGGATTTATAGGTTTTTCGCTTGCCAGAAGTTTAATAAAGTCCAAAAATTATTATGTTGTCGGTATTGATAACCTTAATACTTATTATACAAAAAAACTTAAAGTAAAGCGTTTAGATCTTTTAAAAAATAAAAATTTTAAGTTTTATAAAATCGATTTATTAGAAAAAGATAAAATTCATAATTTATTTAAGAAACATAAATTTAACACAGTTTTTAATTTTGCGGCACAAGCAGGGGTAAGATATTCATTTAAAAATCCAAAATCTTATACAGATGCAAATATTATTGGTTTTATAAATTTAATCGAAACATTAAAAACTTTTAAAGTTGATAAATTTTTTTTTGCATCTTCAAGCTCAATTTATGGAGACAGCAAACCATTTCCTAAAAAAGAAAATTCTGAGGTAAACCCAATAAATTTATACTCACTTTCTAAACTTTCCAACGAACAATTTGCACAATCCATGAGCAAACTAATAAATACAAAAATGATTGGATTAAGATTTTTTACTATTTATGGTCCCTGGGGCAGACCAGATATGATGATTTTGAAATATTTAATTTCAGCTTATAAAAGTCTTAGTTTCCCCCTTTTCAATAACGGAAATCATTTCAGAGATTTTACTTATATTGATGATGCCGTCCAAATTTGTCATTCTCTTATTAAAATTAAGATAAAAAAGAAATTTGATATTTTTAATATATGCTCATCAAAACCGGTTCTCATAACTAGGGTTTTAAAAGAAATAAACAAGTATTCAAAAAAACCATTAATTAAGAAAAAAGCTAGAGATAAAGCTGATGTTTATAAAACTTATGGAGATAATAAAAAAATATTAAACTTTTTAAAATACAAAGTCGAGTTTACCAATCACAATCAAGGTGTAAAAAAAACATGTGAGTGGTTTTTAAAAAATAAAAAAATTTTTAATTAAATTAAAAATCGAATTTTTTCAAAAAGTACATAATTTTTTTACAGCGGTTATCCCAAGTGTATTTTTTTACTGTTTTATAAGCATTGATTTTCAGATATTTATTTTTTTTATTATTATTAAAAGACGATTGAATTGTCTTTGACCATTCTTTATCTTTGTTCACATTTACTAATCTACAATTATAATTATTTTTAAGAATGTGTTTATAAACACTAAGATCAGAGGCAATTATAATCATTTTGGCAGCCATATAATCAAACATTTTTAAAGGTGACATATATTTTTGTAAATAAATTGAACCTCTTCCTCTAACTTTATTTTGATATGGCATCAGTGCAACCTCATACTTCGATAAAATATTAGGAATTTTAGAATAATTAACATAATCAAAAAGTTTGACATTTCTCTCTTTATCTTTGGTTTTAAAATATTTTTTTTCTCCATAAAGATGAAAAGAAATTTTTTTATTCTTTTTGGCCAATCTTAAGATTTGTTCAATACCTTTTCCTTGAAAAAAACTTCCAACATAAACACATGTTTTTTTGTATTTTGGGACTTTTTTATTATCAAAATCTCTTAAGTTTACAGCATCGTCTAAAATTAAGTATTTTTCTTTTCTAATTTTATATATTTGACTTAAGTTTTTATTTAAAAATATAAAGTTTAAATTTTCAATTAAATTTAAACTCTTAAATAGCCAATACATAATTTTAGAAAAACCAGTTATTTCATGATGTAATTCTAAAATAATTTTTTTTTTTAAAAGACACGCCATAAGAGAAAAAATTATACTACGCGAAATAAATAAAGCGTTAATATCAAATTTTCTAATTAGAATTTTTAGTGAAAATATTATCCTAAGTATAAAATTGAGTAGAATAAAATTATTAAATATTGAAAGAATGTTAAATTTATAATTTATATTATAAATTTTATTTATTTGATTGATATTCTTGCTATTAATTACAATTAAACTAACATTATACTTTAGCTTTGAAAAAGCTTCACACATTTTCATGACGTGAATAGAGTATGCAGATTTACTTGGCAGATTTAATTCTGCAATATAAAAAATTTCCTTTTTTTCTTGCATATATAATTAAGAGCTGCTTAGTTTTACATATTTTTCTAAATAAAAAAAGTTTAATGTATTTTTAATGAACTCAAAAAAACAGATGTACGAAGAATTGGTATCAATAATAATACCCTATTATAAAAAAAAAGAATATATTTTAAAAACGATAAATTCAGTTTTAAATCAATCGTACAATAATTATGAAATAATTATAATATATGATGATGAAAATTTATCTGACTTAGATTATTTAGAAAAATTATTTAAATCAGAAAAAAAAATAAAGATCATTAAAAATTCTAAGACAGTCGGGGCTGGATTTTCTAGAAATAAAGGGATAGAAAACGCAAATGGTGAATTTATTGCGTTTATAGATGCAGATGATACCTGGAAAAAATATAAATTAGAAAAGCAAATTAATTTTATGAAAAAAAATAAATTAAAATTTACTCATACTCCTTATGAAATTATTGACAAAAATGATAGAGTTTTAGGAGAAAGAATTTCTAAAAATTTTGAAAAAGTAGATGATTTAATTAAATCTTGTGACATAGGATTGTCAACAGTAATTATTAAAAAGGAAATAATTGATTATCAAACTACATTTCCTAATTTAAAAACTAAAGAAGACTTTGTTTTATGGCTAAAAATTTTGAAAAAAAATATTATAATTTGTTATTTTAATGAGACTTTATCCTCATGGAGAAAGCTCGATAATTCTCTATCTAGTTCAATTACACAAAAATTGATAGATGCTTTTAAAGTATATAATTATCATATGAAATTTAATTTTATTAAATCTTTATATTACACTATGTGTTTGAGTATTAATTATTTAAAGAAATAATATGAATTATTTATTTTTTTTTTTGATTCCAATTGTAATTTATTTTTTTAATTCTTTCATTATCAAAAAAAAATATTTTTTAAATTTTTCTGGGGAGATACACCAAAAAATTTTAGGATCAAAAAAAACACCATTATCTGGTGGAATTTTTCTCATATTATTTTTATCAATTATTCTTATTGAAAGAGATGTAATAGCTTATGTTTTTTTTATTTCTATATTTATACTAGGATTATTTTCAGATTTAAAAATTTTATCAGTTCCTTCAAGAAGATTATTTTATCAATTTGTACTAGTCCTATTATTTGTTCATTTTTTGAGTTTAAATGGAATTTCAACTAGAATTATATTTATTGATAAGTTTTTAGAAAATTATTATTTAAGTATTTTATTTAGCACTCTATGTCTAATAATCTTAATTAATGGAACCAATTTTATTGATGGTTTAAATGGCTTAGTTCTTACATATTATTTTATAGTTCTAGCTATACTTTATAAATCAAACCTTTTAATTGGAATAAATTTTAGCAACTTAAATACAATTTACCTATGTTACATATTATTTATTATTCTGATTTTTAATTTTTTTAACCAGTTATATTTAGGAGACTCAGGAGCATATTTATTAGGATTATTTATAGGCTATATAATGATTGAGTTGCATAAATATGATCCTAATGTTTCACCTTTTTATGTTGTGTTATTGTTATGGTATCCATGTTTTGAAAATTTGTTTTCTATCATAAGAAAATTTAAATTAGGCAAGTCTCCAGTTTCTCCAGATAGTAAACATTTACATCATTTATTATTTTATTTTTTCAAAAAAAAAATAAAATCAAACAATTTAGCTAGCAATAATTATTCAAGTTTAATTATTAACTCTTATAACTTTTTGATCTTACTACTTGGAAGTTATAGTATCTATAATACTCAAATTTTAATAATATTAATTTTAATTAATATCTTAATTTATACTATAACTTATCTAAAATTGTTTAAGCTTAAATACAAGAATTTTAATTTCTAATAAAGAATAATTTAATTAAATGCATCAATATTATGAAACCGTCTTTAAAAGCGTTAACTTTTTTTTCTCCGCCAATTCTTGATCTTTCATAAGATTTGGATGTAGTTAATTTACAATTCTGTCTTTTTGCTTTAATAGGTAATTCAACACAAATTCTAAAATCTTTCGATGTTAAATGCAAATCTTTAGCTTTTAAAGTTTTGCCTATTACATAAGTATATAAAATATCAGTAATATTTAAACCAAAGAATAAATTTCCTATTTTGGTAAAAATAAAGTTACCTACTAAAGTAATTATAGTGTCGTCATCACTCCCACAGTTTTTTTCATATCTAGTTCCAAAAACAAAATCAGCTCTATTAGAATTCATTTGCTCGGTCATTTTTTTTAGCTCTTTTGGATCAAACGAGCCATCTGCATTAAATATACAAAATAGTTCTGTTTGTACTGAGTTAATACCAAAAATTAACGCATCACCGTAACCTTTTCCGTTTTGATATAGAATTTTGCAATTATAATCTTTTGCAGATTGAATGGTTTCTTCATCCTCTTTTTCTAAAACTACTAAAATTTTAAGATTCGAACTTTTTAATTCTTCTAGCACTTTGGGCAAAGACTCTTTTTCATTTTTAGCTGGGATTACTAATGTAAGATTATCCACAAAAACTCTAAATATTTATTATTTTATGTTAAAAATTGTTAAATTGATTTATCTTAAAATAAAAGTTTTTTAAATAAAATAATTTCAATAATTTTTTTTGATAATATTGTTAAAATAAAAATAGAAATATATTAATGAATTTAGCAATTTATATATCATATTATATAACAATAATAGCATCAATAATAGGTTATGGTTTATTTTTTCAAAAAATTTTTAAAAATACTATCGACATTGAGTTTGAGTATAATTTACTTGGAAGCTTACTTTTTTTTATAACTATATCATTCTTCACACATTTTTTTTTTAACCATGGGTATTTTCACAATACAATAATTTTATTAACCGGAGTTATTTTATTTATATTAAATTTTTCAAAAGAAAAAAAAAAAATTAGAATATATATAAAATATATTAGTCTTATATTTGGAATACTTATTATCGCACTTTTAACACATAAAACTCATGACGATTTTCCATTTTATCATTTTCCTTATACTTATTATCTGACACAAGAAAATTTAGTGGTTGGGGCTGGTCAACTTGTTCATGCGTTTAGAACACCTTCTTCAATTTTTTATTTAAATTCGTTATTTTATTTACCGATTATTGAATATTTTTTATTTAATATGGGTGCAATATTAATTCTAGGATTTTCTAATTTAATATTAATTTTTAAATTGAAAGATGACTTTAAGAGTAAAATATACGACTTTATTTTCTTTTTAAGTCTTTTATCTTTTTTGTTTATCAATATTTTTTTTTACAGAATAGCTGAACACGGCACTGATCGTTCTGCTCAAATATTAATTTTTATTTTATTTATTGAGGTTTTTACTTTGTATAGAAAATCAATAAATATAGAAAAAATTTTTACTAAAATTTTTATATTGTTAGGCTTGATTATTACATTGAAAGCCTTCTACGTTTTGTACTTATTGATATTAATTCCAATATTATTTGAGATTAAAAAAAACAGATTATTTCTTAATTTTTTTAAGAATTTTTATTTTTATATTTTTTGTTTTGCTGGTTTTTTTTTAATATTAATCAATATCTTCAATTCTGGCTGTATTTTGTACCCTGTAAGCATTACCTGTTTTGCAAATCTTGATTGGTCATTGTTTAATGAAGCAAAATCGTCAAATGATTGGTATGAACAATGGGCTAAGGCTGGTGCTGGCCCAAACCACCGAGTAGATGATCCAGAAAACTATATTAAAGGTTTTAATTGGGTTTCTAATTGGATGGAGATGTATTTTTTCAATAAAGTGAGTGATTTTATTCTTGGTCTAGCTTTTTTATTGATAATAGTTTTCTTTACATTTTATTCAAAAAATAAATCTCATATAAAAATAAAAAAACAAAATTATATTGTATATTTAGTAGCTTTAATTTTGCTCTTTGAATGGTTTTACAATCACCCTAGCCTTAGATATGGTGGCTATAGTTTAGTAGCATTGATACTATTTATACCTTTTTCATTATACATTTCAAAATTTATCTCAATTAGGTTCTTTAAGAAGAAAATTATTTTTTTAATTGTTTTTTCTTTGATAATTTTTGCTGGCAGGAATGTAAATAGAATTAATAATGAAGTACAAAAATATAACTATAAAGTTTTATCATATCCATTCTATTACTTGGATCAAGTCCATTTTAGAGTGGATAAATATTTCAACAGTATGTTAATAAATTATCAAAATTGTGTTAAGATCAATGAAACAAATTGTAAAAGTTTAAAAGGATTATCTCTTAGTAAAAAGAATATTTACTATATCCTAAAAAGAGATAAATGATTATATTTAGAATATTAACACTTAAAAAAAATTTTTAAAAATGAAAAAAAAAGTTGCTTTAATTTTTGGCATTACTGGTCAAGATGGATCTTATCTTGCTGAAATACTATTAAAAAAAAATTATATTGTCCATGGAGTAAAAAGAAGATCTTCAAGTATAAATACACTTAGGGTTGATCATATATATCAAGATCCTCATGATAAAAATTACAGATTTAGACTTCACTACGGGGATGTTACAGACTCACTATCAGTGTCAAATATTATAAAAAAAATAAAACCTGATGAAATATACAATTTAGCAGCTCAATCTCATGTTGCCGTTTCATTCGAGGTACCCGAGTATACAGCAAATGCAGATGCTTTGGGTGCACTTAGAATATTAGAAGCAATAAAATTTCATAAATTAGAAAAAAAAACAAAATTTTATCAAGCAGGAACTTCAGAAATGTACGGTAAAGTGCAAAGCAAACCTCAAAATGAAAAAACTTCTTTTTATCCTTTAAGTCCTTATGGTGTTGCAAAATTATATGCTCATTGGATTACTAAGAATTACAGAGAAGCTTATAAAATTTTTGCTTGTAATGGAATTTTATTTAATCATGAGAGTCCTAGGCGAGGGGAAACCTTTGTTACAAAAAAAATTATTTCTGCACTTTGCAAAATTAAAGAAGGAAAACAAAAAAAACTATTTTTAGGTAATTTAAATTCAAAAAGAGATTGGGGTCATGCAAAAGATTATTGTTATGCTATGTGGAAAATGCTTCAACAAAAAAAACCTGATGATTATGTTATAGCTACAGGAAAGCAATATTCGATTAAACAGTTTATAAATTTAACAGCGAAACAATTAAAGATGAAAGTGATTTGGAAAGGAAAAGGCATAAAAGAAAAAGGTTACAACGAATTGGGTTTTCCAATAATAGAGTGTGATCAAAATTATGTCAGACCATTAGATGTAGATACTTTATTGGGCGATGCAAAAAAAGCCAGAAAACTGCTTAAATGGAAACCTAAAAGTAATATTAATTTATTAATTCATGAAATGATTAAGTCAGAATATGAAATATTAAATGCAATTAAATAAAAAAAGTAAAATATTCATTGCAGGTCACAAAGGTATGGTGGGTTCATCTATTGTGAGGCACTTTAAAAAAAGAGGTTACAAAAATCTATTTTTTATAAATCGTAAAAGTCTTGATTTAATTGATCAAAAAAAAACTTATTTATCTATAAAAAAAATAAGACCTGATTTTGTGATTATTGCTGCCGCGAAAGTTGGAGGTATCTCTATTAATAATGACCAAAAAGGAAAATTTATTTACGAAAATATTATGATACAGACAAATTTAATTCACTCATCTTTTTTAGCAGGAGTTAAAAAACTAATTTTTCTTGGATCGAGCTGTATTTACCCAAAACACTCAAAACAGCCGATTAAGGAAGAATATTTAATGACGGGTAAACTAGAGGAAACAAATGATTCATATGCAATAGCTAAGATTGCAGGTTTCAAAATGTGTGAAGCTTACAACAAACAGTATAAAACAAATTATATATGTTTAATGCCACCAAATTTATATGGGCCAAACGACAATTATAATCTTAAAACCTCTCATTTTTTTCCTGCTTTGATAGCAAAAACACATCAAGCTTTAAGGAATAAAACTAAAATGATTAAAATTTGGGGAGATGGAACTCCAAAAAGAGAATTGATGTATGTAGATGATCTTGCAGATGCTTGTGAATTTTTTTTAAAAAAAAAGACAAATCATTCATTAATAAATATTGGAAGTGGTGAAGAAAAATCAATTTTAGGATATTGCAAATTTATTATAAAAAAACTTAATACAAGTTTAAAGATTACTTTCGATAAGAAAAAACCAAACGGAACCCCAAGAAAAAAACTAGACACAAGTTTAGCACAAAAATATGGATGGAAATCAAAATACAATTTAAACAAAGGTTTTGATTTAACCTACAAGGATTATATTAAAAAAATTAAAAGTTAATAAAAATGAAAAAAGTTATTATTGTTACAGGCGGATGTGGTTTTGTTGGAAGTAATTTAATAGAATATTTTATAAAAAAAACTGATAAAAATATAATTAGTTTAGATGATTACTCATCTGGAACAAAAAAAAATCATATTAAGTCTAAAAGAGTAAAATATATAAAAGGGAATACTAAAAATATTGATAGTATTTTAAAAAAGTATGTTTCCGAAATTGACTCATTATTTCATTTTGGTGAATTTTCAAGAATTTATCAAAGTTTTTTAAATATGAACAAGTGTATACAATCTAATTCAATAGGATCGAACGCTGTCTTTGATTTTTGTTTAAAACACAAGATTAGACTTATCTATTCCGCGACATCTGCATCTTTAGGTAACAGGGGAAAAGATAAAAACCTTTCTCCATATGCATTTACTAAAGCAAAAAATTTGGAACTTTTAGATAATTTGAGAAGATGGTTTAATTTTAAATACGAGGTAATATTTTTTTATAATGTTTACGGCCCTGGTCAAATAAAAAGAGGAAGCATGTCAACTGTAATTGGAATTTTTGAAGATTGTTATTTGAGAAATTTGCCTTTGCCGGTAGTTAAACCTGGCTCACAAACTAGAAGATTCACACATGTTACTGATACCGTTAAAGTATGTTATAAGGCTTGGAAAAATAATAGATCTAGATTTTACAGTATTTCTAATAGAAACAGCTACACTATTTTAGAGGTTGCAAAAATGTTTGGAAAGAAAATTAAATTTTTACCCCCCAGAGATGGAGAAAGATATGCATCAGCTTTATCAAATTTGAGTCTATCAAATAAGATTTTCCGAACTTATGGTAAAATAAACTTAAAAGATTATGTTAACAATTTTGTAAAAAATACTGAAAAATAGGGATTTTTTAAATACAAAACTTTGTTTACATTGAATATTTTATCTATATAAGTTCACCCGCCGGTAATTATTGCGAAAGTGTTACACCCGATCCCATTCCGAACTCGGAAGTTAAGCCTTTCAGCGCCGATGGTACTTTGTCTTAAGATATGGGAGAGTAGGTCATTGCCGGCATATAAATTTTATGAAAATAAAAAGTTCTTTAAAATCAATCAAAAAAAGAGACCTCAACTCTAAATTAGTTAGACGTAGAGGAAGAGTTTATATAATAAATAAAACTAATCCAAAGTTTAAGGCAAGACAGAAATAATTAAATGGATAATGAGGACCATAAGAAAACTTGGAACAATTTCACCAAATTTGTCTTGTGGGGTACTGTCGCTGTTGTCATTGTTTTGGTTTTAATGGCAATTTTCTTATTATAAAATAGAATATCATGAAAATAGTTTCTCTTTCTGAAAATTTAGATTACGAAAAAAGAATAGCTATAACTCCGGAGATAGCAAAGAAATACAGTACTCTAGGTTTTGAGGTGTTACTTCCAAAAAATTATGGTGTTCATTTAGGTTTTGATAATGATCATTACATATCCCAAGGTGTAAATATCCTTGAAAATGACAAAGACCTTTTGGGAAATAGCGATATAATATTACAATTAGGCTTACCATCTGATGACAATTTATCTCTTTTAAAAGAAAATCAAAATTTGATTGGAGTTTTAAATCCTTTTTTAAACAAAGAGAAATTAGAAAAATTATCAAAAAGAAAAATCAACAATTTTTCACTTGAGTTACTTCCACGGATTACTAGAGCTCAATCAATGGATATTCTTTCATCTCAGGCAAACCTAGCAGGATATAAGGCGGTAATCGAGTCATTTGCTAATTTTGAAAAAGCAATACCGATGATGATGACTGCTGCTGGAACAGTACCTGCAGCAAAGGTCTTAGTCGTTGGCGCAGGTGTTGCGGGTTTACAAGCTATAGCAACTGCGAAAAGAATGGGTGCGATTGTTTTCGCCACAGATGTTAGGATGGCCTCAAAAGAACAAGTTGAAAGTTTAGGTGGTAAATTTTTAACAGTAGAAGGCTCAGAAAACCTCGAAACTGAGGGAGGTTATGCAAAAGAGGCTTCAGAAGAATTCAAAAAAAAGCAAGAAGATTTGTTGAGTGAAACTTTAAAAAAAATTGATATAGTCATATGTACGGCTTTAATACCTGGTAAGAAAGCGCCAGTAATTTTGAAAGAAAATATGATTAAGAACATGCAAGTAGGATCTGTAATTTATGACTTGGCAGCTATTCAGGGGGGAAATACAGCATTTACCGAGGTTAATAAGATAATTAATCATAACGGAGTAAAAATAATGGGGGAGATGAATGTTTTGAATAAGTTGCCGATTTCTGCTTCAACATTGTATGCAAAAAATCTATTTAATTTTGTATCAAATTTATTAGATAAAAAAACTGGAAAAATTAATATTAACTTAGAAGACGAAATAATAGAAAAAACTTTAATTAAGTAAATTATGGAAATTGATCCCTTTATTTTTAGATTAAGTATATTTATTTTATCAATCTTTGTTGGATATTATGTTGTTTGGAGCGTAACACCATCTTTACACACGCCTTTGATGTCAGTAACTAACGCAATCTCTTCAGTCATTATTGTCGGTGCTATAATTGCTGCTCTAGCTAGTGATGAGGGAAGTATTTTTACCTCATCAACTTTCTTTGGATATCTAGCAATAACTTTAGCTGCAGTGAATATTTTTGGTGGCTTCTTAGTTACACAGAGAATGCTCGCAATGTATAAAAAAAAAAAGAGAGATAAAAAATGATTTCTGCAAACTTATCTGCAATTTTTTATTTAATTTCTGGTGTACTTTTTATCCTTGCATTAAGAGGTTTATCATCTCCAGAAACATCAAGACAAGGAAATTTTTATGGTATAATTGGAATGGTAATAGCTATTACTGTTACTTTTCTCTCTGTTGGAAATTTCTCATCAGGATTTGTTTATGTTATGATTTTTCTTTGTGTCGGAGGTGTTATCGGTGCGTTTATTGCATTTAAAATTCCAATGACTGCAATGCCTGAGTTGGTGGCTGGTTTCCATAGTCTAGTTGGTCTCGCTGCAGTATTTGTAGCGATTTCAGCTTTCATAAATCCAGAGGCGTTTAATCTTGGATACCCAGGTGAAATTAAACTTGCGAGTTTGATTGAAATGTCTATTGGAGCAGCTGTGGGTGCGATTACATTCTCAGGTTCAATTATAGCTTTCTTAAAACTTCAAGGTATTATGTCCGGTGCACCTATTACCTTTAAAGGTCAACATTTATTAAACGCATTAATATTGATTTCTATTGTAATTTTAACTTATTTTTTATGTACATCACAGAACTCTAATTTATTTTGGATTTTGATAGGTATTTCGTTTTTGATTGGTTTTTTATTAATAATTCCTATTGGAGGAGCAGATATGCCTGTAGTTATCTCAATGTTAAATTCTTATTCAGGTTGGGCTGCAGCAGGTATCGGTTTCACACTAGAAAATACTGCTTTAATTATAACCGGTGCTCTTGTTGGATCATCTGGAGCAATTCTATCTTATATAATGTGTAAAGGAATGAATCGCTCATTCTTCAATGTAATCTTGGGAGGTTTTGGTGCTACAGATCAATCTTCTAAAGATAAAAATAAAGAGCAAAAACCAGTCAAAAGTGGTAACGCAGATGATGCAGCTTTTTTAATGAAAAATGCATCTTCAGTTATCATAGTACCTGGATATGGTATGGCAGTCGCTCAAGCCCAACATGCTTTGAGAGAGATGGTTGATACTTTAAAAAAAAATGGCATTAAAGTTTCATATGCGATACATCCAGTTGCGGGTCGTATGCCAGGACATATGAATGTACTACTTGCTGAAGCTAATGTACCTTATGATGAAGTTTTTGAATTAGAGGAAATTAATAATGATTTTGCTAATGCAGATGTGGCGTTTGTAATCGGAGCGAATGATGTAACAAATCCTGTAGCAAAAACAGACCCTCAAAGTCCAATTTATGGAATGCCTGTTCTTGATGTCGAAAAATGTAAGTCAGTTCTTTTTGTAAAAAGAAGTTTATCACCAGGATATGCAGGAATTGATAATGACCTCTTCTATAAAGAAAATACTCTGATGTTGTTTGCCGATGCGAAAAAAATGACAGAAGATATCACTAAAAATCTATAACAATAAATGAATACAAAAATATATTGTGATATTGCAGAATTAAATCAAATTAGAAAATTTAATAAAAAAAAAATAGTAAAAGGTTTTACAACTAATCCAAGTTTAATGAGAAAAGCTGGAGCAAAAAACTATAAAAATTACTCAAAAAATATTTTAAAAATTTGTAAAAAAAAGCCAGTATCTCTTGAGGTCTTTGGTGATAAATTTAATGAAATGATTGAACAAGGCTTAAAAATAAGTACATGGGGAAAAAATGTTTATGTAAAAATACCGGTTGTTAATTCAAAAGGAAAGTTTACTGGCAAAGTTATAAAAGAGTTAAATAAAAAGAAAATAAAATTAAACATAACTGCAGTCTATAACTCAAATCAGACAAAAAAAATTTTAAATGTAATTGATAAAAAAACTCGAGTTATTATATCAATTTTTGTTGGTAGAGCTGCAGATGTTGGTAAGGATCCAATACCTGAAATTAAAAAAAGTATATCTATTTCAAAAAAATTTAGTAATGTCGAAATTTTATGGGCAAGTGTGAGAGAGCCATATAATTTTATACAATCTAAAAAATTAGGATGCAGCATAATCACAATACCTCCGTCTATGATTGAAAAAATTGAAAAGTTTGGAAAATCCTATAAGAATTTAACAATTGACACAGTTAAAGCTTTTTTAATTGATAGTAAAAAATCTAAATTTAGGATTTAGAAAAATTGGAAAGTGCAAATTTTAGAGAAAAAATATTACTATTTTTACTTTACATATCTTTATTAATTGGTTTTTATTTTGATGAAAACTTAAATTATGGATCTTATTTAGATTGGATAAAAGCATATAATCCTGTTCTTGAGGATTTTTCAAAAGATTTTAAAAATACTCTTCTAAAATACGATAGTTATGGTCAAAGACATTCACCTGTATATATTGTTTTTTTATCAATCTTACTAAAGTTTGGTTTAAGCTTTGATTTTGTAAGACTAATTCATTTACATATCTCCCTAGGCCTAATTTTGATATTTTATAGTTGCCTTAAATTAAGATTTAAAGATACAAATCGAACTACTTTAAGATTATTGGCATTATCAATTTTTTTATCACCAACTTTTCGTTCACTAGCTATATGGCCTGATAGTAGAATACCTGGTTTAATTTTTTTTATATTATCAATATATTTTTTTTTAAAATTCTTATTATTGGCGAGAAATCAAAAAAAATTTGCATGGTGCACTCTAATTTCAATAATAACTTCTTCTTATATTAGTCCTAATTTTTCGTTATTTTATATCTACTTTATTTATTATTTTTTTCAAAAATTAAAATTCAAAGAATTTTTGTTTTTAGTTTTATTTAGTTTTGCTGCATCAGCACCAATGATTTACTACGTTTTTTTTTTAGATATCAATTTCATTACAGCTGGAAAAACTCCTGCTTTAGATGAAGCTGCAAAAAGTTTGAGTTTTAATATATCTAATAAAATATTAATCATCAGCTCAATTATTTTATTTCATTTAATACCAGTTTTATATTTTTTATTAGATTATAAAAAAATAATTTTGTTTCTTAAATCAAACATAATCTTTATTTTAATTTTTTTTTCCATTTTAGCCTATTTCTTCAATTATCAATTTAGCTTCACTGGTGGAGGAGTTTTTTTCCAGTTATCACAAATTTTATTTAATAATAATTTGATTTTTTTTATAATTAGTTTTTTTAGTTTATCTTTAATTATATATCTATCAACTTTGCATAAAGATAATTTAATTTTTATTTTTTTGTTAATCATGTCAAATATACAAAACACTATTTATCACAAATATTATGAACCATTAATCTTGATTATGATTTTTTTAATATTCAATAATTTAAATTATAAAAAATTTTTTTCAAAAAAAATTAATTTAACTTATCTATATGGGTTTAGTTTTTTTTATATCTTTTTGAGAATATTCAAAAATATTTATTTGATGTGATTGGTTGCGGGGGACGGATTTGAACCGCCGACCTTCAGGTTATGAGCCTGACGAGCTACCAGACTGCTCCACCCCGCGGTGAACTTAAATTCTATTTTTAAGTTTATTTAATTTTTTTACTCTTTTAATGTTTTCTTGAAGAATTCTTTTTTTTTTCTCTGATGGTTTTTCGTAAGTATTTTTCAGCTTTATAATCTTAAAAAAACCATCTCTCTGAAGTTTTCTTTTTAAAACTCTCAAAGCTTGTTCTACATTATTATCTTTTACTTCTATTTTAATAAACACCTCCAAAAAGGCGATTTGATATCACTTTTAAAAAAATATGTCTATAATTTTTCATTCTTAAAGAGCATTAATCTTTTGTTGTTTATCCTTTTCTTTTTTTTCTCTTTTTATACGTCTTTCAGCCTTCTCAATTGCTTCAACTAATTCTTTCTGGGAAAAAAGATTTAAAGCCACAGGATCTTTTGGATTAAGATTATTAAAATTCCAATAACTTTTATTTCTTATAGAAGTAACAGTATTTTTTGTAATCCCAACTAATCTTGATATTTGAGAGTCTTTTAGAATATTATGATTCTTAATTAACCATAAAGCAGAGTCTGGTTTGTCTTGTCTTTTTGACAAAGGAACATATCTTTTTATTTTTTGTTCATTGTTAGAAATTTCTATGTCAGTATTTTTGATTTGAAGAGGTCTATTTTGATCCTTGGAGGACAATTCAATTTCATTTCTAGAGAGTTGACCTGATATTATAGGGTTATAAGCTTTTATACCTTTAGCTACTTCCCCATCTGCTATACCTTGAATTTCAACTTCATGCATGTTGCAAAAATTTGCAATTTGTTTAAATGTCAATGTAGTGTTTTCAACTAACCAAACAGCAGTTGCCATAGGCATTAATGGAGTATTAGACATTAGTTTTTCTTTTCAGATTTAAAGTTTTGGAATTTTTTGTTAAATTTACTTATTCTGCCTTTATCCATTAATTTTTGCTTTCCACCAGTCCAAGCTGAGTGAGATTTTGGATCTATTTCTAACTTCAATATCTCACCTTCTTTCCCCCATGTTGATTTAGTTTCAAATTGACTACCATCTGTCATTTCAACTTTAATTTTATGATAGTTTGGATGAATATTTTTTTTCATGACGAGACTTATAACAAAAGAAATTTTTAAAACAATTAAAAGTTATTAAGTTTTTCTAACAATTTTGAACTAATATTACTACTTGATGCGATAATTTTAATATTTTTATTGGTTGAAAGATCTATATCATTTATTATTCCTCCAGCTTCTTTTATTAAAATTATGCCTGCAGCAATATCCCAAAGATTCAAATTTTCTTGAAAATAACCATCATACCTCCCCGATGCTACATATGCCATATCTAATGCTGCACATCCAGATTTTCTATAGGGCAGATTAGGTTCATTATTAATTTTTCCACCAGTAACAAATAAACAGTCGTTTATTTGATTTTTTTTTGAAACTCTTATTCTTTGATTATTAAAATATGATCCATTGTTCTTTTCAGCATAAAACATTTCATTCTTTATTGGGTCAAATACTATTCCGGAAATGATTTCCTCATTTGATTTAAGGGCTATTGATATTGCAAAGTGTGGTATTCCATGCAAGAAATTTATAGTTCCATCTATTGGGTCTATTATCCATGTATTGTTTTTATCTTTATTATTTTCAACTCCATTTTCTTCACTTATTATTGAGTAATTAGGTTTGGCCTTTTTTAATTCCTCAATTATTATTTTTTCTGCTTTTAAATCAGAGTTAGTTACAAAATCATTTGGACCTTTATTAGAAACTTGTAATTTTTCAATTTCACCAAAATCTCTAATTAAAATCTTAGAGGCTTTTTCAGTAGCTTTGATCATTATATTTAAATTCGCAGAAATTGAGTTCATAAATTTAAATTTTTTTTATGTATTCAAGACTTCGACTATCAACTATTACTTCATCACCAGATTCAATAAATGGTGGAACCTGTATATTTAAACCATTAACTAAAACTGCTGGTTTATAAGAAGAAGAAACAGTTTGACCCTTTAAAGCTGCGTCAGTTGAGTCAATCTTACATGTTACTTGTTTTGGTAAGTCGACAGAGATAGGTGAACTATTATAAAAACTAATTGTAACTCCTAAGTTTTCTGTAAGTAATTTTCCTTTGTCGCCAACAATATCTTTTTTAATTTCAATTTGATCAAACGATTTTGGATTGATAAAAAAATAATTATTTTCATCTTCATATAAAAAATTAAACTGTGTTTCTTCTAAGGACGCTTTTTCTACAGTTTCGTTAGATCTAAATCTCTCATTTAATTTTGTATTTTTATTTACGCTTTTCATTTCTACTTGAGCAAATGCTCCTCCCTTGCCAGGTTTTACGTGTTGAGTTTTTAGCACTTGCCATAAATCATTTTTATGTTCTAGAAGCATCCCCACTCTTATTTCTCCAGCATTAATTTTCATTTTAAATATTTAATTGCTTTAATTGGTTTAAGTTTTTTATTATTCCAAATGTAGCCTGAGATAGCTAAAAAGTTAGCTTTATTCAATAGAAGTTTTTTATAATTTTCTGAATTGATACCTCCAATGGCAACAATTGGAGTTTTTGTTAATTTTTTAACTTTTTTTAGTAAATTAATTGTAGCTTTGTACTTAACTTTTTTAGTATTTGATGAATTGAATGCTCCAATTGCAATGTAGTTAGCTTTATCTTCAGTGGCTTTTTTTGCTAATTTAATTGAATTATGACAAGTAATTCCTATTATTTTATTTCCAATAATTTTCCTAGCTTCAAAAATATTCATATCTTTTTGTCCCAAATGACAACCATCTGCATTTAGTTTTTTTGCTAATAAAACATCATCATTTATTAAAAATTTAACATTGAATTTTTTACATATTTTTTTTATTTTTTTTCCAATTAGGAATCTTTTTTTAAAACTCTCTTTTTTTAGTCTTAATTGAAAAAAACTAACCTTTTTTGAACTTAGAATGTTAATTAATTCATTATAGAAAACTTTTTTAATTTTTAAGGGGGAAATAAGATAAACGAATTTTTTCTTATTATACTTCAAGATCTTTAGACCATTTACTTTGAGCCGCTAAAGTATTCATTTTTGCTCGATGATTAAAAACTTTTTGAGTACCCTCAATGTCTCTGATATTTTTTGACCAAAATTTTAAAGCACTTTGTTGAAGGGCTCGTCCAAAAGAATAGCTCATTATAAAATCGGTATCATTGTATTTATTTATTAAGTTTAAATTTTCTGTTGCTTGGATTTCAGACTGCCCACCAGATAAAAAAGCAATTCCAGGAACTTCAGAAGGGACAGAATTTTTTAAACACTTAAGTGTCAATTTAGCAACTTCTTCATTCTTAATTATATTCTTAGATTTATTACCAGCTAAGATCATATTAGGTTTTAGAATAATTCCTTTTAAATCAACCTTATGTAAAATTAACTCTTCAAAACATTTTTTTATTACTTCTGAAGTTTTTTCATAACATTCTTCAGCAGAATGTTCACCATCCATTAAAACCTCAGGTTCAACTATTGGAACCATTCTACACTCTTGAACAAGTGCAGAATATCTTGCTAAAGCATGAGCATTAGATTGTATTGATAGTTTGCTTGGAAAATTTTTTGTTATACTGTAAACCCCTCGCCACTTTGTAAATTTTGCACCAAGCTTATAATATTCTTTTAATCTTTCTCTTAATCCATCTAAGCCTTCTGTAATTTTTTCTTCTGGTGATCCAGCTAAAACTTTTGCACCAGTATCAACTTTAATACCTGGAGCGCTTTTCATTCTAGAAATTAACTCTGGTATTTTTATTTTTTTTGAAGTCTCTTGTTTAATTGTTTCATCATACAATATTACACCTCCAATACAGTCAGTCATACTTGATGAACTAAATAATGTTTCTCTAAATAATAATCTATTCTCTGAGGTTGATGGAACATTTACATCATCTAGTCTTTTGGTCATTGTTCCAGTGCTTTCATCAGCAGCCAAAATTCCTTTTCCTTTTTCAAGAATTTTTAAAACAGTATTATGTAATTCAGACATTTTGATTTAAGGCTTTTATACCAGGAAGTTCTTTTCCTTCAAGATATTCTAAAAACGCTCCACCAGCAGTTGAAACAAAGTTAAAACTTTGAATTATATTTAATTGGTTTATCAAAGCTATAGTATCTCCCCCACCTACTACAGAGTAAATTGAATTTTTTTTATATTTCTCTACAATTGCTTTTGCGATCTCATAACTTCCATTCGCAAAATTTGGATTCTCAAAATAACCTGCTGGGCCATTCCATAAAACTGTCTTACTTATTTTTATGATATTTTTCACTTTTTGAATTGTTTTGGGTCCAACATCTAAAATCAATTCATCGTCTTCAATATCATCCAATTCTCTAACTTTTGAATTATCATTCATATTTTTTCCAACTAAAACATCTTCAGGAAAAATAATTTCACAAGAATGATTTTCTGAGGTATTAAAAATCTCTTTTATTGCTGATTTACAATTAAACTCTTTAATTGATTTACCAATGTTATATCCCTTGTAGTTTATAATATTGTTAGCCATTCCTCCAACAATTATAATATAATTAAACTTTGGTATTAAATTTTTGATTATACCAATTTTTGTTAAAATTTTTGATCCTCCAATGATACAAGTAACTGGTTTTTTAATTTCCGTTGTAATTTTCTTAAGTGCGTTAATTTCGGTTTCTAATTGCAGCCCGGCATATGAGGGAAGAAATTTTGTAATTTTACAAACAGATGCATGTAACCTATGAGAGCAAGAAAAAGCATCATTTACATATAAATCAGCAAAGCTCGCCAAATGTTTTGCAAAAGATTCGTCGTTTTCTTCTTCTTCTTTATAGAATCTTATATTTTCTAAAAAAACTATTTGATCTTGAGAACTTTTAAATAAATCTTCTTTTTTAAGTTTAAAAATATTATCATTTAATAATCGAATTTTTTTTTTTAACTTTTTTTCTAAATTTTCACAAATTGGTTTTAGTGAAAAAATTTTATTTATTTTTCCTTTCGGTCTTCCAACATGAGAAATGATTATAATTTTCGATTTTTTTTTTATTAAAAATTCTATGATAGGAACAATTTTGTCAATTCTAGTTTCATCAGTTATAAAGCCACTTTTTAATGGAACGTTTAAGTCTAGTCTTAACAAAACCTTTTTTTGACTGAGATTTTCTTGGTCTATTATATTATTCATTAAGAGTTCTTATGAATGTGCTCTGCAATATCACACATCCTATTTGAAAACCCCCATTCATTATCATACCAGGCTGAAATTTTTCCCATATTTTTTCCAACAACTTTAGTTAAGCTAGTGTCAATAATTGAGGATGCTGGATTATGATTAAAATCAATAGATACAAGTTTTTCTTTAGTAATCTTAAGAATTTTATTTATTTTACTAAAGTTATGAAATGCTAAATTAATTTTTTCAACACTTAGATCTTTTTTGGTGCAAAAAATAAGTTCAATTATAGAAACATTTGGAGTAGGAACTCTCATCGCAACACCTTCTAATTTCCCTTTTAAAGACGGTATAATTTCACCGATTGTTTTAGATGCACCGGTTGAAGTTGGTATAATAGATTGGCTTGCTGAGCGTGCTCTTCTAGGATCTTTGTGAGAATTATCTAAAATTCTCTGATCAGTTGTAAATGCATGGATAGTTGTCATAAAACCTTTTTCGATACCAAAATTTTCGTTTAAAACATAAGCTACTGGAGCAAGACAATTTGTTGTACATGAAGCTGCAGAGATTATTTTGTCACCTTTTTTTAATTCTGCCTCGTTTACACCAAATACAATTGTTTTGTCTGCGTTTTTACAGGGAGCTGAAACTATAACTTTTTTTGCTCCATTTTTTAAATGAGGTTCTAACTTATCTCTTGAGTTAAATTTTCCTGTACATTCAAAAACATAATCAACATCAAATTTTTTCCAATTAATTTTATTTAAATTTGTTTCTTGACTAAATGTTATTTTATTTTTGTTTATTATTAGGTGTTTATCATCAAAATCTACGTCTGCATTAAATTTTCCGTGCACAGAGTCGTATTTTAACAGAGCAGAACAGGCTTCTGAATTTGTTCTATTATTAATGTGTTTAATCTCTATTTTATTATTATTGTTTTCGACTATGGTTCGAGCAATCATTCTACCAATTCTTCCCATTCCATTTATTCCAATTTTTATTTTCATAATCTATTCTTAATCCTCTCGACTATTTTTTCGGTACTCAAACCAAAATAATGATAAATTTTTTTGTATGGTGCGCTTTTTCCAAAGTCGTTAATTCCGAAATTTAATCCATTAATGCCCGTATATTTTTTCCAGTAATTTGTTTCAGAAGCCTCTATTGAAACAACTAATTCAGTTTCATTTAAAATTTTATTTTTGTAATCTTTATTTTGTTGATCAAATAATTCCTGACAAGGCATTGATATTACTTTGGAATAAATGCTCTCTGTGGCCAATTTATGACCTACATCTCTAGCTAAAATAGTTTCGGATCCGGTTGCTAGAATTGTTACATTTATATTTTCTCCAGTTCTCAAAATTTCATAAGCACCAGAAGAGGATAGATTTTTAGATGAACTTTTAAGCCTCACAGGATTTATACCTTGTCTAGTCAAAGCTATCACACTTGGAGTTTCTTGGCTTTCAAGTGCTAATTGCCAGCATTCAAAAGTTTCTATGGTATCTGCAGGTCTGAAAACATTCAAATTTGGGATTGATCTTAAACTTGTCAACTGCTCAATTGGTTGATGAGTTGGACCATCTTCACCTAATCCAATAGAGTCATGAGTAAGCACATAAATTACTCTTTGTTTCATCATTGCCGCTAATCTTATAGATGGTTTACAATAATCACTGAATATCAAAAATGTACCCCCATATGGAATTAAATTACTATGTAACGCAATACCATTCATTATTCCGCACATTGCGTGTTCTCTAACTCCATAGTGAATATAGTTTCCAGAAAAATTATCAGGTTTAATAATTTTATGATCTTTGGTTTTTGTGTTGTTTGATCCAGCCAAATCAGCTGAACCACCAATTACATTTGGAAGTTTTGTTAAAATATTCAAAAACATCTCAGATGATTTTCTTGTCGCGATAGGCTTTGGCTCTTTTAAATAATCATTTGTTATTTTTTTAATTGAATTTTTTAAAGAGCTTAAGCCTTTAAAATTAGATAAAACTTTTTTGTATTTAATTTCATGATCTTTTGCTTTTTTCGATGATTTTTCTCCAATTTTTTTCCATTCACCCAATAATTCATTAGGGATCTTGAAAGGCTCAAAATTCCATTTAAGTTTTTTTCTAACTAGTTTGATTTCATCCTCACCCAAAGGACTCCCATGTGATGAAGCTTTGCCGCTTTTATTTGGTGACCCATAGCCAATTTTTGTTTTGCAAGAAATTATAGTTGGCCTGGTGGATTTTTGAGCTTTCTTTAATGCGATTGAAATTTCTTTGAAATTATGACCATTAACTTTTAGATAATTCCAACCGTAACCTTTAAATCTTTTTTCTTGATTGTCAGAAACTGCCAAACTAGTTGGGCCGTCAATGGATATAGAATTATCATCAAATAAAAGAATAAGATTTTTTAATTTTAAATGGCCAGCTAAACTTAAAGTCTCATGACTTATCCCCTCCATTAAGCATCCATCACCAGCTAATACATATGTTTTATGATTAATTATTTTTTTTCCGAATTTTTTTTTTAAAATTTCTTCTGATATTGCAAAACCAACAGCATTAGATATTCCTTGCCCAAGTGGACCAGTTGTAGTCTCTATTCCACTATTGGGGTTATATTCTGGATGACCAGCACAAATACAATCCAACTGTCTAAAATTTTTAATATCATTTAAAGAAACACTTTTATATCCAGTGAGATATAAAAGACTATAAAGCAGCATAGATCCATGACCTGCAGAAAGTACAAAACGGTCTCTATTAATCCAACTAGGATTTTTTGGATTAAAATTTAAAAAATCTTTGAACAAAACTGTCGCTACATCTGCCATCCCCATGGGCATTCCTGGGTGTCCAGAATTAGCTTTTTGAACAGCATCGATTGACAAAAATCTAATGCAATTGGCTAAATCTCTATATTGTTTGCTCAAAAAATTATCCTGTCTAGACTAAGAAGATTCTATTTAATAATATGAATATATATATATGAATTCTGTAAACGAAAAAGAAAAAAGATTAACTTTAGCGTTAACAAAATTAAAAAATTTGAATTTGAAAAATTCGAATATAAAAAAAAACATAGAAAATTTAGACGAACAGAAAAATCAATTACAAATTGAAAAACAAGAATTAGAGGAAAAATACAAAAGATTACTTGATGACTATAATAGTTTAAGCGATAAACTTAGTACAATTCAAAATCAAGAAAAAAATGAGATAAAAAAACAAGAACAATTTTCTCAGAAAATTGATGAATTAAACCAAGAAACAGATAATTTATTAAATGAATTCAATAAATGGCAAACGTAAGTATTAAATTTAATGGAAAAGAGTTTTTACTGTCTTGTGATGATGGTCAAGAGGAACATCTTGAGGAATTATTAATCCAAATCAATCAAAAATTTAATAATCTTAAAAATGATCTGGGAAATCTCGGAGAAAACAAGCTTTTGTTAATTACAGCAGTAAAAGTAATGGATGAATACCACGAAACCAAAAAAAAAGTTGAACAAAAAAAAAATGAATTAAAAAATCTTTCAGATAAATTTAAAGAATTGAAAACTTTAATTTATGAATATAGAGATAAAAAAGAGGAGGAAATTAAAGAAATTAACAAAAATCATAATAAATTAAAAAATGAAATTGAATTAAATCAAAAAAATTATGAAAAATTAATAGATGAAGCTGCCAACGAAATATCAAGTTTTGTTGAAAAAGCAAGTCTCGAGGATTTATCCAAATAATTTCCTGTGAAAAAATCAGACATAAGAAAAAAAATATTAAAAATTAGAAAAGCAAATAATTATAAAAACCATAAAATTGATTCTAAATTTTTATTAAAAATTATTAGAAAATCAAAAATAACTGGTAAAGTTATTGGAGGATATTATCCGTATAATTACGAAATTGATGCCATTGAAATTTTAAAAAAATTAGAAAAATATAATTATCATTTATCACTACCAAAGATTAGAAAAGATTATAAAATGGATTTTTTTCACTGGTCAACAAAAGATCCATTAGAAATAAATAAATTTGGTATACCTGAACCAGTTTCAGATGTTATTAAATTACCCAATATCTTATTAGTACCTCTGGTTGCTTTTGATAAAAATCGAAATAGAATTGGTTACGGTGGGGGATTTTACGATAGATATATTAAAAAATTAAAAAAAAAAAAGAAGATTTTAACAATTGGCTTGGCTTATTCTTTTCAAAAAGTTAAAAAAATACCGATTACTAAAAATGATATTCAGTTGGATTTTATAGTAACTAATACCGTAAAAGGTAATAATTAATGAGAATATTATTTTTAGGTGATGTAGTTGGTATTTCCGGCTGCTCTAAGATTATGAATAATCTTCTCGAGCAAATTAAAATTAATAAAATTGATTTCGTAATCGTGAACGGTGAAAATGCTGCAGAAGCTGGGGTAGGTTTAACAAAAGAAATATGCGAAGATTTTTTTAATTGTGGAGTTAATGTAATTACAACTGGAAATCATGTATGGGATCAGAAAGAAATAATGAATTATATTGATAAAGAAAATAGATTGCTAAGGCCAAAAAATTTATTTGAACCTGCACCTGGATCAGGATTTGAAATTTTCAAAATTCAAAATGATGTTAAAATTGGTGTCCTTAACTTAATGGGAAACGTTTTTATGAAAAAATGTGATGATGTTTTTGAAACCTCAAAAAAATTTTTAGAAAAGTTCAAATTAAAAGAAGACTATGACTTACTTGTCGTAGATTTTCACGGAGAAATTACAAGTGAAAAAAATGCGATCGGCCATTTTTTTGATGGTAAAGCTACTCTAGTAATCGGAACTCATACTCACATACCAACTAATGATGCGAGAGTATTAAAAAATGGAACTGCCTTTCAAACAGATGCAGGAATGTGTGGTGATTATGACTCAGTAATTGGAATGAATAAGTATAATTCATTAAACAAATTTATGAAAAAAGATTCAATTAAACATTTTCCAGCTAAAGGCGATGCCACTTTAAGTGGCGTAATTGTAGATTGCGATTTAGAAACTGGGCTTGCTTCAAAAATAAAAAGTTACATTTATGGAGATTTAATTAAAAGTAGAATATAATTTATGGCAGGTCATTCACATTGGGCGGGTATAAAACATAAAAAAGGTAAAGTTGACAAGCAAAGATCAAAAATTTTTTCAAAATTATCTAAAGAAATCACTGTAGCCGCAAAGCTTGGTGATAAAGACCCAAGTATGAATCCAAGATTAAGATCTGCAATACAGGCTGCCAGATCTGCTAACATGCCTAAAGATAACATTGAGAGAGCTATAGATAAATCATCATTAAACACAGAATTGAATTTTGAAAGTTTAAGATATGAGGGTTTTGGACCAGAGAAAATCGCAGTTATTGTTGAAACTCTTACTGATAATAAAAATAGGACTGCATCAAATATAAGAACTATTTTTCAGAAAGCAGGTGGCAGTCTTGGTACCAAAGGATCTGCCTCCCATAATTTTAGCCAGCTGGGTATAATTAAAATAGGTAGAAAAGAAATTTCAGATGAACGTATTTTTGAATTAGCTATTGATGCTGGTGCTGATGAATGTCAATCAAAATCTGATTTTCATGAAATTCAATGCTCAATCAGTGACATTTACAACGTAAAAAAAGAATTAGAGAAAGAAATTATAAATTTTATATCTACAGAAATAGCGTGGATACCATTAAATAAGATTAGACTCCCTAAAGAAAAAAATAAAGATCTAAATAATTTTTTTATGTCTTTAGAAGAGGATGATGATGTACAAAATGTTTATTCAAACGTAGAATTTAGGAATTAAGTTATGCTAATTATAGGAATAGATCCTGGTATTTCTGGTTCAATTTGTTTTTTTGAGGATGGTAAAATTATTGATGTAATAGAAATGCCAACAATGATAGAGGGAAAAAAAAATAAAAGACAAGTCAATGGTTCTCAGATATACAATGAAATATCAAAAAGAATTAATAAATTTGAAAATCATAAAATCAGAGTTGTAATCGAACAAGTGTCAGCAATGCCAGGTCAGGGTGTTACAAGCATGTTTAATTTTGGTCAATCATTTGGAATTCTAAAAGGCATTTGCTCTTCAATGCAACTGCCAATGTATTTTGTAAGACCAGCTAAATGGAAAAAGTATTTTAATTTAATAAATTCTCAAAAAGATGCTAGTAGAACAAAGGCTATTGAGATATTTCCTTATTTTTCACAACAATTATCAAAAAAAAAGGACTCTAATAAAGCTGATGCTATTTTAATTTCAAGTTTTTATTATGAAACCTGTAAAAAAGACGATTATTAGTTTACATATAAAGTCAAAATCATGACACATTTAAGTGTGAGAAGACAACATGGAAGCAGATATCTCTACTCAAGCAGTTGGCTTAGCGTCAAGCGCTGATTTTTCTTTAATAAATTTATTTATAAGAGCAGACATCATTGTAAAATCTGTGATAGTTCTTTTAATTGTTTGTTCAATATACTCTTGGGCTGTAATTATTGAAAAATTAAGGTTATTCAAAAAAATAAACCAGTCTTCTGAGGAGTTTGAAAAAAAATTCTGGAATTCTAAATCTGCAGAGTCAATGTATAATAGTTTGCCAGCAAATCCTGAAGATCCAATGGCATTAGTTTTTAAAGATGCGATGCAGAATTTGCTTAAAAGAAAATCAAAAACAGATTTAAATTCAAGAATGACAACTATGCTCGAAACTGGAATAGAAAAACAAATGTCAAAAATCAGTAAAGGTTTTACATTTTTGGCTACTGTAGGTTCAACTGCACCTTTTATCGGATTGTTTGGAACAGTTTGGGGTATCATGAACTCATTTCAGTCAATAGCAATTTCAAGAAATACTAGTTTAGCAATTGTTGCTCCTGGTATAGCAGAAGCACTTTTCGCAACTGCTCTTGGGTTATTAGCTGCAATACCCGCTGTTATTGCCTACAACAAGTTTAATTATGATTCTATAAAATATTCCCAAAAGTTAGAAAATTTTTCTAAAAGATTTTTAACAATAATTTAAAGATGGCTTTTAAATTAAATCGTTCTACAAAAGAGCCAATGAGTGAAATAAATGTTACACCTTTTGTGGATGTAATGTTAGTACTGCTAATAATTTTTATGGTCACTGCCCCCTTATTAACCGTTGGAGTTCAAGTTGATTTACCAGAAAGTTCTGCTGACTCGCTCCCAGAGGAAACTGAACCTTTGACTCTAACTATAAATTCCAAAGGTGAAATCTTTATTCAAGAATCTAAAGTTGAATATGAAAAAATAATTGCAAAAGTTTTGGCTGTTTCAAAAAATAGAACAGACACAAGAATTTATGTAAGAGGTGATAAAACTATAAATTATGGACGGGTGCTTGAAATTATGGGTCTTTTATCTGGATCTGGTTTTACGAAAGTAGCACTTATTTCTGAACCATATAAAGAGAGGTAAATTAAATTGAGCAGAAGTATAATTATATCTTCAGTTTTACATTTAATATTAATTTCAATTACGGCTATGAGTTTACCTTTTTTGGCAAAAAAACCTATCAACTTACCTCCAATAGTTTCAGTTGAGTTAATACAAATATCAGAAAAAACGAATATACCTTTTGCCCCAAAAGCAAAAAAAATTATTGAAAAAATTAAAGAAAAGGAAGAAAAGCTAGTTTCAGAGCAGGCACCACCAAAAAAAGTTAAAAAAATAAAACCTGACTCAATTCCGATGCCAGATGAGAATATTGAGAAAATCAAAAAAGTTGAAGAAGATAAGCAAAACCCAGAAAAAATTGATAACGAAGTAAAGCAAGTTTCAGAATTTGAAAAAAAAGAGTTATTTGACCCAAATAATATTGCAGCACTAATTGATAAGTCAAAAGTCGAAAGTGCTGAGACTTTAAAAAAAACAGATAAGATAAGTCAAGATCAGGATAGGAATATTGAAAATGCTGGTCTAAGTTTAAGTGAGGAGGATGCACTTAAAGCTCAGATTTTTGGATGTTGGAGTATACCTTTAGGTTTGCCTTATAATGAAAACTTGTTAGTCAGAATTAAATTACAATTAAAACCAGACGGTAGTGTTATAAGTTCTGAGATTTTAGATCATGCTAGGATGAATAAGCCAGGACAGGGATTCTATAAGGTCTTAGCTGAAAGTGCTTTAAGAGCAATAAAACTTTGCCAACCTCTAAGAGTTCCATCATCAGGATATGAAAGGTGGAAAGATTTACAATTAAATTTTGATGCAAGAGAGATGTTAGAGGGATAAAATAAATTATGATAAAAAAAATAATTCTTTTTATTTTCATTCTTTTTCCCATAAATGCATGGGGGTTGATTAAAGTTGATATTACAAGGGGTAATCTAGATCCCTTGCCATTAGCGGTTTCACCATTAGCAATAGAAAATGACTCAAAATTTAAATTTCAAAAAATTCTTAATAAAAAAGATATTGGGTCTGAAATATCCAAAATTGTGGAAAGAAATCTTAAAACTTCAGGGTTATTCAACCCATTAGACAAAGAGGCTTTTCTTCAAAAACCAGACATTGCAAATTTAAAACCAAGATTTGAAGATTGGAAATTAATTAAGGCTCAAGCATTAATTACTGGCAAGGTTAATTTTATTGATGAAAAATTAAGAGTTGAATTTAGATTGTGGGACATCTTAGCGGGAAGAGAGATGATGGCACTGGCTTTCACGACTGTGCCCACAAATTGGAGAAGAGTTGGCCACATAATCTCCGATAAAGTTTATGAGAGATTAACTGGAGAAAAAGGTTATTTTGATACAAGGATTATTTATGTAGCTGAAGAAGGACCAAAAACTCAAAGAGTAAAAAAATTAGCAATTATGGATCAAGATGGTTTTAATAACAAATTTCTAACTCTTGGAAACGAATTGGTGCTAACACCACGATTTAACAAAACAAGCCAAATGGTGACATATCTTTCTTATTTTAGAAATCTACCAAGAGTTTATTTGCTTGATATAGAGACAGGTACTCAAGAGGTAGTAGGTGATTTTCCAGGTATGACTTTTGCTCCAAGATTTTCTCCAGATGGAAAAAAAATTATTATGAGTTTTGCCAAGGACGGGAACTCTGATATTTTTACTATGGACTTAGAGAGTAGAGTAGTCGACCGTATCACAAATCATCCATCAATTGATACTTCACCCTCTTATTCTCCAGATGGAAAATTTATCTCCTTCAATTCAGATAGAAGTGGTTATCAACAAATATATGTCATGGAAAGTAATGGAAAAAATGTAAAAAGAATTTCCTTTGGAAAGGGACTTTATGGCACTCCTGTTTGGTCTCCTAGAGGGGATTTGATTGCTTTTACAAAATTACATAAAGGTAAATTTTATATTGGTGTTATGAGAACTGATGGATCAGGTGAGAGATTGCTAACAGAAAACTTTTATCAAGAGGCACCTTCTTGGTCACCAAATGGTAGAGTTTTAATTTTTTATCGAGAAACAAAAACAGATGATAAAGGAAAGGGCTTCTCCGCTAAATTATGGTCTATAGACCTCACAGGGTACAATGAGCGTGAAGTCAAGACGCCTACAGATGCTTCAGACCCATCTTGGTCATCTTTATTAAGTAATTAGATAAATTAAATTAAGTAATTAGATAAATTAGCTTGATTTTTAGACTTGAAACATCTATCTAATTGTGGAAGATTAAACTTAAGTAAATTGATCAAGGAGTTTTATGGAATTTAACAAAATTTTGAAAAATGCGCTTTTGGTAATTGTTGCATGTTTAGCACTTTCTGCTTGTGCAACCAAAAAAGCTGGAACAGGTCAAATGCAAGGAGATGTTTACACTGGTAAAGACACAGTTGAATATCTAGCCTCAGGTGTTCCTGACAGAGTATTTTTTGCTACAAATGAATCTGTTTTAACTACTGCATCGAGAGAAACTTTAAGAAAGCAAGCTGCATGGTTGAGAAAAAATTCAAAAATAAATATTGTTTTAGAAGGTCACGCTGATGAGAGAGGTACTAGAGAGTATAACTTGGCTTTAGGTGAAAGAAGAGCTAATGCTGCTAAAGATTACCTAATGACTTATGGTGTTTCTTCAGACAGAATTTCAGTTTTGAGTTATGGAAAGGAAAGACCAGTTGACTCTGGATCCAATCCGCTATCGTGGTCTAAAAACAGAAGATCAGTAACTGTAAAAGCTAATTAATAAAATCGAAATATTAAAGACCCTTAGTTAAGTTACTGAGGGTCTTTTTTTTGCCATCATTGTCTTTTCTATTAATATCTAATGCATTTTAAAAAAAAAGACTCATTTTTAATTATATTATTGATCCTAAGTTTTTTAATTAACTTTAATGTTAGAGCTGACAATCCTGATATTTATGAAGTTTTAAGTTTAATTCAAAAGGATCTAAAAACTCTTGAAAAAGCTGTTTACTCCAAGTCAAATGATACATCGGGTGAAAATTCTAATATTTCTGTTAACTCTGAGTTTAATTCAGAAGATGTTTTAACAAGACATTTGCTCAAACTTTCTGAAATTGAAAATCAATTTCAAGAACTAACAAATAAGTTTGAAGAAATAAATTTTAAATTAGATAAGTTATCGAATAGATTGTCTAAAGTACAAGCTGATAATCAAATTAGATTTCAAGATTTAGAAAAATCAACTTTAGATAATGAATCAGAAATTAAGGTTTCTAAAAAACCTGATAGTGAGCAACTACCAGGAAGTTCTCAACCTCAAGATTTAGGCACAATTTCTTATAAAGATACAACTACAGAGGAAAAAACTCAGAAAATAGAGTCTGTTGAGACAACTGCATCCATTGTTACAGAAACTTTTCAATCGGAGGAAAAGATATTACCTGATGCATCAGCAGAAAAACAATATAATTTCGCTACTAGCTTTTTAAAAAATGGAGATTATAAAACAGCCGAAAGAGCATTCAGAGAATTTGTTTTAACAAATCCAGAACATAAATTAGCTGGTAATGCACAGTATTGGTATGCAGAAACATTTAGAATTCGACAACTTTATACTGATGCTGCTTCCGCATATTTAGAGGGTTATCAAAAATATCCTGAAGGGGAAAAAGCCCCTATAAATTTATTAAAGCTTGGTGTATCAATGGTTCAGATTGGAGAGAAAGATCAGGGTTGTAAAATGATTAACGGTGTTGAAAATCAGTACCCAGAAGCAAACCAATCTGTAATTCAAAAAGCTAAATATGAGTCTCAAAAATTTGAATGTAATAAACAAAATTCCTAAGAATTTAGCAATAAAATTAAGTAATCACAAAATTAAAAAAGTTTATAAAAAATTTGAAAAAAATCTGAATATTTCAGAAAATTTTGTTGTAGCAGTTTCTGGAGGACCAGATAGTTTAGCTCTAGCATTTTTAGCCAAAATCTATTCAATAAAAAAAGGATTAGTTGCAAAATTTTTAATAGTAGACCATAAACTTAGACCAGATTCCTCTAAAGAAGCAATAAAAACCCAGAAAATTTTAAAAACTCATCATATCGAATCAAAGATATTAACCTGGGTAGGCAGGAAACCATTTAAAAACATTCAGTCGATAGCAAGAAAAAAAAGATACGAATTATTATTTTCACACTCTGATAAATTTAAAATTAAGAATATTCTATTAGGACATCACAAAAATGATCTTTTTGAGAATTTTTTTATCAGAATGTTGAGAGGTAGTGGTTTAAAAGGATTAATATCTCTAGACAAAGAAGTTAAAATAAATGGAAAAAATTTATTAAGACCTTTAATAGATGAAAAAAAGGAAGATCTTAGATTTATTGCAAAAAAAGTATTTAATTTTTATGTGAATGATCCTTCAAATGAAGATAAAAAATATCTCAGAACTCAGATTAGAAAACTTATAGAGGATCTTCAAAAAAAGGGGCTCGACCAAAAGAAATTAGGTATAACAATTAAAAATTTAAAATATTCAAACAATGTTGTAGAGCACTATGTTAGTAAAAATCTTAAAAAAAATACGATTTTTTCATTAAAAAGAAAAAAGTTAATTGTTAAAAATGAATATTTTAAACAACCATTAGAGATCATTTTAAGATCTCTGTCAGAATCAATCAAACTTGTAGGTCAAAAAGATTTTCCAGCTAGAGGCAAAAAGTTAGAAAAAATTATCTCAAAAATCAAAAATCGCACTTTTTATAAGCAAACTATAGGTGGTTGCATTATAGAAAAGGTCAACGAAACAATAATAATATCAAAAGAGAATTGAATTTTTTTTACCTAAGACCAAAATTGCCACTTGTTTAATTTATAATAATTCTTATTTTATACTAATGAATTTAAAAAATATAGCTATGTGGGCAATAATCGTCTTTCTGACGATAGGTCTATATAATATGTTTAAAAATCCACAAACAAATTCTCTAGAAGGTAACAAAGTTATTTTCTCAGAATTTTTAACTTCAGTTGAGAATGGTGAGGTTGTAAAAGTTGATATTCAAGGTAAAAACATTAAAGGTGTCTATTCTAATGGAAATACTTTTTCTACTTATGCACCTGAAGACCCAAACCTTATAGAAAAACTTTCAGAAAAAGGAGTTAGTATCTCCGCAGCACCTATTGATGAAAAGATGCCATCTCTTTTTGGTGTTTTGCTATCGTGGTTTCCAATGCTCCTACTAATTGCAGTTTGGATCTTTTTTATGAGGCAAATGCAAGGTGGAAAAGGCGGAGCAATGGGTTTTGGAAGATCAAAAGCAAAAATGATGAACGAACTTAAAGGCAAAGTTACTTTTAATGATGTAGCAGGTGTAGAAGAGGCCAAAGAGGAAGTAGAGGAAATAGTTGAGTTCTTAAAAGATCCTAAAAAATTTAGTAGACTTGGAGGTAAAATACCGAGAGGTGCATTACTTGTTGGCCCACCAGGTACTGGAAAAACTTTGTTGGCAAGAGCTATAGCTGGAGAAGCTAGAGTTCCTTTTTTTACTATTTCAGGATCTGATTTTGTTGAAATGTTTGTTGGAGTTGGTGCTTCTAGAGTAAGAGATATGTTTGAGCAAGGAAAGAAAAACTCTCCATGTATAATTTTTATTGACGAAATAGACGCTGTAGGCAGAAGTAGAGGAGCGGGTCTTGGAGGAGGCAATGATGAAAGAGAGCAAACCCTTAATCAATTGCTTGTCGAAATGGATGGGTTTGACACTAACGAAGGTGTAATTATTATAGCTGCTACTAATAGACCTGACGTTTTAGATCCTGCATTGTTAAGACCAGGAAGATTTGATCGTCAAGTAGTAGTTTCAAATCCAGATATCATTGGAAGAGAAAAAATTCTAAAAGTACATGTCAAAAAAATCAAAATAGCCCCTGATGTAAATTTAAGAACCGTTGCAAGGGGAACACCGGGATTTTCAGGAGCAGACCTTGCAAACTTAGTTAATGAGGCTGCGTTATTGGCCGCAAGAAAAAATAAAAGAATAGTAACTTTAAATGAGTTTGAGGATGCAAAAGATAAAGTCATGATGGGAGCGGAAAGACGTTCAATGGTTATGACTGAGGATGAAAAAAAGCTGACAGCTTATCATGAGGGTGGACATGCTCTTGTATCTTTCAATATGCCAAGTTACGATCCTATTCATAAGGCTACTATTATTCCAAGAGGAAGAGCATTGGGCATGGTAATGAATTTACCCGAAAGAGATAAACATGGCTATTCAATTAAATATTTAAAAGCAAGATTGGCAGTATGCTTTGGTGGAAGAGTCGCCGAAGAGGTAATTTTTGGAAAAGATAATATTTCAACAGGAGCCGGAGGTGGAAATGGCTCTGACATAAATCAAGCCACACAACTTGCTAGGGCAATGGTAACAAAATATGGGATGAGTGAAGAAATGGGTCCCGTTGAGTATGGTGAAAATCAGGAGGAGGTATTTTTAGGGAGATCAGTTACACAAACTCAATCTGTTTCTGAAGAAGTAGCTCAAAAAATAGATAAAGAAATTAGAAGATTAGTCGATGAAGGTTACAATAAAGCTAGAGAAATATTGACTGAAAAAATTGATGATTTGCATAAAATTGCTAAAGCACTGATGACTTATGAAACCCTAACTGGGGAAGAAATTGAGAATATTATAAATAAAAACATTTATCCAGCTGATAAAGAAAACTTACAGGTTGAAGACGACAAAGGTTCTGCTATGGGAGCATTAGGCCTTAAACCAAAAATTGTTCACTAATTTTAATGTTTAGATATTACACAAGAGCGTGTAATTTCTATTATGGTAATCACTCAATAAAATTAGTTGATAAAAGAAAAACCTTACCATTATGTCAGAAAAAAGAGATCTCATTCGATCAAATTGAAATATTAACTAGAAAATCAAGAAAAAGGATCCATATAAACCAAATAAAAAAATTATCAAAATCACTAAGAAAAAAAATAAATTTTGATTTAAAAAAAATTAAATCAAAGAAAAAAAATTTCTCAAATTTTAATTTTAAAAAGACCAATTTGCTAGGTATATTAAACTTAACACCCGACAGTTTTTCTGATGGTGGAAAATTCAATACAAAGAAGAAAGGACTTTATCATGCAATCAATCTAATACAAGATGGAGCAGATTTAATTGATGTTGGTGGTGAGTCAACAAGACCAGGATCAAAATCAATATCAGAAAAGCTAGAATGGAACAGGATAAATAAAATTTTAAAATTGTTAATAAAAAAAAAAATATCATTATCTTTAGATACTAGGAAGTCAAATATTATGGAGAAAGGTATAAAGCTAGGAGCGCAGCTGATTAATGATGTTTCTGGTCTAGATTTTGATGTTAACACATTAAGTGTGCTTAAAAAATATAAAGTTCCATTTGTTATCCAACATACAAAAGGTCTTCCAGAAAATATGCAAAAAAAACCAATTTATGAAAATGTACTATTAGATGTATATGATTTTTTTGAGGACAAAATAAAACTAATAAGATCAAAGGGTATCAAGCATAATAATATAATTTTAGATCCCGGTATAGGTTTTGGAAAAAATTTGAAACATAATATGAGTCTAATTCACAATATTTCTATTTTTCATTCTCTAGGTTTTCCGATACTTGTTGGAAATTCAAGAAAAAGGTTTATTAAAGATTTGTCAGGAATAAATGATAGTAAACTTAGAATTGGTGGTACAACGGCATCATCAATTTACTTAATGATGCAAGGCGTTCAAATTTTAAGAATTCATGATGTAAATGAAGTATTACAAGGCTTAAAGATTTTTAAAAAGTTTATGAATAATTAATGACAAAAAAATATTTTGGTACTGACGGTATTAGAGGAGCTATCAACAGCGAAAATATAAATGGAGATATGTTTTTTAAATTTGGTTTAGCAAGTGGAACATATTTTAAATCTCAAAAAAAAAGAAAACAAATTGCAGTAATTGCTAAAGATACAAGATTATCGGGTTATACTTTAGAACCAGCACTTGTGTCAGGATTGGCATCAGCAGGTATGAACGTATTTACCCTAGGACCTTTGCCAACAAATGGTCTTGCAATGCTAACAAAAACTATGAAGGCGAATATGGGCATTATGATTACAGCCTCTCACAATCCACATAATGATAATGGTTTAAAATTATTTGGCCCAGATGGAATGAAATTGTCAGATAAAATAGAAAAAAAAATAGAAAGCTTAATAGAAAAAAAGATTGTTAAAAATCTTTCAAAACCCGAAAAATTAGGAAGAGTAAAAAGATTAGAAACTGGTACTAAAGATTATATTAAAATTTTAAAAAAAAATTTTACTAAAGAATTTAATTTAAGAGGTCTCAGGATTGTGATTGATTGCGCAAATGGCGCTGGATATAAAGCTGGACCCGAATTATTAAAATCTTTAGGAGCTAAGGTGATAGCAATAGGAGTAAATCCAAATGGTTTAAACATTAATAAAAATTGTGGCTCCACATTTCCTAAAAAAATAAGATCAGCTGTTAAAAAATACAAGGCGCATATAGGAATTTCATTGGATGGAGATGCTGATAGAGTAATTATGTGTGATGAGAAGAGTAATATTATTGATGGAGATCAGATTATTGCTGCTTTGGCAACAAGATGGAAAAGTAAAAAGATGTTGAAAGGTGGTGTTGTTGGAACGCTAATGTCAAATTACGGTCTTGAAAAATTTTTTAAAAAAAAAGGTATTAAATTTATTCGTGCTAACGTAGGTGATAGATATGTTAAAGAAAAGATGCAAAAAAATAAATTTAATTTAGGTGGCGAACAGTCAGGTCATATTATTCTAGGTAAATTTGCGACCACAGGAGATGGTTTACTTGTTGCTTTAGAGTCTTTATTTGCTCTAAGAAAAGGAAAAAAAGCTAGCGATTTTTTTGATAAATTTAAAAAAACACCTCAGTTATTAAAGAATATTCAGGTGAAGGATAAGAATATTATCAATAAATCAGAAATTAAAAATTCAGTCAAATTAGTAACTAAACTTATTAAAGGTCAAGGAAGAATACTCGTAAGAAGGTCAGGCACAGAGTCAAAAATAAGAATAATGGGAGAAAGCGAGAATAGAAATCTTCTTTTAAAATGTGTTAACATCGTTTCAAAAAAAATTAAATAATTTGAAAGTAAAATCAAAAATTCTTATTATCGCAGGATCTGACTCCTCAGGAGGTGCTGGTATTCAAGCAGATATAAAAACTGCCACTTGTTTAGGATCTTATTCTATGACTGCTTTGACTGCTGTAACTATTCAAAATACACGTGGTGTGAAATCAGTAGTCTCGATACCATCAAATGAAATTTATAATCAAATAATATATACCACAAAAGATATAAAGCCGGATGCTATCAAAATTGGAATGTTACATTCCACACAAGTGATTAATAAAGTCTATAAATCTCTAAATAAAATAAGAATAAAAAAGATTATTTTAGATCCAGTAATGATAGCAAAAGGAGGTTCTAAATTAATAAATGACCAAGCAATAAAAGTGATGAAAAAAAAATTGCTAAATAAAGTAACATTAATAACGCCTAATATACCTGAGGCAGAAGTATTAACTGGCATTAAAATAAAAAACAAAAATGATATGATTTTTGCTGCAAATAAATTGATTGAATTTGGTGTTCCAAATGTTTTAATTAAAGGAGGTCATTTAGAGTCGAATAATTTGTATGATATATTTGTTAATAAAAATGAAATTAAAATATTTTCAAATAAAAGATTGAAAACAAAAAATACTCATGGAACTGGTTGCACGTTATCAACTGCTATTACTTCTTTTTTTTCATGTGGAAAAACCTTAAAGAAATCTTGTGAGTTAGGAATTAAATATGTAAATTCAGCAATATTAACTAACCCTAAAATTGGAAAAGGACATGGTCCGATTAATCATTTAAATTCAATTGATTTAAAAAAAATATTTAGATAATGAGAAATATTGCAGTTGTAGGTTCGCAGTGGGGAGATGAAGGAAAAGGAAAAATTGTAGATTGGTTGTCTGAGCAAGCAGATGTTGTAATCCGATTTCAAGGAGGACATAACGCTGGACACACTCTTGTGATAGATGGAATAACTTATAAACTAAGGTTGCTTCCATCAGGTATTGTTAGAAAAAACAAAATTTCAATAATTGGAAACGGTGTTGTTGTGGATCCTTGGGCTTTATTAGATGAAATTAAAGAGATTAAAGATAAAGGTATAGAGGTAAATCAAGAAAATTTCATGATTTCAGAGGCTGCAAATTTAATTTTGCCTTTTCATCGTGAAATGGATGAGATTAGAGAGGATGCTGCCGGTAAAAGTAAAATTGGGACTACTAGGAGGGGTATAGGACCCGCTTATGAAGATAAAGTTGGGAGACGCTCGATAAGAGTTATGGATCTAAGATCTGAGAAAAATTTGGATCAAAGGTTAGAAACTGTTTTATTACATCATAATGCAATTAGAAAAGGATTGGGAAAAAAATTATTTGAAAAAAATCAGCTAAAAAAAGATCTACTAAAAATCGCCCCAGAAATTCTTAAATTTTCTGCACCCGTATGGCTTAAAATTGATCAATATAAAAAAGATAAAAAAAGAATATTGTTTGAGGGTGCTCAGGGTATTTTACTTGATGTTGATCATGGCACATATCCTTTTGTAACTTCTTCAAACACAGTTGCCTCAAGCGCTGCCACAGGAACTGGTTGTGGACCAAATTCAATTAATTATGTATTAGGTATAACTAAAGCATATACTACTAGAGTTGGTGAAGGACCATTTCCTACAGAATTGATGGATAAAATTGGTGAATTATTAGGGAACAGAGGTAAAGAATTTGGAACTGTTACTAGTCGTAAAAGAAGATGTGGGTGGTTTGATGGTGTTTTAGTTAGACAAACAATTAAAGTTTCAGGAATTGACGGTATTGCATTGACTAAACTTGATGTACTAGATGAGTTAGATAAGATTAAAATGTGTGTTGAATATGATCTAGATGGAAAAAAAATAGACTACCTACCTGCAGCTGTTGAAGATCAAATAAAGATAAAACCTATTTACAAAATATTTGATGGATGGAAAAGTTCAACTAACGGAATTAAAGATATTAATGATTTACCAGATAATGCTAAAAAATATATATTTGCAATTCAGGATTTTATAGGTGCAAAGATTTCAAGTATATCAACTAGCCCAGAACGTGATGATACAATTCTAGTTGAAAATCCTTTTGAAGTTTAATTAACAGGTAAAAGATTTTTAGACTTAGCTAGTAGCAACATATGTTTTTGTAGCTTTTCAAATGCTTTATTTTCAACTTGTCTAACTCTTTCTCTACTAATTTTATATTTTTTACTTAAATCTTCAAGGGTAGATGGAGTATCATTTAATCTTCTCGCGTATAGGATTTCTTTTTCTCTTTCATTTAATACTTTAATGGAGTTTTTTAATAAATCTTTTCTTTGTTCCATTTCCTCTTGGTGAGCAAATTTAAGGTCATGATCTAATTCTTTATCTACTAACCAGTCTTGCCATTCATCGCCATCCTCACCAATTTGAGCATTTAATGAAAATTCCTTTCCAGATAACCTTCGATTCATCGAAACAACTTCTTCTTTGCTTACATCAAGTTTATTTGCTATTTCATCTACCTGTTCACTTCTTAAATCTCCCTCTGATTGAGGTGCGATTTGGTTTTTAATTTTTTTTAAATTAAAAAATAATTTTTTTTGAGCAGTTGTAGTACCTATCTTTACCAAACTCCAAGATCTTAAAATGTATTCCTGGATAGAAGCTTTAATCCACCACATCGCGTAAGTTGCTAATCTAAAGCCTTTTTCAGGTTCAAATTTTTTAACTGCTTGCATTAATCCAACATTACCTTCAGATATCATCTCATTTACTGGTAAACCATATCCTTTATATCCCATTGCTATTTTTGCAACCAATCGAAGATGACTTGTAACTAATTTTTCAGCAGCCTTGACATTTCCATTATTTCTCCAATTTTTGGCTAGCATATACTCCTCCTCAGCATCTAACATTGGAAATTTTTTTATTTGTTCTAGGTATGCAGATAATCCGCCCTCATTACTTAATATTGGAAGATTATTTTTAATAGCCGTATTCATAACAGTTTATCTAATTAATATTTTTTTTTTTTCAATATTTTATTTGCTTGTTTTTCTTAGCATTTTAAGAATAGTTTCAAGTTCTGTGGGTAAAATAGAATTAAATATCATTTCTTTATTCTTTTTTGGATGAATAAAGCCAATTGTTTTAGCATGAAGAAATTGTCTTTTTAGATTAATAATTTTTTCTTCTAATAATGGGTTGATATTTTTTATTTTTTTAAATTTTTTTTTATATTTATCATCTCCAACAATACTATTGCCTAAGAAATTCATGTGGACCCTTATTTGATGAGTTCTTCCTGTTTCTAGTTTACATTCTAACAAGCTTAAAGTTGGAATATTTTTATTTTCAAAAAGTTCTATCGTTTGATAATTTGTAATAGCCATTTTCCCTTTTGAAGTACTGACCATCATCATTTGCCGGTTTTTCGAACTTCTTGTAATTAAAGTTTCTATTTTACCTTTTGATGGTCTTATTTTACCCCAAACTAACAATTGGTAAATTCTTGTGATTGAATGTTTGCTGAATTGAAGTGACAAGTTTTCATGAGATTGATTATTTTTTGCTATAACAACTAGACCTGAGGTATTCTTGTCAATCCTGTGGACAATCCCAGGTCTTAATTTATCACCAATACTTGATAATGAATCTTTATCGTAATTAATCAAAGCGTTGACAATTGTATTGTCAAAATTTCCTGCTCCAGGATGCATAACAATACCTGAGGGTTTGTTCAAAACGATTAAGTCCTCATCTTCATATACAATATTCAATTTATATTTATAAGGTTTTAGAGAGCTCTTTTTTGGCTCAGGAATTATTAAATTAATTTTATCACCAGGATTAAGCTTTTTTGCAGGATCTAAGATAATCTTATTATTTATTTTTAATTTTTTATCTAAAATTAAATTTTTTATTCTAGTACGACTTATCTCTTTGCTGTTATTACTGATAAAAACATCTAAACGAAAATTTTTATCATTTTCTTTTACTTTCAAATTTATTTTTTTTTTCATAAAATGTTATATTAATATTATATGCGCTTGTAGCTCAACTGGATAGAGCGCCTGACTTCGGATCAGGAGGTTCTGGGTTCGACTCCTAGCAGGCGCACCAACTATTCACCCATATTGATTAAAGTACCTTTGATACGTGCTTTTAAAAAGGAGAAATAAAACAAACTAATTCCACAAACTAGATATATGATATTTAAAACATATGCCTTAATTAAATTTTCATAATTTATTAAGCCATTTAAAAGAATATTTCTCGTTTCATCAAAAATGTAAACTAAAGGTAAACCCTTTGCTATGATTTGAAAAAAAGTTGGAAGAATTTCGATTGGGTAATAAATACAACCAAGTGGAGCTAATAAAAATAAAGATGACCAAGCAATATTTTCAAACGAGGGACCAAATCTCATTAGGCCAGCACTTACAAATAAACCGAGAGTTATTCCAAAAATGTATAAACTTAAGAATAATAAAAGAAGGGGAAGACCTAATTTTAATATAGAAATACCAAACAAAGGTGATGTTAATAATATTGCAGGCACCAATCCGATTAGAGTTCTAATTAAAGCCGTAAAAATTAAAGATGAAATTATCTCTTTAAGTTTTAATGGCGCAATAAATAGATTAGTAAAATTTCTGCTCCAAATTTCCTCTAAAAAAAGCATATTAAAACTAATACTGGATCTAAAAAGAATGTCATAAAGAATTGCGCAAGTGAGAATTACTCCAAGCGTATTATTATAATAATCACTATAAATAGAGAAAAATTTAGAAATGAATCCCCAAAGAATTATTTGTATTGTCGGCCAATAAACAAGATCTAGAATTCTTGGTAATGAACTTTTAATTAGATAAAAATGCCTCAGAAAAAGTCCGTACATTTTATTAAAATTCATAGTTTTCCCTCGTAAGTTTCAAAAAAACTTCTTCCATATTTTTTCGACCATGTTTTTGAATTAATTTTTCTGGACTTCCTTGGTCAATTATAGATCCATTATTCATCATTAATACCGAAGAGCATAATCTTTCTACTTCTGACATATTATGTGAAGCTAGTAGAATAGAAGTTCCTTTTTCTTTTTGATAACCTTCAAAAAAACTTCTAACAAAATCTCCTGTCTCTGGGTCAAGAGATGCTGTAGGTTCATCAAGTAGTAAAACTAATGGATCATTTATAATAGATTTAGCAAGACTTACTCTATTTTTCTGGCCAGATGAAAGTTCTCCAGTGAGTTTGTTAATTATATCACCAAGTCTCAATTTTTCAGAGAGGTATTCAATTTTTTTTTTAAGGTCTTTTATGTCATAAAGTTTGCCATATACAATTAGATTTTGTTTTACAGTCAATTTTTTTGGCAATTCTATATATGGAGAAATAAAATTTAAATTATTTAATAATTGAACTCTGTTTTTTTCTATTTCAATACCATTAATTAATATTTTACCACTTGTTGGTTTTAATAATCCTAATATCATCCCAATTGTTGTTGTTTTTCCACAGCCATTAGGTCCAAGTATGCCTATAATTTCATTCTTATTTAATTTAAATGAGATGTCTTTTACAGCATTTTTTTCATTATAGTTTTTTGATAATCCAATAACTTGAAGAGTTGCTTGCATTAGAACTTTGATGCTCTGGTCAGTCTGTCGTTAATAGTTTTACCCATTCCTTTATTAGGAATTTTAGCAACAGCAATAGACTCATATTTGTTTTTTTTAATTTTTCTTAAAGTACTGTATAAATTTTTTGCAGCTTCATTTAAATTCCCCTTTTTAGATAAAAAATAATAATTTGATTGTGTTTTCTTTTTTTTATTTATAAACAAAAAAGCTTCCTTATTTTTTGCTTTTTTGGCTCTCAATCTGATAGGAATTCCAGGTGAATAATGAATTTTTGATTGACCAGGGACAGAAATTTTAGTGGGACTATTATTAACTATAATTTTTTTTTTTAATATTTTTTCAATATTTATTACGTCTATACCTCCTAATCTTAAAATTTTTGGTTTATCTCTAATATCAATTATCGTCGACTCAATTCCAATTGATGATCTTCCACCATCAAGTACAAATTTAATTTTTTTACCAAAATCTTCCTTTACATCATTTGAACAAACTGGGCTTAATCGAGATGAAATATTCGCACTAGGAGCAGCTAATGGAAAATCAATTATTTTCAGTAAATTTCGAGTGACAGAATGTTTTGGGAATCTAACTGCAAGTGCCATTTTTCGATTAGTTGCAATCTTCGAAATCTTTGATTTTTTTTTTAAATTTAGAATAAATGTGACTGGACCAGGACAGAATTTTTTATACAGTTTAAAAAAATTTTCGTTGAGAATACAATCATTTTCTAAATTATTGTAATTATAGTAATGGACTATAAGAGGGTTAAATTTTGGTCTTTTTTTCAATTTAAATATTTTTCTGCATGCATCATCGGAATAAGCATTTCCTGCTAATCCATAAACAGTCTCAGTTGGTATTGCTATACATTCATTTTTATCAAGGTATTTTTTTGCTTTTTTAATATGTGCAAGATTAATTTTCATGTATTAATTCAGAGTATTATATGAAAGAAAAAAATTTAACAAATAATAATTACAACACTTTATCTATTGAAGAATTAACAAAACTAGCTAACAAAATAATCGAAGATCTAGAAAATCAAAAAAATTTAGACGACTCTATTGAAAAATATCAAAAATTATTAAAGCTTAATAGTATTATTGAAAATAAATTTAAAGAAAACGTTAAAAATATCAGCAAAAAAACTAAGGAAAATATATTAAAAATTATATTAAGAAAAAATGCAAGCAAAGCTAAATAAAATCGCTAGAGATACAAATTTATTTTTAAAAGGATTTATAAAAAAACAAAAAAAATCTGAATTAATTACCCCAATGAAATATGGTTTATTTTCTGGTGGAAAAAAAATTAGATCAAAAATTCTAATTGATGTTGGTTCTTTATTTAAAATAGATTATAAATCCTTGATTATAGTAGGTTCAGCAATTGAATGTATTCATTCATACTCCCTTATACATGATGATTTACCTTGTATGGATAATGATACTATTAGACGAGGTAAACCTTCAGCGCATATAAAATTTGGGGAGTCAACTGCTGTTTTAGCTGGTAACTCTCTTTTAACTTTAGCTTTCGAAATTTTAAGCCATAAAAATTTTAATGTTTCAGAAAAAATTAAAATTAGTTTGATAGATAAAATTTCCAGAAGCTCTGGTCATCTTGGTATCGCAGGCGGCCAATTTTTAGATTTAAATTATGAACATAAAAAAATTTCAAAAAAAAAAATTATTGAAATGGAAATCAAAAAAACAGGAAAACTTTTTAGTTTCGCTTGTGCAGCCCCATTAATTTTGAAAAGTAAAAGTAAAAAAGAAATAAAGAAATTTGAAGAAATTGGTGCAGAAATAGGATTACTATTTCAAGTTGCCGATGACTTAATAGATTATAAAGGAAAATTAGTTGTTGCCGGAAAAAAAACAGGAAAAGATAAAAAGAAAGGTAAAGCGACTCTAATTAGTTTACTAGGATATAAAAATACTATTAAATACGCTAAATATTTAATTTTAAAGATTAACAAAAAATTAATAAAATATGGATCAAATTCAAAAAATTTATCTGAAACTTTAAATTATATTTTGAATAGAAAAAAATGAGAAAAAAATACGAATTCTTAGATGAAATAAATTTTCCCTCTGATCTAAAAAAAATTCCTGAAACAAAATTACAAAAAGTAGCAGATGAATTAAGAGAGGAAATGATTGATGCAGTCTCTGTTACTGGTGGTCATTTAGGTGCAAGTCTTGGCGTTGTTGAGCTAAGTATTGCATTACATTATATTTTCAATACACCAAATGATAAATTAATATGGGATGTAGGCCATCAATCTTATCCTCATAAAATTTTAACAGGAAGAAAAGATAGAATTCGAACTATAAGACAAGGAAAAGGTCTTTCTGGATTTACGAAAAGATCAGAGAGTGAATATGATCCTTTTGGAGCAGCGCACAGCTCAACTTCAATTTCTTCAGCTTTGGGTATTGCTGTAGCAAATAAACTTTCAAACAAATCCGATAATGTAATTGCAGTAATAGGTGATGGAGCAATGAGTGCTGGAATGGCTTATGAAGCAATGAATAATGCGGGTGCCTCTAAAACTAAAATAATAGTAATACTAAATGATAATGATATGTCTATTGCTAGACCAGTTGGTGCAATGAGTACTTACTTAGCAAAAATTTTTTCAGGAAAAATTTACTTTAGTTTAAGAGAGACTTTAAAATTAATTATGTCAGCTTTTTCAAAAAGATTTAGTGCGAAAGCTGGAAAAGCAGAGGATTTAATTAGATCAGCAGTAACAGGTGGAACTTTGTTTAGTTCACTAGGGTTCTATTATATAGGTCCTATTGATGGTCACGATTTGAATTCTCTAATTCCAATTTTAAAGAATGCCAGAGACACAAAACACCAAGGGCCAATACTTATTCATATTAAAACAAAAAAAGGTAAAGGATATTCATTTGCAGAAAAAGCAGAAGATCATTATCATGGAGTATCCAAGTTTGATGTGAAAACAGGCAAACAAGTTAAAAGCAACAGCAAAATTCCCTCCTATACAAAAGTTTTTTCGGACACTTTGATAAAGCACGCAAAAAAAGACAGTAAAATTGTTGCTGTAACCGCAGCAATGCCTGATGGAACTGGCTTAGATAATTTTCGTAAAGAATTCCCGGATCGAACTTTTGATGTAGGAATTGCTGAACAACATGCGGTTACATTTGCAGCAGGTTTAGCGACTGAAAATTATAAACCTTATGCAGCAATTTATTCAACATTTCTTCAAAGAGCTTATGATCAGGTAGTTCACGACGTGGCAATTCAAAGTTTGCCTGTAAGGTTTGCAATAGATAGAGCTGGACTTGTAGGTGCCGATGGTTCTACACATGCTGGAAGCTTTGATGTAACATATTTATCAACTCTTCCAAATTTTATTGTGATGGCACCGAGTGATGAAGCTGAACTAGTTAAAATGATTAATACATCTATCGACATAAACGATAAACCTTGCGCTTTTAGGTATCCAAGAGGAACAGGATTAGGTTCAATTCTGCCTTCAATAAATGAAAAAATTGAGATAGGGAAATCAAAAATTATCAAAGAGGGAAAAAAATTAGTTATCCTTAATTTTGGAGCAAGACTGAATGAAACTTTGAAAGCTACAGAAAATTTATCAAAAAAAGGTGTACAAATAACAGTTGTTGACGCTAGATTTGCAAAACCTTTAGATGAAAACCTTATTTGGCAATTAGCTACAACTCATGAGGCGATCATGACCATTGAGGAGGGTTCAATTGGTGGTTTTGGATCTCATGTGGTAAATTTTTTGACAAAAAAAGGTCTAATGGATTCTAATTTAAAATTTAGATCATTAACATTGCCAGATATTTTTATAGATCAAGACACTCCAGAGAAAATGTACAAAGTGGCAAATCTTGACTCGGTTTCAATTGAGGAGAAAGTTTTAGATTTATTAAACTCTAATATAGTATTGAAAAAACAAAATTAATAAAATTAACCACACTGAGCTTTATGTAGAAGATAATGATCTAATAAAACACACGATAGCATTGCTTCACCTACAGGCACAGCTCTAATACCCACACAGGGATCATGTCTACCTTTCACTGATATACTTGTATTCTTTCCAAACTTATCAATTGTTTTTTTGCTTTTTAAAATTGATGAGGTTGGCTTTACAGCAAAGGAAACAATTATTTCTTGACCAGAAGAAATACCTCCTAGAATACCTCCAGCGTTATTAGATTTAAAATTTGTTTTTTTTCTATTTTGAGAAATTTCATCTGAATTTTCCTCGCCCGACAATTGTGCTGAGTTCATACCTGAGCCAATATTAACTCCTTTTACAGCGTTTATACTCATCATAGCTGATGCTATGTCAGAGTCTAATTTTGAGTATATAGGTGCGCCTAATCCAGCAGGAATACCGTTTGCTCTTACTTCGATTATCGCCCCACATGACGATCCAGCTTTTCTAATACTTAATAAGTATTTTTCCCAAATTTTTAACATTGATTTATCTGGGCAAAAAAATGGGTTTTTAGAAATAACTTTATTATTCCATTTATTGGTATCACATCCTAATATTCCAAGTTGGGTTACAGCTCCTATGATTTTAAATTTTTTTCCTAATTTATTTTCTAAAACTTTTTTCGCTACAGCACCTGCTGCAACTCTTGCAGCTGTTTCTCTGGCAGATGATCTGCCACCACCTCTATAGTCTCTTATTCCATACTTTTTAAAATATGTAAAATCAGCATGTCCTGGTCTAAACTTATTTTTAATATCATTATAATCCTTTGAACGCATATCTTCATTGTAAATTATTAATGATATTGGGGTCCCAGTCGTTTTTCCCTCAAAAACTCCTGAAAGAATTTGAACCTTGTCACCTTCCTTCCTCTGAGTAGTAAATTTAGATTGTCCAGGTTTTCTTTTGTTTAATTCTTTTTGAATATCGGCCTCTTTTAAAGGTATTAACGGTGGACACCCATCAATGATACACCCAATAGCTGGACCATGGGACTCCCCCCAAGTTGTGAATCGAAAAGACTTTCCAAAAGTATTAAATGACATTATTTATATTGTATAGATTATTTTGTTTAAATTATGAATCAAAAAAACTCACTAGGGCTTAATAATTGCTTCTTAGATCTAGATAACCCATTTGAACTATTTCAAAAATGGTTTGAGGAGGCAAAAAAAAAAGAAATTAATGATCCAAATGCTTTAGCACTTGGTACTGCAAATAAAGAGGGTATTCCCTCAGTAAGAATGGTTCTACTTAAAGGTCATAGTGAAAAAGGATTTGTTTTTTATACAAATTTAAATAGTCAGAAAGGAAACGAGATTAAAGAAAATCCTAATGCTACAATGTGCTTTCATTGGAAGAGTCTACTAAGACAAATACGGATAGTTGGGACACTGAAACAAGTAGATGATCAAACTGCAGACGAGTACTACAATTCTAGAGCATATAATAGCAGAATAGGTGCTTGGGCCTCAAAACAAAGCAGTATTCTCAAGACCAGAGGTGAACTTTTAGATGCTTTAGAAAATTATAAAAAAAAATACAGTGACAAAGATAATGTACCTAGACCAAACCACTGGTCTGGCTGGAATTTAACACCTTCAACAATTGAATTTTGGTTAGATGGAGATAATAGAATACACGAAAGATTAAAGTACTCTATAGATAAAAATGGTAGTTGGACGAAAAGTCTTTTAAGTCCCTAAAAATCTCTTGACAAACTAAATGAAGTTAAATTTTCAAGAATATTTCTTTCATTACAGTCTTTAAATATCGATAACGAGTTTGATGCTAATTTTATATAATGATTTGCTTTTTGATAACATTCTTTAATAATTTCATATTTTTTAATTAAAGATAATGTATAATTAAAATTATTTTCGTCTCTGCTGTTTTTTAAAAAAATACTTTTTAGACTTTCTTTTTCTTTAAGATTTGCTTTTTGAAATAACAAAATTATTGGCAGAGTAATTTTTCCTTCATAAAAATCTTTACCAATTTTTTTTCCAAATAATTTTGACTCAGAATTGTAATCTAAAGTATCATCAGCTATTTGAAAAGTTAATCCCAAATTTCTTCCATAAAATTCTAAAGCCTCTTTTTCTTTTGATGTCACATCTGACAAAATTGCACCAACTTTTGTAGCTGCTGCAAATAATTCAGCAGTTTTTGCAGAGATTATTTTTAAATAAGTTTCCTCCAACATATCTACTTCACCTCTGTGCTGTAATTGAAGAACCTCACCTTGAGCAATTTTAGAGGAAGTTGAGGATAATAGTCTTAAGACCTCAATATTTCCATCATCTACCATCATTTCAAAACATCTACTAAGTAAATAATCTCCAACCAAAACAGAGGAATGGTTATCCCAAACTTTGTTTAAAGTTTCTCTCCCCCTTCTAATGGATCCGTTATCTATTACATCGTCATGCATTAAAGTTGCTGAGTGAATAAGCTCTACACAAGCAGCTAAATTTACATCTCTAGTTCCTTTTGAATAATCACATAATTTTGCAGAACCTAGAGTCAGTAAAGCCCTTAATCTTTTTCCACCCGTATCAAGGTGATACTTCGTCATTTTCTGAACCAGGTCGACATTACTTTCTAATTTAGACTTTATTTTTTCTTCAACTAACATCAATCTATCTTCAACTGAATTTTTAAGTTGAAAATATGAATTATTAATTTTATTTTTTAGCTGTATGACACTTCCCATTTAGCAAGCAAATTAGTACAATAAGTTGCTTTTGATACTTATCAATTGACGCACCTGAATCTTCAATTATAAGGTGTCTTTATATTCATAAAAAAATTCTATAAATATTCAAAATGCTCTCTTTTTTAAAAAAGAAAAAAATTATTCCACACATAAAGTTAAGTGGTGTAATTGGAAATGTTGGTAAATTTAAACAAGGTATAGATTTTGCTGGTCAAGAGGAAATTATTTCAAAAGCTTTTTCGGTTAAAAAAGCACCGTGTGTTGCAATTACAATAAATTCTCCCGGAGGTTCTCCAGTCCAATCACATTTAATTTTTAGTCTAATTAGACAACAGGCAAAAAAAAATAAAAAGAAAGTAATAGTTTTTGCCGAAGATGTAGCAGCCTCAGGTGGATATCTTATAGCATGTGCTGGAGATGAAATTTACGCAAACTCGAGCTCAATTATAGGCTCAATAGGAGTTATTTACTCTTCTTTTGGCTTTACAGAATTGATAAAAAAGATAGGTGTTGAGAGAAGAGTGCATACTGCTGGGAAAAATAAAAGCACATTAGATCCATTTCTAGATGAAAAAAAAGAAGACATTGAAAGATTAAAAAATATTCAATTAGATTTACATAAAGATTTCATAGAAGTGGTCGAAAAGAGTAGATCATCAAAACTTAAAAAATCTGAAGTAGAATTATTTTCAGGTGAATTTTGGTCAGGTAGAAAAGCCAAAGATCTTGGTTTGATAGATGAAATAGGAAATGCAAATCAGGTATTGAGAGAAAAATTTGGAGAGGATGTTATTATTAAAAAATTTGAAAAATCAAAAAGTTGGCTTAGTAAAAAATTATCGTCTTCAAATGACCATGTTGATCAATTAGCAAATATATTAGAGGAAAAATCAGTTTGGCAAAAATATGGCCTCTAAAAAAAATAAAAAAAAACCAAAATTTCAAACTTTCCAAGATACAATTATTAATCTCCAAAAGTTTTGGAGTAAAAATGGATGTGTAATTTTGCAACCTTATGATATGGAGGTCGGGGCTGGAACATTCCACCCAGCAACTACTCTAAGATCACTTGGATCCAGGCCATGGAAAGCAGCATATGTTCAACCTTCACGAAGACCCACAGATGGAAGATATGGAGATAATCCAAATAGGCTTCAGCATTATTATCAATTTCAAGTTATAATAAAACCCTCTCCACTAAATATTAAAAAACTTTATTTAAAAAGTTTGTCTGTAATAGGAATTAATCATAAAGATCACGATATTAGATTTGTTGAGGATGATTGGGAAAGCCCAACTCTAGGAGCTGCAGGTCTTGGATGGGAAGTATGGTGTGATGGCATGGAAATATCCCAATTTACATATTTTCAACAAATGGCAGGTTTCGAATGTAAACCAGTGTCAGTGGAAATAACCTACGGCCTTGAAAGAATTTGTATGTTTACCCAACAGAAAAAAAACGTTTATGATTTAGTTTGGAATGATGAAGGTATTAATTACAGGGAAGTTTTTCATCAATCGGAAAAAGAATTCTCAGCTTATAACTTTGAGCATGCTAATACAGAAAATTTATTTAAAATATTTGATATGCATGAGAGTGAGGCAAAATCATTAGTTGAAAAAAATATATCTTTACCTGCATATGATCAATGTTTGAAAGCAAGCCATATATTTAACGTATTAGATTCTCGTGGAGCAATTAGTGTTGCTCAAAGAGCAGAATATATTGGTCGAATAAGAGAAATCACAAAACAAGCTGCTGCAATTTGGGTAGAGTCGCAAAGATAAATGTCAGAATTTTTTTTAGAGTTATTTAGTGAAGAAATTCCAGCAGGGTTACAGAGAAATTTAAGAGAAAAAATTTTTGAAGACTTTAAAAATTTATTTGAGGAAAAATCAATTAAATCAAAAAAAAATTTTTCTTTTTCAACTCCAAATAGACTAGTTTTAGTTTTTGAAGGCCTAGATAAACAAATTAAAATTAAACCTAAAGAGATTAAAGGCCCTAAAACTAGTGCTCCTGAACGAGCGCTGGAAGGTTTTTTGAGATCAAACAAAATTGAAAAAAAGGATTTATTTAAAAAAAAAACTGAAAAGGATGAATTTTATTTTTATAAAACTAAAGCAACCTCATTAAAAACACATGACTTACTCACCGAATTCATTCCAAAAATTTTGGGTAACTATCAATGGAAAAAATCAATGAAATGGGGCGAATTTGATTTAAATTGGGGAAGACCATTAAAATCAATCTTATCAATATTCGATAAAAAAGTTATAAGTTTTAAATTTCATCATTTGGTTTCTTCTAACCAGACTTTTTTAGATAAAGATTTTGAGGATAAAAAAAGATCCTTTGGAAATTTTAAGAAATATGAAAATTTTTTTGAAAGTAATGCAGTTATTATCAATCAGAATAAAAGATTAAAAATAATCAATAAATCTTTTTCAAGAATACTAGGAAAAAGAGGGCTGAAAATTAAAGAAAATTCTCAATTAATGGATGAAGTGGTAAATTTAGTAGATAGCCCAAATGTTTTATTATGTAACTTTGATAAGAAATTTTTATCAGTCCCCAAAGAGATTTTGACACTCACAATGGAGTCTCATCAGAAGTATTTCCCAACATTTAATGAAAAAAATGAAATTACAAATCAATTTTTAATTGTAGCAAACAAAAAAGATCAAAAAGGACTTATTAAAATTGGCAATGAAAGAGTCGTCGATGCAAGGTTAAGTGATGCAGAATTTTTTTGGAATAAAGATAAAACTCAAAATCTAGTTAAAAAGGTTTCAGGATTAAAATCAGTGAATTTTTTTAAAGGTCTTGGATCTTATTTTGATAAAGTTCAACGAATGAGAAAAATTGGTGGAATGATTTCAGATGAATTATTAATTAGTAAGGAGAAAATTGAATTGCTAGCATCAATTTGCAAGACCGACCTCACCTCTGATCTTGTTGGTGAATTTCCCGAACTCCAAGGACTTTTGGGAGGATATTTTTCCGAACATCAAGGATTTGATAAAGATATTTCTTTGGCTATTTCTGAACAATATTTACCAATAGGTCTTAAGTCAATTGTACCAAAAAAACCATTCAGTGTTGCATTATCGATTACAGATAAGATTGATACCTTAGTGGGCTTTTTTGGTATAAACGAGAAACCTACGAGCTCGAAAGATCCATTAGCATTAAGGAGAATTGCCTTAGGCATAATAAGAACCATTGTAGAAAATAAAAAGAATTTAAAAATAAATGACCTTTTGAATTATTCTTCACGTCTTTATGATGATCAAGGATACATTCTTTCTAATAAAGATTTAAAAAATGAATTACATTATTTCTTAAAAGATAGATTTAGATACTATCTTAAAGAAAATGAAATACGTTACGATATAATCGAAGCAACATTATCATCATTTTCATTAAATAAATTATTTTCATCTTTTGAAAAAGCAAGGTGTCTTAATAAGGTAATTAACAGTCAAATTGGTATAGACATTAATTCAAGTTATAAAAGAGCCTCAAACATTTTAGATCACGAAATGAAGGATAATGTAATCGAAATAAATGATATAACTGATCCTGGTATTTTTAAAAGTGATTTTGAAAAAAACTTATATAAAAAAATTAATTATATAAAAAAATATTATTCTACTATAGACAGTGATGAAAATTATGAAAAATCTTTATCGATTTTAGCTGAAACTAAAAAAGAAGTTTTCGAATTTTTTGATAATGTAAAAGTTAACGAGGAAAACGAAAGTTTAAGAAAAAACCGTTTGGAACTTATAAATATGCTATGTAAAACGTTTCAAAATTACATAAATTTTCAATTTTTAAAAGTCAATAATGAATAATTTAATTCTTAATTTTAAGTCCAAAGAGTCAAAAAATTTAAAAAATCCCCAAAATTTTTTAGGCGGTAAAGGTGCAAATTTGTCTGAAATGGGAAGAATGGGCTTACCTGTACCTCCTGGTTTCACTATCTCAACAAAAGTTTGCGAAATTTTTTTTAAGGATAAAAAAAAATTGAATTCTAAATTAATTAACCAAATTAAGAAAGAAATTAAACTAATAGAAAAAGATGTGTCAAAAAAATTTGGAGATTTAAAAAATCCTCTCCTCTTATCAGTTAGATCTGGAGCAAGAGTTTCAATGCCAGGTATGATGGATACAATTTTGAACTTAGGACTTAATGATAAAACGGTAGTTGCTTTGGCCATCAATACATCTAACGGAAGATTTGCAAAAGATAGTTATAGGAGATTCATCCAGATGTACGGAAATGTTGTTATGGGTGTTGAAAGTTACAATTTTGAGGAGTTAATAGAAAATTATAAGCTAACAAAAGGTGTATTGCTCGATACGGATCTCGATGAGGAGGATTGGGATGGGTTAATAAAAGATTTTAAAAATGTAGTTAAAGAGAAGACAGGTAAAGATTTTCCTCAAAATGTTTATCATCAATTATTCGGAGCAATAAGTGCTGTATTTTTATCTTGGGAGAGTAAAAGAGCGAAAGTTTATAGAAAATTAAATCAAATTCCCTCTGAATGGGGAACCGCAGTTAATGTTCAATCAATGGTTTTTGGAAACATGGGTAATGATTGTGCAACAGGAGTTGTCTTCACAAGAAACCCTTCAGATGGAACAAAAAATATTTATGGAGAATATTTAATCAATGCGCAAGGAGAAGATGTTGTAGCTGGAACCAGAACTCCACAATATATTACCAAGAAGGCGAGAAAAGAAGCAAAAGTTAATGATGTGTCTATGGAAGAGTCGATGCCAAAAATTTATCACGAATTATACAAAATTTTAAAAAAACTTGAGAAACATTATAAGGATATGCAAGATGTAGAGTTCACTGTTGAAAGAAGTAAACTTTGGATATTGCAAACTCGATCTGGAAAAAGAACATCAAAATCAGCGGTAAAAATTGCAGTTGATATGGTTAAAGAAAAGTTGATCACAAAAAAAGAGGCTGTTTTACGAATTGATCCTAACTCTTTGGATACACTTTTACATCCAACCTTAGATGAGAAAAGTTCAATCAAGGTTATAGCAAATGGTCTTCCAGCGTCTCCTGGTGCAGTGAGTGGAAAAGTAGTTTTCACATCAGAAGAGGCCGAAAGATTAAATGATATGATGCAAGATACAATCTTAGTAAGAGTTGAAACTTCTCCTGAAGATATTCAAGGAATGCATGCTGCAAAAGGAATTTTGACTTCAAGAGGAGGCATGACCAGTCATGCTGCAGTAGTAGCTAGGGGAATGGGAAGACCTTGTGTTTCTGGTTCTAGCGAAATTGAAATTAATTATGATAAAAAAGTCTTTAAGACATCTTCAGCTGAAATCAAAGAAGGTGAAACAATTACTATTGATGGTTCCACAGGGAGAATAATTTTAGGCACAGTACCAACTATAAAACCTGAAATATCAGGAGAGTTTTCAATATTAATGAGATGGGCTGATAAAATTAGAAAACTTAAAGTACGAACCAACTCTGAAACTCCGCTAGATACTAAAACAGCTAGAGATTTTGGTGCTGAGGGCATTGGACTTTGTAGGACTGAACATATGTTTTTTGATGAGGAAAGAATTTTATCTGTGCGGGAAATGATTTTATCAAAAACGTTGGATGATAGATCTAATGCTCTTAAAAAGATTCTACCACATCAAAAAAAAGATTTTATGGAAATATTTAAAATTATGCATGGACTTCCAGTTACTGTAAGATTATTAGATCCGCCGTTACATGAATTTTTACCTAAATCTGATAAAGAAATTTCTGAGGTTGCCAATGTTATTGAATCAGACAAAAAAGACATTGAAAGCAGGATAGAAGAACTACATGAACAAAATCCAATGTTAGGACATAGAGGTTGTAGACTTGGTATTTCATTTCCTGAAATTTATGAAATGCAATGTAGAGCGATATTCGAGGCTCTTGCAGAACTTAAAAAAAGTAAAAATAAATTTGCTTTTCCTGAGATTATGATTCCTTTAGTTTCGACTGAAGCTGAGATTAAAATAATGAAAGATTTAGTAATCAATACTGCGAAAAAAGTTCAAAAAGAAAATAAAACAAAAATTGAATTTCTAGTGGGCACAATGATTGAATTACCAAGAGCAGCAATTAAGGCTGATGATATTGCAAAACATGCTGAATTTTTTAGTTTCGGCACCAATGATTTAACACAAACAACTTTTGGAATAAGTAGAGACGATAGTGGTAAATTTCTAAATGATTATATAGATAATAAGATTTTTACTATTGATCCATTTGTATCTATTGATGATGGAGTGAAAAACTTAGTAGAAATAGCTGTTTTTAAAGGAAAAAAACAAAATAAAAAAATTAAATTGGGTATATGCGGTGAACATGGTGGTGATCCAAAGAGTATTAAATTTTGTTCAAAGGCTGGTCTAAATTATGTTTCCTGTTCACCTTATAGAGTTCCTATAGCTAGATTGGCAGCAGCACAGGCTGAGCTTTTGAAAAATAAAAATTAAAAAAATTCAATAATCTAGATTTCTAGTTTGAAATCTATAGCAGGGGCACTATGAGTAATACTTCCAATTGAGATTCTATCCACTCCAGTCGCAGCAATAGATTTTATAGTTTTAAGATTTATATTCCCAGAAGCTTCAGTTTCATAATGTTTTTTAGCAAGTCTTATGCCTGTTCTAAGATTTTTAATACTCATATTATCAAACAAAATAGTATTAAATTTAAGTCCAATAATCTTTTTCAGTTGCTTTAAATTATCTATCTCAACTGTAATTTTTTTCCCTCTTTTATATTTTATTGCTAATGAAACTAATTCTCTTAAATCAGAAATTGCAATGTGATTATCTTTAATCAAAAATTCATCACTTAAATTAAATCTATGATTTGTACCACCTCCTAATTTAACTGCATATTTTTGGATAACCCTATAATTTGGCAAAGTTTTTCTAGTACAGCAAATTTTGCATTTTTTTCCAGCTAATTTTACAAATTGATTTGTTTTTGTCGCTATTCCAGAAATATGAGATAAAAAATTTAATGCAACTCTTTCTCCAATCATTATAGAATTAGCCTTGCCTTTTATTATTGCTATTACTGAATTTTTTTTGACTTTGGACCCGTCTTTTTTTTTTAAAACAAACTTTATTTTTTTGTCAACTTGTTTAAACGACTGTTTAGCAAATAGCAAACCTGCAACAATTGCTTTTTGATTTGAAACTATTTTTGCTTTAATTACTTTATTATTTTTTAATAGGTTAGAAGTTATGTCTCCATGAGGGTATAAATCCTCCGCAAGAGCAAGTTTTACTCTGTCCTTGATAAAATTTTCACTTAATATAATTTTTGACACGAAGTGTTATCTACCGATAGCAACCATTTTTTCTACTGACAATCTAGCTTTATCAATTGTTTCTTGATCCATAATAATTTCGCCAGTTTCATTATTTAAGCAATCTAAAATTTTTGGCAAAGTGATTTTCTTCATATGAGGACACATATTGCACGGTCTAATGAATTCAACTTTAGGATTTTCAACTTGAATGTTATCGCTCATAGAACATTCAGTCACCATCATTACTTTTTTAGGCTGATTATCTTTAACATAATTAATCATTCCCGAAGTTGATCCAGCAAAATCACTAGCTTTAATCACTTCTGGAGGACACTCCGGGTGAGCAATTATTTTTATCCCTGGATTATTTTTTCTAATATCTTTAATCTCATTTTCATTGAATTGATCATGAACCATACAAATTCCTTTCCATGCAATAATTTCAACATCAGTTTGCGATGCAACATATTTGGCTAAATAATCATCAGGTAAAAAAATAACTTTTTTAACACCTAAAGATTTTACAATTTTAACTGCATTTGCTGATGTGCAGCAAACATCGGTCTCAGCCTTTACTTCAGCAGATGTATTTACATATGAGACGACAGGAACTCCTGGATACTTCTCTTTTAATAATCTCACGTCTTTACCTGTAATTGAAGAAGATAATGAGCAGCCTGCTCTCATATCTGGTAACAAAACTTTTTTATTTGGACTCATAAGTTTTGCTGTTTCAGCCATAAAATGTACTCCAGCCATTACAATGATATCAGCGGAAGTTTTAGAAGCCTCCACAGCAAGCGCCAAAGAGTCTGCTGAAAAATCTGCTATACCATGATAAATTTCAGGCGTTTGATAATTATGTGCTAAAACTACAGCATTTTTTTCTTTTTTAAGTTTATTAATTTCATAAATATATGGAGCATGAATTGACCATTCAATTTCAGGCATCACCTTTGAAATCTTCTTATAGATTGGATCAGTTGCATTTTTCACTTCTTGAGTAAATTCCATTACTAAATTTATCAATTTGAAACCTTCTTGTCATTGATTTAATGTGGGTCATATTGCGGTCATGCTGAAATTGGTAGACAGGCACGGTTGAGGGCCGTGTGGACCTAGTCCATGAGAGTTCGAGTCTCTCTGACCGCACCAAAATTTTGAGTCTATTATTATATTTTAATTATGGAATTAATATTAAAATCCCATATTCGACCAATTATCTTTATCATTGTACCTATCAAGCTCTTTTTTTGTTACTGGCCTAAACAAAATCCAAATCACTACTATAGCTAATAAAAAAAGTATAACTGTTTCCATACGGAATAATTAATTTTTTGTCAGAAATATTCACTGCGACTTAAAGTCATTTAAAGGGGCGTTCTGTTTCTCGTCCTAAGTAGACTAATCAGCATATTTACTTAATAAATGAAATTTCTTCGTTGAGAGTAACATATAATTTGCCCTCACTTTCTTTTTTGATTCCATTGATTTCGTTGAAATATATTTTTGTTTTACAATTTTAAATTTTATATTTGAACAAGGGTAAAGTAATTTGTTTCTCATAAATTACCATTCTTCTTTGGTGAATATTATCTCTTATATTATTTTGAACTATCAATTTATTTGTTTTTTCGTTAATAAAGTAATTTAATTCAAACTTTTTTTTGAGGTAACCTGAGTAATTCAATATTTTATCAAAATCACTTTTAAAGGTAAAAAAACCTGGTACATGTTTGTATTTGACTTTGTGTTCAACTTTTGGAAAAAAATCCATTACCATTAAAAATTTATTAGTAACTCTTATTAATTCACCTAAACTTTGTAGATAATGGTTTCTATCTATCCAATGTATAACTGACCAAGCATTTACTAAATCAAATTTATTATCTGAGAAAGGTAAATTGTGACAAAATGCTTTTTTAAAATTAATGTTTTTATGTCTTTTTTTACAAAAATTAATTGTTTGCAGTGAGGTTTCGACTCCAACCTTTTTTATTTTTTTATTTTTTAAAAAGTTATTTAAAAAATCTCCATTTCCACAACCAACATCGAGCATATTTCTAATCTTTTTATTAGAAAAAAAAGAAAAATGTTTTTCAAAAAGTGGATCTCCGTTCGGCTCAACCTTTTTAGCATACCTAAAACTTTGTCCTTTCCAACTAATTGTTTGATTTATTTTTTTTTTCATATTTTAGGGGGCGTTCTGTTGCCAGGTGCCCCAAACCCCGTTTACTTAATTAACAAAGTTAATTAAGCAGCAAGTGCGTAACTTTCGTTAGCAATTATAAAATAGCCCTTTACGGAGGAACAATTCCGAACGAAAGAATAACCTTTAGTCACCCGTCGAATCTAGTTCACCCCCATAAGTTGTAAATGGTGGAGGTGGTGGGTACTGCCCCCACGTCCGCAATGGTTATTACGAGATTCGTTTATCGTCATAGTTGGAAAACCAACATGATTAATATAAAAGTAATTGTTAAAGATTCAATAAATTATTCATGAAACTAACTAAGGAACAACAACAAGAAATTAAAGATCAGCAGTCTCAGGAAAATAAAACTAAAAGAGTTACAGTTTCCGAACTTGAAAATATTCTTTATGAAGCTATCCCTATTTTGGATCATGGTTTTATAAGAGTAATTGATTATATGGGAGACGATACTTCTATAGTTCAAGCAGCTAGAGTTTCATACGGTAAAGGCACAAAAAAAGTTTCAACAGATGCAGGGCTTATAAAGTACTTGATGAGACATTGGCATAGTACTCCCTTTGAAATGTGTGAGATAAAATATCACGTTAAGCTTCCAATTTTTATTGCTCGTCAATGGATTAGACATAGGACAGCAAATGTAAACGAATATTCTGCAAGATATTCTATTTTAGATAAAGAGTTTTATTTACCAGCAATAGAAAATTTAGCTGCACAATCTCAAAGTAATAGACAAGGAAGAGGAGACGTTCTTTCAGGTGATCAAGCAAAAAAAGTTTTAGATTTATTAAAAAAAGATGCAGAGCAAACTTATGATAATTATGAAACCATGCTTAATGAAAGATATGATGGCTCTGTAATAGATGAAAAACAAGTTGGTTTAGCAAGAGAACTAGCAAGGATGAATTTAACACTAAATACCTATACCCAGTGGTATTGGAAAACGGATCTTTTAAACTTGATGAATTTTTTAAGACTAAGAGCTGATCATCATGCACAATATGAAATAAGAGCTTATGCCGATGCTATGTTAGATACTGTTAAAAGATGGGTGCCAATTACTTATGAAGCATTCTTGGATTATAGAGTGGGAGGCACTGAAGTATCCTCAAATGGTAAAGAAATAATTAAAAAATTAATTAGTGGTGAAAAAATTAATCCTGAAAAATCAGGATTATCCAAACGTGAATGGAATGAGTTAATGACTGCTTTTGATCTAAAAGATAAGTTGATATAGTCTCTAAAAAAACAAAGTATTGATGAAACTTATAAAAAAAATATTTTTCATAATCATTTTTTTATACTTTAATACAACTGCTTTTGCAGGACCTATTTTTGTAAATGATTATCAACCTGAAGCTCAAATGGATCATGTAACTGGTGTTGTTTTTAATCCTACTGGAACGAAAATGTATGTTCTTGGTTTTCATACATCTGACAAAAGTTATGTATCTGAGGTTCCTTTGAGTGTCCCATTCAGCACTCAGAGCGCAGGCACTCCTGTATTACAAGAAATAACAACGGCAACAAAAAGAGCACAAGATTTGAAATTTAATTCTGACGGAACAAAGCTTTTTATATTAACAACAGAAGCTGCTAATAATAAAGATGGAATACATGTTTTTACTCTAAGCACACCTTATGACACAAGTAATTTGGAGAGTGATGCAGATGCTGGTAATCAAACATTTATTCAATTTGGAAGTGATCCTAGAGGTTTAGATTTTAACTCTGATGGCACAAAGATGTATGTTTTACAATCATCTTCACAAGTTTTGGAACAATATAATCTTTCTACTCCATTTGATCCTTCGACCAGAAATAGTAATCCTAAAACAATGTCGAGTCTAAAGGGAGATTTTTTGCATCAAGGGTTTGGTTTTAGTTCAGATGGATATAAGATGTTTATAGTAAAGGCTCAAAGGACCGGTTCTTCTACTAACATCATAGAAGATTATAATCTTACAACTCCATTTGAAATTAATACAGCATCCCTTAATGAAACTGATAATGGGATCTACACCTCAGTTACCGATGATGCTGCAACTGATGAACGTATTGCTGGAATAACTTTTAATTTCAGTCAAGGTGCCAATAAACTTTATTATACAGATTTTCATGAATCGGATTTAGTTAGAGAGTTTGATTTACCCTGTGCGTATGGGGTTATTACTTGTATAGATCCAACAAAAAATAAAGATGACGTTGCATCAGTAGAATCTCAATCTGAGTCTACTAGAAAGCTAATGATGCATACTACTACACCAGTTTTGAATAGAATGGAGTGGTTAAGAAGAAATAGCAAAAGAGTTAATTTAACTAACCAAAATATTAAATTCCAATTCAATAATGAGATTTTAAATGCTCTTTCTGAGAGTTTAATTCCTCTATATTTCACAAGCAATAATTCTTCAGAATCAAGTTTACAAAATTCTAATTGGTCTTTTTGGAGTGAGGGGACAATTAGTATAGGAAAAATTGGAGAGACGTCTGTTGCCTCCTCAAAAGATATAAATACTTCTGCAATTACATTTGGTGCAGATAAAAAGAATGAGGATAACTTAATGAGAGGTATCGCCTTAAGATTTGGAAATGATGATGTAGATGTGGGAAGTTTTGGTAGTGCTATTGATATGAGTACATTTAGTTTTACTTTTTATGAAAGTCGACCTAGGGGTGAAAATAAATTTTTAGATCATCTAATTGGTGCTACTTTTATCAACTCAGATTTAATTAATAATAGTGGAACCATATCCACTAAAGGCGAAAGGTCTGGAGAACAAATTTATGGATCTTTAAGTTTTAGAGATACAATTTCCAGAGATAAATTTAATATTACCCCAAGATTTAAAGTTAATTATGGATTAACTCATTTTGGAGAGTATGAGGAAACAGGTGCGGAGGGAATTAACTTAAAGTTCCATGATCAATTTATTGGAAACTTTACCACTTCTCTTGGTACCAGTTTAGATAATACTTATGAATTTGAAATTGGATCCTTTATTCCATATTTTGATTTTGAATATTATGCTGACTTGAGCCCATCGACGAAACAAAAATTTTCTTATGCAACTATCACATCTAGCGATACCTATGCTATTGGTAGTATAGATAATTCGAACCACAATATTTACAGTGGAATCGGTTTTGATCTACTTGCAAATAATGGTTTTAATTTAATGACAAAGTATACAAGAGACTTAGGAGAGTCTTTCAAACACGATAGTTTTGTAGTGGCTCTTGATTACAGAGCTACAAGTAAATCTTCTTATGCCATGTCAATGCAAGACACCTCAGCCAAACTTTCTCATAACCGAGAAGTTGACGGTTTTAACATTAACTTAGATAGTCATTATGACTTTTTTCAGGATGATCCAGAATATGGATTATATTTAAAGATTTCAAATAAATATTAATTTTTAAAAGTAAATTGATTTAATTTTTTTTGCTAAATTAATATAAATTTGAGATATTTCATTGTTTGGATCACTTTCTACTATAGGCTTTCCTTGATCTCCAAATTTACCAACATTTGGATCTATTGGTATTTCAGCCAAAAACTCTTTATTAAATTCCTCTGCTGTTCTTTTAACTCCGCCTTCACCAAAAATTGCATATTTTTTTCCATCATCTCCAGTGAAAGAACTCATGTTATCTATAAGACCTAAAATTTTTACTCCAAGCTTATCAAACATTTTTATTCCTCTTTTAACATCAAGCAATGCTACTTCTTGTGGAGTAGATACTATAATCGCTCCATTCATCTCAATACCTTGAGAAAAAGTCAATTGTGCATCACCAGTTCCTGGAGGCATATCTACGATTATAAAATC